>NZ_CP034767.1:1587500-1905000 GCF_004005995.1 Devosia sp. 1566
ATATCAAGGACCGGAACTGGGAGGGTGCCGAGGTCGAGCAACTGGTGCTCGAACAATGGGAAGCGCCCAAGAGCCGGCTGCGCAAGCGCACTGAGAGTGGGCTGGAACTGGCGATCTCCTTGCCGCGCTCAGAACATCTGCATGACGGGGACGTGCTCTATCACGACCCCGTCGCGCGCCGGATCGTGGTGGCGACCATTGCCATGCGCGAGGTGATGGTCATCGAAATGGAGGACTTCGAAGGCATGTCGGCCGCCGAGATCCTCAGCATCGGCTTCGAACTTGGCCACGGGCTGGGCAACCAGCATTGGCCCGCAGTGATCAAGGGCACGACGATCTATGTGCCTGTTTCGGTGGATCGGAAGGTGATGTCCTCGGTGATGCGCACCCATGCCTTCCGGCACGCCACCATGCATTTCGAGCCGGGCGAGGTAGTCGCCGAGCGCCTCGATCCCAGCGAAGCGCGTCTGCTGTTCGCTGGGGCGGACGCGTCACCGCACAAACATTATGACCAAGAGGCCAACGGCCATGACCAAGATCACGGGCATGACCAAGATCACGGGCATGACCATGACCACCACCATGATCACAACCATCACCACGGCCACCGGCATGACCACGGCGTGCTTCTATGAACGCGGGAGCTAACTGGTTTGCCTCGGATATGGGTCGGCTGGCGCGACTGCTGCAGTTTGCCGACTCCACGCTGCCGGTCGGGGCCTTTGCGTTTTCGCAGGGGCTTGAATCGGCGGTGCAGCTGGAGATCGTCACCGATCCCCAGAGCCTCAAGGACTATCTGGAGGTCATCTTGCGCCAGGCAGCCCATAGCGATGGGGTCGCGCTGCTGCATGCGCATCGGGCGGCGAGTGCCGGGGATTATGACAGGCTCCTCGAGGCCGATGACGCCCTATGGATCCGCCGGATCGGCGAAGAGCAGCAATTGATGCTCTCGCGGATGGGCAAGAAGTTTGCCGAATTGGCGATGGCGATCACGCATGTGCCCCTGCTGCAGCGCTGGCTCGACGACATCAACAGCAAGCAGACCCCAGGGTGCTTTCCCGTGGCTCAGGCTATCGGCCTTGCCGGAATGGGCGTCAACGAGGCCGAAGCCTTCACCCTGCATCAATACGGGCTGTCGTCGATGATCCTCAACGCTGCGCTGCGGCTGATGCGGATCGATCATCTGACGACGCAGGGCATTCTCTTTGACGCCCAGGGATCAGTGGAGCGGCACTACCAGGCCATCAACACGCTCGAGCTCGAGGAAATGTCGAGCTTTGCCCCGGTCTACGACGTCGTCGTGGCCCATCACACCAGAACTCATCTGCGGCTGTTCATGAACTGAAACGGCCGACCAAGGAGCAGGATATGAAGAAGATCACGCGCATCGGCATTGGCGGCCCGGTCGGTTCGGGCAAGACGGCGGTTATCGAAACCATCACACCCCGGCTCATCGAGATGGGCGTGCGGCCCCTCATCATCACCAACGACGTGGTGACGACGGAAGACGCCAAGCAGGTCCGGCGCACGCTCAACGGCATCCTTGTCGAGGAGAAGATTGTCGGGGTCGAGACTGGCGCCTGTCCCCATACGGCGGTGCGCGAAGACCCATCGATGAACATCGCCGCGGTCGAGGAGCTCGAGCAGCGTTATCCCGACAGCGATGTCGTGCTGATTGAATCGGGCGGCGACAACCTGACCCTGACTTTCAGCCCGGCGCTGGCTGACTTCTACATCTATGTGATCGACGTGGCCGCGGGCGACAAGATCCCGCGCAAGAACGGCGCCGGCGTGTGCCAGTCCGATATCCTCGTGATCAACAAGACCGATCTCGCCCCCTATGTGGGCGCGAGCCTTGAGGTTATGGACCGCGACTCCAAGCTCATGCGGGGCAGCAAGCCCTTTGTCTTTACCAACTGCAAGACCGGGGAAGGCGTGGACGGGCTGATGGACCTGATCATGGACATGGCCCTGTTCGACGTCAAACCGACGCCAATGGCTGCGGTGGGGTAGGGCTATGGGCCTGCACGAGTCATTGTTGCGGCTGGATGCGGCGCGCGAGCTCAACGGGTTCCACACCGAGCCGGCGCAGATGCGCGCTGCGGGGCCCGGCAAGATCGGGGAGTTGCGGCTGGGCTTTTCGCTCCGGAACGGGCGCTCGATCCTGCACGACCTTTATCGCGTGACGCCGCTCCTCGTGCAGCAGGCCCTTTACTGGGATGAAGCCATGCCAGAGCTGCCGATCTGCTCGATCATTTCGATCGGCGGTGGCGTGCTGCAGGGCGATCGCTACCGGATCAGCATCGCTGTGGGGGAGGGCGCCTGCGCCCATGTTACCTCGCAGGGGGCCAACCGCATCCACCGGATGGACGCCAACTATGCCTCGCAACACCAGCATCTCACGCTCGCTGCGGGCAGCTATCTCGAATACCTGCCCGACTTCACCATTCCCTACCGGGATTCCCGCTACATCAACCGGACCGACATCGTCATCGATGAGAGCGCGACGCTGCTCTATGGCGAAATGCTGATGAGCGGGCGCAAGCATCACCATGCCTCCGAGCGCTTCGGGCTTGATCTGCTGTCCATGCAGGTAAGTGCCAGACGGCCAGGTGGCAAGGCGATCTTCACCGAGAAGGTGCTGATCGACAAGGACAACGACACCTTCGATCTGCCGGCGGTGAGCCGCGGTTATGACGCCCTTGCCAATGTGGTGTGCCTTACTCCCCCCGAAACAGCAGCCCGGATCCGGGAACGCGTGGAGGTGAACGCCACGCCTGACGCGCCCAGGGCCATGTCCGGTGTTTCCATGCTGCCCAATGGCGCCGGGCTCATGCTGCGGGCGGTTGGGGTGGAAAGCTATGACGTGCGCGCCGAGGTCCGGCGCTTCTGGCGCGTCGTTCGCGAGGAAGCACGCGGCCGCACCTTACCCGAGCAATTTCTATGGCGGTAGCGCCGGAGGTCTGGGACCATGAGCATTGACAGGAATAACTTCGGCTTGGTCTGCCTCAAGGGGGCAAGTCAGGTCTTCTTCATGGAAAATGCCCTGACCGGGGCGCTGTTCTTCCTAGCGATCGCTTATTCGTCCTTCACCAGCGGCAACTGGGCCACAACGATTGGCGCCGTACTCGGCGTGATTGTTGGCACGGGAACAGCCAGGACGCTCAAGGCCGATCCCCAGTCCTACACTTCCGGGCTGTTCGGCTTCAACGGCATCCTGGTCGGCATCGCACTACCCACCTTCATCGCCAACTCGCCCGAGCTCTGGATCTATATCTTCGTGGGCGCGGCCATCAGCACCATCGTGACCAGCGCCTTCAGCGCGACGCTGACCAATAGCTGGAGCATTCCCGGCTCGACGGGTCCGTTTGTGCTCACGGCCTGGCTGCTTCTGGCGGGGGCCTATGGTTTCGGCTCGCTGCATGTCGTGGGTGAAGCACCCAAGCTGGCGACCGACTATGCGCTCGGCACCGTGCCGATCCCCAACCCACTCGAACTGCTGCAGATCCTTTTCCGCAACATCGGTCAGGTGTATCTGCTGGGCGACTGGGTCAGCGGGGTTATCATTCTCGTCGGGATCTTCATTGCCTCGCCCATCGCGGGCATGGCCGCTGTCGGTGGATCGATCATTGCCCTGCTGACGGTCCTCATCATGCGAGCCGATCCCTCGGTAGTGTCGCAGGGCCTTTATGGCTTCAGCCCCGTCTTGACCGCTATTGCCTTGGGCACGGTGTTTCTCAAGCCGTCGGGCTATGTCTTCATCTATGCCGCCTTCGCCACTGTCGCGACGGTCTTCATGCAATCCGCCCTCGATGTGATCATGGCGCCGACCGGACTGCCCACCTATACGGCACCCTATGTGCTCACCTTGTACCTGTTCATCGCTCCCAAGAGCCGTGCCACGCCGCATCCGCACAGCCCGGTAGGCGCGAACTTCTTGATGGATGACAAGTGATGAGCTGCAGGGGGATGCTAGATCAAACACATTCAGGAGAGGGCGCAACAAGATGACTGCCATCAACGCCGGTGATACTGCCTTCGTGTTGGTCTGCACGGCCCTCGTCATGATGATGACGCCTGCGTTGGCGCTGTTCTATGGGGGGCTGGTGAGAGATCGAGACGTGCTTTCGATCATGATCCAGAATTTTGTCTGCATCGGCGTAGTCGGCATCATCTGGGTGTTCGGCGGATTCAGCCTGGCGTTCGGCCCATCGCTGGGCGGGATGATCGGCAATATCGGCACATACTTCGGCATGTATCATGTGGGCGTTGAACCCAATGCGAACTATGCCGGCGACGTGCCCTTCATCCTCGTGTTCGGCTACCAGATGATGTTCGCCATCATCACCCCGGCGCTGATGACGGGGGCGTTTGTGGGACGCATCCGGTTCGCAGCCTATCTGTGGTTCGTCGCCCTCTGGACCATCATCGTCTATCTGCCCGTGGCGCACTGGATCTGGGGCGGCGGGTTCCTGTCGCGTCTCGGGGTAGTGGACTTTGCCGGCGGCATCGTGATCCATGCCTCGGCCGGCGTTTCGGCGCTGGTGACCGCACGCTACCTCGGCAAGCGCGCCGTGGCGGAAGGCGCCTCGGCCCCGGCCAGCCTGCCGCTGGTTGCCCTAGGCGCAGGTCTGCTGTGGTTCGGCTGGTTCGGCTTCAATGCCGGTGGCGCCTACGCAGCCGATGCGCTGGCGGCCTACGCTTTCACCAACACCATGCTGGCCGGCTCAGTCGCCATGCTGGTGTGGATGTTCTGGGAATGGCGCGAAACCGGGCACCCGACCTTCTCGGGCCTCCTCGTTGGTGCCGTCACCGGTCTGGCAACGATCACGCCTGCCTCGGGCTATGTGGAGCCCATGGCCGCCCTGCTGATCGGCGCCGTAGGCGCCACCGCCTGCTACTACGCCAAATATATCCAGTCCTGGCTCAAGGTCGACGACACACTGGAAGTTTTCCGGGCGCATGGTGTGGGCGGTATCACCGGCTCGATCCTGATCGGGCTGCTTGCGAGCTCCCACATCAACGCAGTTTCCGCCGGTCCGCGCCAACTGCTGGTTCAGGCCTTGGGCATCCTGATTGTCGTGATCTATGCGGCCGTGGTCACCAGCATCATCCTCCGCCTGATCGACCGCTTCGGCAAGCTGCGTGTGCCAGAAGAGGTGCAACGGCAAGGGCTTGATGAACAGCTCTACGGCGAGCAGGCTTACAGCCTGTGGAACATCAAATCGGGCACGGACAACTAGGCGGGCCAAGCGCTGCCGGGCAGTCGCTCCGGCAGCAAGCTCAACTCCGGTTAGATGGACCCAGACCGCCATGGACCTCACGATCCTGATCTTCCTTCTGGTCTACCTGGCCATGGCACTAGGGGGCCTGCCGGGCCTCAAGGTGGATCGCACTGGCGCGGCTATCATCGGCGCGCTGGCCATGATGACCGCGGGCAGTATTGACCCTAAGGACGCGTGGGACTCCATCGATTATTCCAGCATCGGCATGCTCTTTGGCCTCATGGTGGTTTCCGCCGCCTTCGTGGTGTCGGGCTTTTATGGCTGGACGGCGCGGAAAGTGGCGGGCGCGTCTGTGTCGCCGGGGGCCTTGCTGGCGATCCTCATCGTGGTGGGAGGGCTGCTCGCGGCATTCCTGACCAATGACGTGGTGGCCGTCGCCATGACGCCGCTGCTGATGTCCATCACCCTCAACCGCAAGCTTAATCCGATACCCTTTCTGCTGGGCTTCTGTTTTGCGGCCAATGCTGGCGCGTCCGGCACGATCATTGGCAGCCCCCAGAACATGATTGCCGCCCAAAAGCTGGACCTGTCATTCGCCGGCGTGTCTGAGATCACTGCGGTCCCTGCGCTCTTGTCATTGCCGATCATCTGGATCGTGGTGAGTTGGCTGTATCGCGGCCGCTGGCAACTCACTCCGTCCGCCGACAAGAAGCGGCCGGTGGACGAGCTTGCCAGCACGCCGTTCTCGGTGGGAGAAACGGCGAAGGCCGTGTTGGTGGCGCTGGCCGTGGTGATCGCCTTCATCTTCAGTCCATGGCCACGCGAACTGATCGCGTTAACCGCTGCCGGTTTGCTCCTGCTGAGCCGGCGCGTTTCCTCCCGAGACATGCTCAAGGAGGTCGATGGCGACCTGCTTTTGCTGATCATGGGCTTGTTTGTCGTCAATGCCGCGGTGTCGGCCACCGGGCTCCCCCAAAGATTGCTCGCGCAGCTGGCTCATGGCGGCATCGATCTTGACCAGCCTTTCACCCTGTTCTGGGTCAGCAGCATCGTCAGCAACATTGTGGGAAACAACCCAGCCGTCATGATGCTGGTGCCTTACCTGCATTCAGAGGGGAACGCACAATACGGGGCCGCGCTGTCGTTGGGCACGCACTTCTCGAGCAATCTCGTGGTGTTCGGGAGCCTCGCCGGCATCATCATGGTGGAGCGCGCCAAGGATTATGGCTTCACGATTTCCTTTGCCGAGTTTTCCAAGGCGGGTGCGATCGTCACCGTGCTGACCATGGCCATGGCCGCGGCTTGGCTGTTGATTGTTTGACGGACCTTATCACTCGCCAGCTTCGACCTGGCGCAGGATCTCGGACATGATCTCAAGGGCATACCTGACTGGCTCGTCAGCAATGGCGAGCTCGGTCTCGTGCTCCTTGAGGCTGTCGTCGGCGGCCGAGGCGGGCAGATCGGCGGCGGTGCCTTCGCCCGCAATGATCGCCAGGCGGTCCTGTATCGCCGCAAGCTCCTGGAGTTCTGTGTCAGTGGGTCGGGTTTGGCGGAAGCTGTGCTCGAGCAGATGCGCCGCATGCGCGAGAAGATAGGCGCGCCTCAGAGGATTGCGGGTCTTGACTTCAGCCGTGCCCATGGCCCAGAAACTGCGCATGGGATCATAGGCTTTCACCACATCGGCGAAGGCTTTGTCGACGGCGCCGGCGGCGGCGGTCATGGACTGATTTTGCTGGTCCGCCCCTATGTTGATGATCGCCGCCGTGAGCTGCTTGAGGGACAGATAAAGGCGGTTCATCGCTCGATCCGCCGTACTGGCCGTTCGGACCGGCAGCACAGCCAGCGCCGCAAAAATCCCCGCAGCCGCGCCGATCGCAGTTTCTTCCAAACGAAGAACGAGGAGTTCGGGCCTGAAGATGCCCACCAGGCCGTAGATGAGCGAAATCGCCACGTTGATGCAGATGTTCATCCCCACATAGGAGATCCGCGCCAGATAGAACGCACCGAAAATGGAGATGCCGACCAGGGGAATGGTCAGGTAGAGATCGCCACGGACGAGCGTAGCGAGGCCGATACCCAGAACTATGCCGGCGAGAGTGCCCATGGCCCGGCTGATGCCCCGGACTGCCACGGCGCCCGCCGACTGGGTGTTCATGAAGATCAGGAATGCGGCCATGACTGCCCAGAACCAGCGGTCCGAGGAGATTAGTCGTCCGCCCACCATGGCGATCGCACAGGCTAGCGTCACCTGGATGGCGAGGCGAAACTGCGCGTCGTTGAGCCATTCGCCCCGCGCCGGCAGCGGTTTGGCCGGGGGCATGCGCGGAACCGAACTCGCGCCCTCGGGGAAGGAAGCCGGCAACTGGGCAACGGCGTCCTGCAACTTCCGCTCGGCCTCCTGCATCTCGTCCAGCTCGCGCTTGACACTCCCCGGATCCGCTTCCGGTCGGCGCAAGGCGCTGGCCGAGGACGCGTCCAGCGCCGTCTCGGTCGCCAGCTGCAAATCCAACAGCCGCAGCACGATGTCCGAGTTCCGCTCGGAGTGGGGCCCTTCCACCTTCAAGGGCAAGTAGTTCTGGCACATGCGAATGTCGCTGCGCAGCCAACCCGCGATCAGCAGGGCATCGTTCCAGCGCATGTCCTTCTGTGTAGCGCTGACCGCCCCGATTAGCTGCCGCAGCTGCTGGGATAGCGAAAGGGTACCAGCAACGACGCGGCGGAAGTCACGCGATGGCCTTTCCGGCACGACATAGTTGCGCACGAGATGCGCAACCACGCCGGAAACAAGCAGGGCGAGAGCGATTTCCACCAGATCGCGTTCCGGAGCCCTGAGGAAAGCGCCGACCACCCCGCACATGAAGGTGAACACGCCAACCGCCTGCCAGCGGGGACCAAAGCGGCGCGAATAGGTGGCAACGAAGATGACAATCAGGAGCCAGAGGTCGACCAGAACCAAGGAGCTCTCGACCAGCGATATGCCGGCGATGGCAATGAAACCGCCCAGCGCAGCATAGACCCGGGTTACGGCACGTTCCCCGATCGTGGGATCATTGATTTGGGCGGCCCCCTGGATCGCCGTGATCATGCCAAGCACATAGGATGGCGCGTTCATGGGGACCCAGCGACCCAAAACGAAAAGGGCGAGGCAGACCGCAGCGACGGTCAGCATGACGCGCACGCCCATGCGAAGTCCCACATGGCCGGGATCCGACGAAACGAGGTACAATTTCAGCTTCGCAAGCGGGTCCATGGCATTGGTGCCGATCCAGGTAAGGAGCCACCCGTTGATCGATGGTGAACCGGGCGGCGGCACCATACCGGTTCGGACGCGCCGCCGGTCACGAGCAGTTATCCGGTTCTGCCAATCGTGCGGCTAATTATGCTCCGGGTCTATTTGTTGGCAAGCAGCCAGCCGAGATCGAACGGAGTCTTCCCCAGTGGGCTCAATAGACACTTATGGTGTGCGGGTAATCGGCGGCATGGTTGGCGAGAAGCTCGATTCAAGTTTGAGCCAACCGGCGCCTATTCCACGCGTCCGTCCAACACGCGGATGCGCCGCTTGCAGAGATCGGCGATGTTTTCGTCATGGGTGGAAATCAGGAAGGTGGTCTGCTCCTTTTCGTTGATTTCGCGGATCAACTCCATGACCTGCATGGCGGATTCCCGGTCGAGATTGCCGGTGGGTTCATCGGCCAAAACCAGTTCGGGCTGGTTCATGAGGGCGCGGGCGATGGCGACCCGCTGCTTTTGCCCGCCCGAGAGCTTGGTCGCGAGAAAATCCATGCGGCTTTCCAGGCCGACACGGACAAGGAGTTCACGGCCGCGCTGACGCGCAGCGGCGGTTTCGCGCCCGGCATGCACGGCCGCGGGGAAGATGACGTTCTCGAGCGCGGTGAAATCGGGCAGCAGATGGTGGAACTGGAAGACAAAACCTATATGGCGATTGCGGAACTCGGTGAGGTCCCGATCGCTGGCGCTGGTGAGATCCTCACCGAGCATTTCGTGTTGCCCGGAAGTGGGCTGCATCAGGGTGCCAAGGATGGTGAGGAGCGTGCTCTTGCCGGAGCCGGATGGGCCGAGCAGCGCCGACAACTCGCCGGTTTCCAGTTGCAAATTGACACCCTTGAGCACCCGGGTTGCGGCCTCGCCTTCGCCATATGTCTTGACCAGATCCCGAACTTGCAAGAGCGCACTCATTGGCCGATCACCGAGACGGGATCGACCCGGGCGGCGGCGCGGGCTGGCAGGATCGAAGCGACGATGGCGCCAATGGCGGTCAGGGCAATCGCAAGGCCATAGGCACCCTGGCGCACATCCACCGGCAAGCCGCCGGGAGGCGCGAGTTCAGGCACGGGGAAGGGCGACAGCACGGCATAGCCAAGCCCCGCTCCAATCAACCCGCCCAGTATGCCGATCAGCGCGCCCTGGGTGACGAAGACGAAGATGACGAAACCTCGGCTGGCACCCATCGCCCGCATGATGCCGATCTCGGGCCGGCGCCGATAAGTCGAGAGCAGCAATGCGCTGGCCACGCCAATAACGATGGTGATCAAGGCGAAAGCCTTGATGAGATTGCCCGAACTGGCTTGCGCCCGAAGCCCGTCGAGCAATTGAGCATTGCCTTGCGTCCAAGGGGTCGCCTTTAGGCCCGTCTCGGCGGCGATCCGGGCAGCATAGGCATTGGCTTGGTTGAGATCGTCGAGCTTGATTTCGATGCGCGATATCCCCTGCGGCAGCTCAAAGAGGGTCCGGGCGGTGGAAAGGCCAATAATTGCTGTTCGGCGGTCGAGGCTTTCAACGCCCAACTCGAAAATGCCGCTGATCACCAGCGGCCGCTCGACGCCGCGCTCGGATTCAAGCCGCACCACCTGGCCGATGCCGATGCCGAGATCATCGGCCAGCATGCTGCCGATGATGATGCCAGTATTGGTCAGATCGGTGCTGCCCTCGATCAGCGCGCCCCCGATATCGGCAATTGCCGAAACCTTGTTGGCTTCGACCCCGACCACGCTGACAGGAGCGGTGATGAGGCCGCGCACAAGGAAGCCGTTGCCTACGATCTGTTGGGACGTCGCGGTGATGCCGGGCATAGCCTCGATGGTGGGCAGGAACGCGTCGGCGGTGCGCAATTGCGCGCGCTGGCTGGTGGCACGCTGCTCCACCACCAATGGCCCGGCGACCTCGGGAACCAGCAGGGCCGGGTTCCTGTCGGGCGCTTCGATGGTGACATGGGCGATGTCACCGACAGTGCGCTGCACCAGAAAGACAGCGAGCCCGCCAATCAGGGCGCTCATGAAAATGAAGACAAAGACCCCCACCGCAACGCCGGCAATCAAGAGGCTGGTTTGCGCCTTGCTGGCCGTCAGGTAGCGCAGGGCGATCTTGAGGCCATAAAGCATCGCACTACTCCGCGACTACGCTTTGACCGGGTTGCACCGCAGTGGGGTCGAGGATCACCTGATCCCCTTCATCGAGACCGGCGGTGACGATGACCCGTTGGGCAGGCCAATCGGAAAACTCGATCGGGCGCACCATTGCGACGCCATCTTCCAACACCAGCACATGGCTGTCGGTGCCTTCGGTCACAATGGCGCCGCGGGGAACGGTCAGGGCGGCATCGGTTTCCGACACGATGATATTGGCGTTGATGGTCAGGCCCACCGGCAACTCCACCGGTTGGTCGAATGCGAGCTTGATTGGACGGCCGCCGGTCGCCGGGTCAACGGTTGGGGAGGCAAAAACGACACTGCCATGCTGGGGCACGGTATCGCCGACGGGTTTGAGCAGTGCCTTGAGCCCGCTTCTGATCCGAGAGGAGTAGAGCTCGTCGATATCGGTTTCGACCTGCAAGTCGGCGATATCGGCGATGATGAACAGCTCGGTTTGCGGATCAACCAATTGGCCCCGATCCACATTGCGATCCAGCACCGTGCCCGTTAGCGGCGCCACGATCGTGTATTGCTTGAGCTGACTTTGCGCCTGTTCCAGCGCGGCCTGCAGGCGGGCGACCTCATTGGTCGCGGCCGAAAGCGCCAGTTCGGCGTCCTCTCGGGCCGAGCGGGTGGCATTTTCGCCCAAGGCAATCGCCCGATCTGCATTGGCTTTGGCTTGGGCCTGGCTGACCATCCCCGCATCAAGCGCCGCCTGCGCCTGGCCCACGAGGGTTTGGGGCTGGCTGGTCTCGAGTTGCACCAAGACATCGCCGGCCGCCACCAGATCGCCTTCACTGGCCAGAACCTCAACCGCCAAGGCAGACACTGCCGAGCGCACGGTGACCGTTTCGCGCGCCACGACACGCCCATTGACGGCGAGCACCTGGGAGAACGGCCCCATGGCGAGGTTTTCTACCGCGACTGGGGCGGGCTTTGGTTCCCAGGGACGCGCGAGAGCCGCATAGAGGCCAACTGCGAGCACCGCGACGACGAGGAGCACCTGCCACCAGGACCAGCGGCGCTTGCGATCAGGCTTGTCTGCTGGGGTCGGGGCAGCCATTTATGGTCTCAACTGATATTGGAAGTCCAATGCGTTACCACATCGTTCTGCGGCGGCGAATTAGGCAGGCGCAACCTGGACGGAAAGCCCCGACCTGAGATGGCACGAGGCTTGCAGAGCTACGGTGCCCGCCATCAGTTAGTTGCATTGGCGGGCGAGTTTGCCGGCGCTCGTACCGGTGATGCGATGCGTCAAGCGGAGCGGATCACGAGCGCCCGGGATCACACCGGTCCGGCACCCGTGCGTCCCAGCTAGCCGCCGAGGAACTCCATCTCGGTGCGCAGATCGACGTCTGCTCCGGCGCCGAGCAGGACCGAGGCGAGGATGCGGGCTTTGACGCCGTTGAGGTCGCCTGCAAAGATCACGCCGGCATCAAACAAATCCTTGCCCCCGCCATTGCCGTAAACCGGCTTCACCCGTCCGCGGGGACACCGCGAGGTAAGGATCACCGGTGTTCCTCCTGCAACGATCTGCGCGGCGGCCTGGGCGATGGCGGGGGTCGCATTGCCGACACCAAAGCCTTCGAGGATGATGGCCTTGCAGCCATTATCGGCGACATAGCGGATATATCG
The DNA here is from genome assembly GCF_004005995.1 of Devosia sp. 1566. Taxonomy (NCBI): domain Bacteria; kingdom Pseudomonadati; phylum Pseudomonadota; class Alphaproteobacteria; order Hyphomicrobiales; family Devosiaceae; genus Devosia; species Devosia sp. 1566. The sequence goes on from NZ_CP034767.1 coordinate 1,599,790, forward strand.
ATCCGTCGCGCCCATGGTGAGCTTGATCAGCTCAATATCAGGCTCGACCGAAGTGGGCGCATAGGAGCGGCGCAGCGTTGGCCGCCGCTGGACCATGACGTGCTGACCATCGACTTCGCCCAGCTTGCCATGTTCGCCCGACATGAAAGTGTCAACGCGTGAGGTGTGGGTCTTGGTGACGTCTCGCGCGGCGTGGAATTCCCCCTCAAAGCAGATGGTGGCGCCCAGACCACTGGCGGCGGGCGCGGCGGCAAGCCGGACGGCGTCGGCGATGTTGCGTGGACCATCGGTATCGGGCTGGTCGGCCGCGCGCTGCGCGCCGGTGAACACCACCGGCTTGTCCGAGGCGAGCAGCAGGTCGGCCATGTAAGCGCTTTCTTCCATCGTGTCGGTGCCGTGGGTCACGACAACGCCATCGCAGGCCGGGTCGGCCAAGCGCTCATTGATGCGCTGGGCGAGCGCAAAGGCGAGCGGAAGATCAAAGGCGTAGCTGCCGACATTGCAGAACTCGTCAACCTCCAGATCGATGCCGTCCAGCGGATCGCGCAGGGTAGTGCGCAGATCGGCGGCACCAATGCTTGCCGTTACACCACCGGTGGTCTCGTTGCGGCGCGAGGCGATCGTGCCTCCGGTGGTGATCAAGCAAACCGCACTCATCGGGCAAACACTTCTCCGCACCAAATAGCCGAGCCAACATATACACCGCTGTCACTGGCCGGGCATTAACGTTTGCCGCCTGCCAAAGCCTAAACTTTGTGGCGCTTTGCCCGAATTTCATAGCGATCTTGCTGTTTCGCCGGGAAGACTGGCCTGTATACTCCATCCCAACTGGACCGTTGAAGCACTTGGAACTGCATCTGGGAAGGATAGGACATGGCTAAGGAAATCTTCGTTTCCTATGGGATCGACGTGGATGCCGTTGCAGGTTGGCTCGGCTCGTATGGCGGCGAAGACAGCCCTTGCGATATTTCGCGCGGCGCCTTTGCCGGCCATGTCGGGGCACCCCGCCTGCTGCGCATGTTCGAGAAATGGGGCATCAAGACCACCTGGTTCATTCCCGGCCACTCCATCGAGTCCTTCCGGGCGGAGATGAAGGCCGTGGCCGATGCGGGCCACGAAGTGGGCATGCATGGCTATAGCCATGAGAACCCGATCGCCATGACCCCCGAGCAGGAGGAGGCGATCTTCGACAAATGCGTGGCTCTCATCACCGAACTGACGGGCAAGCCGCCCCGCGGCTATGTGGCGCCTTGGTGGGAGTTCGGCTCCAAGACCAACGAGCTGCTCAAGCAGAAGGGCATCCTTTACGACCACTCCCTGATGCACAACGACCACCACCCCTATTATGTGACGGTTGGGGACCAGTGGACCAAGATCGACTATTCCCAGCATCCCTCGACCTGGATGAAGCCCTATACGCAAGGCGAAGAGACCGACCTCATCGAGATTCCGGCATCCTGGTACCTCGACGATCTGCCGCCGATGATGTTCATCAAGGCTTCGCCCAACAGCCATGGCTTTGTGAACCCGCGCGATATCGAGGAGATGTGGCGCGACCAGTTCGACTGGGTCTACGAGAACTATGATTATGCGGTGTTTCCGCTGACCATCCATCCCGATGTGTCGGGCAAGCCGCATGTGCTCAAGATGCATGAGCGGTTGTTCAACTACATGAAGGGCTTTGAGGGCGTGAAGTTCGTGCCCATGGAGGAGATTGCGGCCGATTTCGCCCAGCGCTACCCCAAGAGCGGCACGGCGCGGCCGCAATCCTGATCGGCGGGAAAAAGGAGAGGCGGCATGTGCGGGTTATGCGGCGTTCTCAATCATGCCGACCACTGGACCAGCGGGCCCGGTGAAGCCTCGGGTGCAACCCGGCCCGCAGCGGATCGGCACCTGCGGGCCGTGGCGGCCAACGACGTGCTGGCACTGTTCGGCCTCAAGCTCGAGAGCTGGGCGGGGCGCTATACGCTGCGCAGCCGAACCGGCAAGATGGCGGTGGTCGACAATCTCGGCGCCGTCTGGGTAGAGGCGGAGAAGTTGATCGGGCGGCCCTGCGATCCGCTCGACCCGGCGGTGCTGGCGCAACTAGAGGCGAGGGGCCGATGAGCGGCGTTCGGGAGCCGGTGGTCGCCAATCTCATCACTGGCTTTCTGGGGGCAGGGAAGACGTCACTGCTCAACCGGCTGCTGGCGCAACCGGCGCTGGCCGACACCGCCGTCATCATCAACGAGTTCGGCGCAGTGGGGATCGATCATCTGCTGGTGCAGTCGGTTGATGATGACGTGGTGCTGCTCAAAAGCGGCTGCATCTGTTGCACCATTCGGGTCGATCTCAAGAACACGATCTTGTCCTTGTTCGAGCGGGTGCGGCGGGGGGAGATCCCGCCGTTCAGCCGGCTCGTGATCGAGACCACGGGACTGGCCGATCCTGCGCCGATCATCGCGACGCTCAGCGCCGACTTGATGCTGAAATATCATCTGCGGCTGGGCAATGTCATAACCGTGGTGGATGTGCCCAATGGGGCGGGGAACCTTGCGGGCTTTGCGGAGTCCCGGCGCCAGGTGGCGGTCGCGGACCATATCATCATCAGCAAGGGTGACCTGGCGGACGCGGCGGCATTGACGGACCTGCGGCAGCAGTTGGGCCGGATCAACGGGGCCGCCAATGTCGTGGTGCTCGACGAAATGGGGGAGCCGTCTCAAGCTTTGCTGCTGGATACGCTCAACGATCCCGCCAGCCGGGTAGCAGCTGTAGCGCCCTGGCTCGGCGATGATGGAGGGCAGGATCATGGACACGAGGCGAGCCAGCACGGCACCATCGGCACCTTTGTGCTGGAGGCCGAACAGCCCATTGCCTGGCCGCGGTTTGCCTTATGGCTCTCCATGTTGATCCATAGCCATGGACGCAAGATCCTGCGGCTCAAGGGGCTGGTCGACATCGAGGGGGCAGAAACGCCGGTTGTCGTCCATGGCGTGCAGCACCTCATCCACAAGCCGCTGCATCTGCCCGCCTGGCCCGATGGTGTCAGGCGAACCCGGATCGTCGTGATCGGGGAGGGCCTGGATCGCAACGTCATGCAGCGTTCCCTCGCGGCGTTCTGCCAGCCGGGGCAAGAGGCGCAGCCGAAACAGGCAGCGCAATAGCACCAAAGAAATCAACGCTTCTTTGCTTGTTCCCACTAACCGGCCAATAGGCACGATCAGCTTTGGAGCAAGACGCCAGAGCCCGGCAATGGAATGGTGAGAGCACCAAACCAGTGTTCGCGAGGTAGCAAATGTCTTCCGACTTTTGGGAGTTCCTGTGGCTGATCCTCTGGAGCTGTTTCCTGATCTCGTACCTGATGGTGCTGTTCCAGATCATTGCCGATATTTTCCGCGACCGTGACCTCAGCGGCTTTGCCAGGGCCGTCTGGATCATCGCGCTGCTGATTTTTCCAGTACTGACGGCGCTGGTTTACCTGGTGGTGCGCGGCAGCGGCATGACGATCCGCCGCAATCAGGACCTGCAGCGCATGAGCGATGAAACGGAGAACTATATCCGCTCGGTAGCCGGGCGTTCTCCCGCCACCGAAATCGCCGATGCGCATGCCCTGCGCGAAGCGGGCGTCATTTCGGAAGACGAGTTCAGCCGCATCAAGTCCAAGGCGCTGGCCTAGTCCGGCAGATCATGCCGCTTCCTCGGCAACGAGATGGCCGTGCCCCACATCGCGCCAGTTGACAGGCGGCGGCTCGTAGCTAAGGGGGCGGACAGGGCTGGGCAGATCGCCAAAGGGCAGAAACAGCCGCCGCTCGCGGGCGGGGTTGGGGATCGGCACCGCCGACAGCAGGCGCCTGGTATAGGCGTGCTGGGGGATCTCGAAGATTTGCGCCCGCGTGCCGATCTCGACGAAGCGGCCCAGATACATCACGGCGACGCGGTGGCTGATCTGCTCGACGACGGCCATGTCGTGCGAGATGAAAAGATAGGCGATGCCGAACCGGCTTTGCAGATCCTGCAGCAGATCGAGCACCTGCGCCTGCACCGAAACATCAAGCGCCGAAACGCTTTCGTCGGCAATGATCACCTTGGGCTGCAGCGACAGGGCCCGGGCAATGCAGATGCGCTGGCGCTGGCCACCCGAAAATTCATGCGGATAGCGGCGCAGGGCGTCGCGCGGCAGGCCGACCTGGTCAAAAAGCTCGGCGGCGCGGTCCTGGAGTTCGCTGCCTTGCGCCAGCCGATGGATATGGAGCGGCTCGATTACGAGGTCGCCGACCCGCATGCGCGGATCAAGCGAGGCATAGGGGTCCTGAAAGATCATCTGGATGTCGCGGCGCACCGGCTTCATCGCGCGAGCAGACAGCCCTTTGAGATTGGAGCCATTGACGACGACATCGCCGCGGAAGGCCACGAGATTGGCCAAGGCCTTGCCGGTGGTGGACTTGCCGCAACCGCTTTCGCCGACAAGGGACAGGGTTTCCCCCGCATCGAGCGCAAAGGAGATGCCCTCAACGGCGTGGACGCGCTGCCCGGCGCGACCAAAGAGGCCAGAACGAATGTCAAAGCGGACGGTTAGGTCCTTTACCTCAACGACTCTGCCAGCCCGTTGAATCATCTTCTCAGCTGGCCCCGGAGCCGAGGCGCGCTTGGGGGCGGTGGTGCCGGTCATCTCGCCAAGGCGCGGCACGGCGGCAAGCAGGGCGCGGGTATAGTCCGCCTGGGGCGACAAGAACATCTGGCGCACCGTGCCGCTTTCCACCATGACGCCCTTGCGCATCACCAGCACGTCGTCGGCCATCTCGGCGACCACGCCCATATCGTGGGTGATGAGGATGATGGCCGTGCCGGTGTCGGCCTGCAGCTTGCGCAAGAGGGCAAGGATCTGCGCCTGGACAGTGACGTCGAGGGCGGTGGTGGGCTCGTCGGCGATGATGAGGTCGGGGCTTTGGGCCAGCGCCATGGCGATCATCACGCGCTGGCGCATGCCGCCGGAGAGCTCGAACGGATGCTGCTTGAGCCGGCGGGCGGGTTCGGGAATCTGCACCTGGTCGAGCAGTTCGCGCGCCCGGCGGGCGGTGTCGGCGGCGCTCAGGCGCTGATGGGCATTGATGGCCTCGCCCAGCTGCTGCCCGACCGTCTGGATCGGGTTGAGCGAGGTCATGGGCTCCTGAAAGATCATGCCGAGTCGGCGGCCACGCACCTGCCGGATCTGTTCAGGTGTTAGTTTAAGCAGATCCTGGCCGTCGAGGAGAGCGGTGCCGCTGCTAACTCGCAGGCCCGGGCCGAGCAGGCGCATCAGCGATAATGCCGTCAGCGACTTGCCCGAACCGCTCTCACCGGCAATGCAGAGGGTCTTGCCGCGCTCGAGGGTGAACGAGAGCCCATCCACGAGCCGCGTCGGGTGGGGCCCCGCGGTTTCAATCACCAGATTGGACAGGGCAAGCAGCGGCGCGGCCATGGCTAGGCTCTCCCCGGGAAGGGGAGAGCGGACGTGCGGGTTGCCACGATGGCTGGGCAGGGTGTCACTCAAAGACGATCCGGGGGAAGTAGAAGGAAACGACCCAGTTGGGCATGTCGACGATCTCGGAAATGCGCAGATCCCCACAGACCGAGCAGAGCATATAGGCGTCTTCCGCGCTGATCCCGTGCAGCTTGCCGAGCAGGTCGACCATGTTGCCAACCGCGGCACGAGCCCCGGCCATCAGATCGGGTCCGATGCCGGTGGTGACCTCATAGCCCTTGATGTCGAGATGGTTGGTGACCGGGCCCGGCGTCGTGAAGCGCGGGAAGGCTAGGTTTGCGCCCTTGATCAGCTCGAATTTAAGCGAGATGTTCATCTGGCTCTCGATCGCGGTGCCGCAGACCTCGCCATCGCCCTGGGCGGCATGGGTGTCGCCCACCGAGAACAGCGCGCCTTCCACCTCGACGGGCAGGTAGAGAACGGCGCCGGTGCTGAGGTCGCGGATATCGAGATTGCCACCCACCCGGCGGGGCGGGACGACCGAGTGAGTGCCCGCCTCGGCCGGCGCCACCCCGATCGTGCCCGGGAACGCCTTAAGGGGAACCTTGCCCTTGTCGGAATACAAGGTGGGGCTCATGGAGGCGGCATCATATTTCCAGAGCAGGAGCGCCGGATCGGTGAACTGATCGGCAAGGAGCCCAAAGCCGGGGATATTGGCCGTCCAGCCAAAGCCCGAGGGCTGGAACCCATCAATGGTGATCTTGAGCGCGTCCCCCGGCTGGGCGCCATCGACCAGGATGGGGCCGGTGACGGGATTGACCTTCGAGAAGTCAAGCGTGGAGACATCGGCCACGGCGCTGTCGGGGGTAAAATGACCCGAGCCGCTGTCATGGCACTCGAACAGAACAGTTGAACCGGGCGCCACCGTTTGCACGGGCGGGATCGAACGATCCCACCCGAAATGATGATGCGCGCGGTGAATGGTGTAGTCGCAGTTACTGCACATCTTTGGCAAACACGTGATCGTAGTGGACGGGGATATGGACGGGGTCGACGAAAATGGCGTCGGGGCCGCCCAGGCGTTCGGAGCGGAGGGTGAAACGCTGCTCGTTGAAGATGGGCACCCAGGGGGCGTCCTCCATCACGCCGAGAAAGACGTCACGCCACATCTGCTCGCGCTCGGCCTGCTTGGCCGGATCGGTCACGGAGTCAGCGGCGACGGCCTGGGCGTCGAGGTCCTCATTGCAGTATTTGGACCAGTTCCAGCCGCCTTCAACGGCGCCAGCGCAGCCCAGGATCGGGCCATAGAAGTTGGAGGGATCGGGGAAGTCGGCGATCCAGGCCATGCCGCCAGACCAGATCATCGGGGCCGAGCCGTTGCCGCCGGCTTCGATCACATTGGCTTGGGCGAGGGAGCTGATCTCGGCCGTGATGCCGATGGCGGCCAGATCCTGCTGGATGGCCTGGGCAATGCGCGGATTGGGATCGGTGTTGTAGACAAAGAGCTCTGTGGCAAATCCATCGGGATGACCGGCTTCGGCCAGCAGCGCCTTGGCCGCTTCCAGATCATAGGCATAGCCCTCATAGTCCGGCGCATAGCCAGGCATGGTCGGGGGCAGGGGCTGGTTGGCGGGAACGGCCCGGCCATTGATCACACGAACAATGCGATCCTTGTTGATCGCCATGTTGACGGCCTGGCGCACCTTGAGGTCGTCAAAGGGCGGCTGGGTGACGTTTAGGGTGATATAGCCGGTGTGAAGCTGGCCGCCTTCAACGATGAGGCCTTCATAATCGGGGTTCTGGCTGACCTGGACGAACTGGGCGGGCGGAATGCCGTCGCCGGGCATGTCGATCTCGCCGTTCTGGAGCGGAGCAGCGCGACGCTGGGCTCGACGCCGACCTCGAAGGTGATCTGGTCGAGCTTGGGCAGACCCGGCTCCCAGTAATCGGTGTTGCGCTCGAAAACGAGGCGCTGGCCCAGCGTCCATTCCGCCAGCTTGAAGGCGCCGGTGCCGACGGGGTGGGTGGCGAAATCGGCGCCCCATTCCTCGACGGCTTCCTTGGGGACGATGGAGGCGAAGTTGAGCGCCATGACATGCAGGAACGTGGCATCGGGGCGGGTGAGCTTGACCGAGACCGTGAGCGGATCAACCACCGTTACGCCCGCAAGCTCGGTCGCTTCGCCGGCCGCCATGGCATCAAAGCCCTCGATGGAGGCGAAGAAGCCGGCGCCTGGGCTTTGCGTTGCCGGGTTCGTAACGCGCTCGAACGAGTATTTCACGTCATCGGCCGTCATTTCGCGGCCGTTGTGGAATTTGACGCCGGGGCGCAGCTTGAAGGTATAGGTCAGCTGGTCGGGGGAAAGCTCATAGCTTTCCGCGAGGCCCTGGCTCAGGGTCGAGGTGCCCGGCTCGTAGTCCATGAGGCCGTCAAAGAGCGACTTGATCATGGACCAGTTCTGCCAATCGTAGCCGATGGCGGGATCGAGCGTCGCCACGTCGTTTTGATAGGTGACGATCATGGCGCCACCCTGCTTGGCGTCCTGCGCCATTGTGGGTGAGGCGGCGAGAAGGACGGCGAAGGCAACCCCCGCCAGCAGTGATTTGCGCATCTTGTGGTTTCTCCCTTGAACGGCGTTTGTTTGAACGGACATTTGGATCCTCGCTCAGCGCAGCTTGATGCGGGGATCGATGAAGGGGGCGGCGAGGTCGGCGAGCAGATTGCCGATGACGATGGCGCAGGCGGAAACCAGCGTCACCCCCATGATGATGGGGATGTCGACGCGCTGGATCGCCTGCCAGGCGAGCTGGCCGATGCCGGGCCAGCTAAAGACGCTTTCCACCACGACGATGCCGGACATGAAGATACCGATATCGATGCCGATCATGGCGAGGATCGGCAGGATGGCGTTCGGGACGGCGTGGCGCAGCAGCACCTGGTGGCGCTTGATGCCCTTGGCCTCGGCGGTACGGATGAAATCCTGGCGCAGCACCTCGATCATGGAGGAGCGCATCATCCGGGCGTACCAGCCGGCGCCGAGCAGCCCAAGGGTCAGGGACGGCAGCACCAGATGCTGGAAGGTGCCGTAGCCGCCGATGGGGAACCATCCCAGCTGCACGGCGAATACATAAAGCAGCAGGATGCCGGCGACGAACTGCGGTGCTGACACGCCGACGAAGGACGCCACCATGAGGGCATTGTCGAAGGCGGAACCGCGCCGCACTGCCGCCAGCACGCCCAGCGTGAGGCCGATCACCAGTTCACAGACGATGCCGCCGGCCATCAGCAGGAGGCTCGCCGGCAAGCGCGAGGCGATGAGGTCGGCCACTTCGGTGCGCTGCAGATAAGAGCGGCCGAGGTCGCCCTGCAGCAGGCCGGTGAGATAGCGCCAGTATTGCTCGTAAACGGGCCGATCGAGGCCCAATTGCTGGCGAATGCTTTCCACCGTTTCGGCGGTGGCGCTGCGGCCGGCGATCTGGCGCACGGGATCGGCGGGGAGGAGATAAAGCAGGGCATAGGTGATGAGGCTGATGCCAAAGAGGATCAGCACGGCCTGCAGCAACCGCCGAAGCACATAAAGGGTCATGGCTGGCGCCCCCGTGAGGTGGGATCGAGAATGTCACGCAGCGCATCGCCGACAAGGTTGAAGCCCAGGGCCAGGAGGATGATGGCAAAGCCCGGAATGAAAACGAGCCAGGGCGCGGAGGCGAAATAGCTCTGGTTCTCGAAGATGATGTTGCCCCAGGAGGGGGTGGGCGGCCGCACCCCGACGCCAAGAAAGCTCAGCGTAGCTTCCAGCAGCACGGTGGTGGAGATGCCCAGGGTGGCCCAGACAATGATGGTGGAGACGAGATGGGGCAGGATATGGCGGAAGAGGATGAGGGCCGAGCCGGCACCCAGCGAGCGTTCGGCGGTGATGAAGTCGCGTTCGGCCAGCGAGCTGGTTTCGGCGTAAAGGACGCGCGCCACCTGCACCCAGTTGACCATGGCGATGACGATGGCGACGATCCAGAGGCTCGGGCGGAAGATCGCCGCGAGCACGATGGCGAGGAGCAGGGCGGGAAAGCTCATCATCAGATCGGTAAAGCGCATGAGGGCGGTGCCGATGATGCCGCGGAAATAACCGGCGGTGATTCCGACCAGCGCGCCGATGGTCACGGCAATGCCGTTGGCGACGACCCCGATGGTGAGCGACGTCTGGGCGCCATAGATCAGCCGGCTGAGGAGATCGCGGCCGAGGAGATCCGTGCCGAACCAGAACTGCGCATTGGGCGGCAACGGGGCGCCTTCGATGGTGAGGCCCTCGAAAAACTGCTCGCCCGGATCATACGGCGCGACGAATGGGGCAAGGACCGCGGCTGCGACGACGAGGGTGATGATGAGGAGGCCGATCACCGCGAGCGGGCGATGGAGCAATTGGGACAGCACCGAAGCGGGCTTGACCGGCGCGGCGGGAACGCCGCCGGGCGCCAGTTCAGGCGCGAGAACGTCGGTCATTGTGCTCCCCTTCTTGGTGCACCAAGCGGGCAGCCATGATCTCGATGGTGACGCGCTCGCTCATCGCCATCTGGCGCAAGATGTCATAGGCGGCACTGGCCGTGCCCGCGCCTGCGGCCATCAGCTGGGCAGTGGCCTCGGCTACCACCTGACGGCCGGCGAGCTGGTCGCGTAGCCCTGCCAGTTCGGCCTGGAGAGCGGTGCGCTGCCGAAAGGCCGATGTCGCGATCACGAGTGTCGCATAGATGCCGCCGCTGCCCACGGGCTTGAGCAGATGCGCATCGGCGCCTTGCCGGAGAGCCCAGGCGAGACGTCCCGGCGCTTCCGAGCCAATGAGGGCAATGGTGGGCATGGGCGCGGTGCCGGCCGGCCAGGGGAACTGGCCGTCATGGCCCATGTCGGCGTCGAAAAACAGCAGGTCGATGGGGGCGCTGGCAGCGTCGGGCGCCAGTTCGGGCCAGCACAGGGTTGAGCGGATGCCCAGCTGTTCGAGCTGGCGCACAATGGCGTCGACCACGGCATGCGGGCGGTGCAGGATCGGGGCGCGCTGGCCGACGAAATTGGGGGTGAGATCGGCCATTCTCATTTCACCACCCGCAAATTGCTGCCGGCGCGCACCCGGTCCGCTGAGGCAACGACGAGGCTGGTATGGGCGAGATAGGGGTCGGGTGCGATCGGCTCGTCGCGCTGCTCGATGATGGCGAGCGCGCCGCTGGCGGTAACCCGGGCGATGTGAGGGGTGAGAACGGCATGGTTGTTGGCAGCCAAGATTTGCAGCGGCCCCAGGGGGGTGGAGGGCGTGGCCTGGTTGAGCGAGGCGAGCACGGATTTGCCGTCCTCCGTTTCCGCTGCAACGAGGCCGGCGACGAGCAGCTGGACGGCGCTATTGGCCTGGGCGAAGAAGGCCGAGACCGGCTGGCTGGTGGCGTCGAGCTGACCGAGGAAATGCTGGTTGGCTGATGTCCGCAGAGCCTGGAAGTAGGGGGCGATCGTGTAGAGCCCCGCGGCCTTGTGGCCGAGCAGCGCCGCTTCCCCTTCGGCCAGATTGCAGCTCACCACCGGGCGCTTCTCCATGGAGAAATCGGGATCGACCTCACCCAGGGCATGATACGCCTCGAGGAACGAATAGGAAGATGGACCGATCAGCGTATTGAGCACGAAGTCGGGGCGCTTGAGACGGATGTCCCGCAGGATATGGCCGAGATCAGCGTCGCCGAGAGGCGCATAGCGTTCACCCGCAACTGAGCCACCGGACTGCTCGATGATGTCGCGGGCGATGCGGTTGGTTTCCCAGCCCCAGATATAATTGGAGCCCACAAGATAGCCGTTGTTGCCGAAGCGGGGCAGGATGTGCTGCAGCAGCGGCAGGATGTGCTGGTTGGGGCAGGCGCCGAGATAGACCACCTGCTCGTTGCACTCAAAGCCCTCGTATGGGCAGGGGTACCAGAGGGTTGCGTCGTGCTTTTCGAGCACGGGAATAACTTCCTTGCGGCTCCATGAGGTCGTGCAGCCAATGATATGGCGGCCGCCGGTTGCAATGATCTCCGCCGCCATGCCGGCATAGCGCTCGGTGATGCCATGCGGATCGCGATGCTCGGCCAGAATGCGGAAGGGCAGGGTGCCGCTGGCATTAAGCGCCTGGATGGCGAGCTGCGCCCCGGCAAGGCCTTCGCGCCCGAGCGCCGCATAGGTGCCGGTGGTGGAGAACAGTAGGCCAACTGTCACAGTTTGTTCGAGAACGGACAAACCAGGCTCCAAAACAAAAAAGCCCCACCCGGCGGCCAGATGGTCGTCCGAATGGGGCGCAAATGCCCGCAAGGCTTATGTTCTTGGCAGTGCAGCACCGGCTTGGAGCCAAGTCAATCGGAATCGGCCTTCGGGTTGAGCAAGAAGTTGCGGTGCTGAAGCATTGGGCGGAGTGCTCACATTGTGGCGGCAGCGAGCTGACGCGCCTGCACTAAAAGCCGCACCGGCCTTGGGCCGTGCGGGTATGGGGCAGGCGGGCATCGCAGCGAGGGCTGCGACATGGGGCGAAGTTCGCCTCGGTGCCGGTCGTCCGGCGGGAAATAGAAGGTGAAGCAAGCTTCGCCCCATGCTTTATCGGAGACTCTTCGGTGAGGACCGTCCGTGGCTAGACCCGTGCCAAACGCCAGAAGCCCTGGGGCTTCATGGACCGGGGGATGAAATCGGTCCCGGATCATCCTCGTCCCGAAGGAGCTTGGGCGACCCCAAACTCATCCGATATTCCCGCACCGACCGTTCGTCGCGACCGCGCAGCTTGCCCGGGAACAAGGGGATTGTGCCTGAGGTTTTTGGGGGCGGGGATAAGTTTTGGGGGTGGTCATGGCCGCCCTCGTGGTTCGAGGCTGCGCTGCGCTCCGAACCTCACCATGAGGGCTCCCGCGCATTTCGGCGCATTCCGCACCTCCGGAGCCCTTGTGGTGGAGTGCACAGCGGAGCCTCGAATTCCGGAGGGCCGCGCGCGGATGCTGGCTGCGCGAATGGAAGTGGAAACCATGGCAAAACAAACTTGTCGCGGCAGGGGGGCGTTTCCGGCCCTCGCGCGTAACCCTTGAGAGCTGGCCAGCCTTTAAAGCTGCGGGTCGCCGCAGTGTTGGCCCGGAGGGGTGGACGCATGGACTATCCTGTTCCAGCACGATCCAGACCCGACGAGCGCCGGGCGCAGCGGCGGTATCTCGCCTTGACGGTGATGGTGGGTATTATTGCGGGGGCGATCGGGTCGATGTTCCACCTCGCGATCAATGCCCTGCTGCAATGGCCCGCGCAGCTGCGTCAAATTGTGGAGGGGCCGCTGCTGGTTCTCGCGGCAGCGCTGATCACCATGACAGTGACAGTGGCAGCTGTGGCGCTGGTGCGCCATTGGTCGCCCGAGGCCAGCGGCAGCGGTGTCCAGGAAGTGGAAGGGGCGATGGACGGCCTGCGCGAGATCCACTGGACGCGAGTGCTGCCGATCAAGTTTTTCGCCGGGGCGGCGGCGATCGGCTCGGGGCTGGTGCTGGGACGCGAAGGGCCGACCATCCATATCGGCGCGTCGGTGGCGGCAATGCTCTCGGCTCGCTTCCGGCTGACGGCCACGGAGCGTAGCGGCTTGCTGGCGGCGGGCGCGGCCGCGGGGTTGGCTTGTGCCTTCAATTCGCCGATTGCCGCGGTTTTGTTCGTGATCGAGGAAACGCGGCGGCAATTTCCCTATCGCTACAGCACCTATATGGGCGTGATCATTGCCGCGCTGCTCGCCACGGTGATGACCCAATGGATGGGAGGCGCTGCCCCGGACCTTGCGCTCGCTGCGCCGGAAGTGCCGTTGCCCATGCTGCCCTTGTTCGTGCTGCTCGGCTGTGTGCTTGGTGGTGTGGGCGTCGCGCTCAACGCTTGCATCCTCAAGGCCCTGGCTTTTGCCGGAGCAGCGCAGGAACGGGCGCCCTATCTGTACCCGGCGGTGGTCGGGCTTGTGGTGGGGGCGCTGCTGGCCCTGTTTCCACAAACGGTGACGGGCGGCGAAGCGCTGATCCCGGCACTGGTGCGTGAGCAGCCCGGCGTGGTGGTGCTGCTGGCCCTGGCGGCCGCGCGGTTCTGTACCACGATCGGTAGCTATTCAACGGGCGTGCCGGGCGGGATCTTCGCGCCGATCCTGTCGCTCGCTGGATGCGTGGGGCTGGCCTTCGCCGCCCTGGCCAGTGCTGCAATGCCCGATGCCGGCGTGGTGCCGGCGGCCTTTGCCATTGCCGCAATGGGCGGACTTTTCACCGCCTCGGTCCGCGCGCCGATGGTGGGGGTGGTGCTGACGCTCGAACTCACCGGTGCCTACGATGCGACGGTGCCGCTGCTGGCCACCTGCCTTGCAGCCAATCTGGCCGCGCAGTGGTTGGGCGGCCGACCGATCTACGAGCAGTTGCTGGAGCGCACGCTCGCTCTGGCCGGCATCAAGGCACCGGCAAAGCCGGCCAATGATGGATGACGGCGACGCGGGGGTGATGACCCGGCGCAAGGGCTTGCCGAAAAGCGCTTTTGCCGGGCTGATTACCGGCTCTGCATTGTGGCCCCGGGGCCGCCGGCAGCTAAAGGGCGACGCCGAAGAGCCAGCCGGCAGCCGAGGTGATCACCATGGCGAGCGCCCCCCAGCCGACCACCCGGACCATGGGCATGAAGATCGGGGTTTTGCCGGCCCAGGCACCAAGCCCTCCCAGAAGAGCGAGCCCTGCCAGCGTTACCGCATAAAGCGGCAGCAGGGTTTGACCGGCAGCGGCGAAATAGGCTGTGGCAACGGGGATGATGGCGCCGGCGGCAAAACTGGCGGCAGAAGCAGCGGCGGCCTGCACCGGGCGAGCCAGGGTGCCCTGATCGATGCCGAGTTCCTCGCGGGCATGCACGGCCAGCGCGTCGTGTTGCATCATCTGCGTGGCGACGGTGCGGGCCAGGGCTTCATCAAGCCCGCGCGACGCATAGATGGCGGTGAGCTCATTGAGTTCCCCCTCGGGGTCGGCTTGGAGTTCCTGGGTTTCGCGGGCAAGGTCCGAGCGCTCGGCGTCGCGTTGCGAACTGACTGAAACATATTCGCCGGCCGCCATCGACAAAGCGCCCGAGATCGCCCCGGCCAGTCCGGCGAGGAGGATAGCGGTCCTGTCGCCCGAGCCGGCGGCCACACCGGCAACGAGGCTAGCCGTTGAAAGCAGTCCGTCATTGGCGCCCAGAACTGCGGCGCGCAGCCAGCCGATCCGATTGGTAACATGGTCTTCCCGATGCGCGGCCATGCCAGTTCCTTTGCGCGGGGCTGCAGCCCGATCTAGTCGGCGCCAGCGGGTGTCAGCGCTTCCCGGGGCGGCTGGTCTGGATGGTTGGTTTCCCCGGAAAGGCCGGTGACGGCCAAAATCTCGTGCTCGTCAAGCGTTTCCCGGTCCAGCAGGGCACGGGCAAGGGCATCGAGCTTGCCGCGATGTTCGCGCAACAGGGTTTTGGCTTGCTCATGGCACTCATTGATGATCCGCAGCACTTCGGAGTCCACCAGCCGCGCGGTTTCCTCGCTATAGGGCTTGTCATTGCCCAGCATGCCCTGGCCGGTCCAGGCGTTCTGGCGCGGGGCCAGTTGCACCATGCCGAGCTTGTCGCTCATGCCCCAGCGGGTGACCATCTGGCGGGCCAATTGGGTGGCCTGCTCGATGTCGTTTTCCGCGCCCGTGGTGCGGGTGCCATAAACGATTTCTTCGGCGGCCCGCCCGCCCAGCATCCCCACGATCTTGGCCAGGAGATAGCTCTCTGGGTAGTTGTAGCGGTCCGTGAGCGGTCGCTGATAAGTCACGCCCAGCGCCTGCCCGCGGGGCACGATGGTGACGCGCTGCACCGGGTCGGCGCCGGGGACTACGAGGCCCAGAATGGCGTGGCCGCCTTCGTGATAAGCGACGCGCTCCTTGTCGGCTTCGCTCAGGATAATGGGGCGCTCGGGACCCAGGATGATCTTTTCAAGCGCATCGATGAAGTCCTTTTGATGCACTTCTTCTTCTTCGCGGCGAGCGGCGAGGAGCGCGGCTTCGTTGACGAGGTTGCGAATATCGGCGCCCGACAGACCGGGCGTGGTTTTGGCGAGATGGGCAAGATCCACATCAGCCGCCAAGGGGATCTTGCGGGTGTGCACTTTGAAGATCGCTTCGCGGCCATTGCTGTCGGGAAGATTGACCACGACACGGCGGTCGAAGCGGCCGGGGCGGAGCAGGGCGCGGTCCAGCACGTCGGGCTGGTTGGTCGCGGCGAGCACGATGATGCCCTCGCGGCTGGAAAAACCGTCCATTTCGGTCAGGATCTGGTTGAGGGTCTGCTCCTGTTCGCTGGCGCCGCCGAGCACCGCCTGGCCGCGGGCGCGACCGATCGAGTCGATCTCGTCGATGAAGATGATGGCGGGTGCATGTTTGCGGGCATCCTGAAACAGGTCCCGCACGCGGGCGGCGCCAACGCCCACGATCATTTCCACGAACTCCGAACCACTCATGGAAAAGAACGGCACATCGGCTTCTCCGGCCACGGCGCGAGCGAGCAGTGTCTTGCCGGTGCCGGGCGCACCAACGAGCAGAACCCCCTTGGGCGCGGTGCCGCCGAGGCGGGTGTATTTGGCGGGATTGCGCAGGAAATCAACGATTTCCACCAGTTCGTTCTTGGCTTCCTCGATGCCCGCAACATCGTTGAAGGTAACCTTGCTGTCGGTTTCCTTGTCGAAGCGTTTGGCCCGGCTTTTGCCGATGCCCGATATACCGGCCATGCCGCCCAACATGCCACCGCCTTGCTTGGCAGCGCGGCGGAACAGCCAGACATAAAGCCCGATGATGATCAGGGCCGGCCCGAAGGCATAAAGCAGGGTGACAAACAGATTGGGTTCGGTCTGGAGCGGGGTGGCGCGGATATCCACGCCATGCTCGATCAACTCGGTATCGAGCCCTGGGTCGACGAACATGGGCAGGATGGTGGTAAAATCCTGAATGGTGCGCGGCGTGCCGGCAGGTTGCCCTTCGGTGGCCGGCGGAGCCCATTCGATAGGCGCCTTGAACCTGCCCTCGACCCGGTCGCCCTGGGTGTGGATGGCTTCGACATTGTCGCGCGCCAGTTCCGCACGGAAGGTCGTGTAGGAGATCGGCTCGGGGGCTCCGGGCGCCGGAAACAACAAACTGACGACGAGATAGTTGATTGCCAGCAGCGCCAGGAACCACAGCCAAGTACGCCGGGATGGCATTGTCGGCTGCGGCTTGGTGCCCGTCGGCGTGCGCTCGGGCGGCTTGCGCTCCGGCGGTGTGCTGGCCTGGTTTCCTGACATTCATCCCACCTTGGAGCTAAGCTGGACAACGAAGTCTAAGTCGATGCGCTACGGGTCGTCACTGGATGATTGAAGGAATGGCAGGGCGCGGTGCGCCTCGGCTCAATGCAGGCAAACGGAGGGCGAAAACCATTGGTTCCGCTCCTACCTGGGCAAGGCGGGACTTATCCTTAAGGATTGTGCCTCGCTCGCTCAACGGCGAAACGGAGCGGGCAAGGGGCGCGGGCTAGGCGCCCTGGCGCGGCCGCCGCGAGAAGGGCACCCTGCCGCTATTCGGAATTTTCACCCCGCGCAGTGCCGGTGGCGTTGCCAGCGGTTTGGCCGCCACCGGTGCCAATGCTACCCACGTTGGGAGCCCCGCCGACCGGCGCAATGCCGCCGGGCTGCAGATTGGTGCTGAGGCCGGACGGCGCCTGGGTCGGGCGATCCGAGCTGTTCTCGTCTTCCGCCGTCAATTCCGCGACGGCATCCATGTAATTCTGGAACTCACGTCCTTCGGGTCGGCCTTCCCGTTCCCAGATCTGGTGCGCGCGGCGCTTGATGTCTTCGTCGTCGAGTGTCGGCATTTGGATCTCCTCCTCTCGCCCGAAATGCGCGACAAAAGGGGAGGGTTCGGCCATTGCTGCCCAGGTTAGCACCCGATGTTTGCCGGACGCGGATCAGGGATCACGCCTTGCTGTAGAGCGTCGTGACCCGCTCCGGGCTTGGTTGGCTGAGTTGCGTCACCCGGGCGCGCAGGCGGGTGATATCGCCGATGGTGTGCAGTTCTTCGTGCAGCACTTTCATCGCAGCCGCTTCCGGGGTGGAGGCGAATACCGTGCTCACCTCCGACTGCTGGGCGCGGCCCTCAGGATCGGTGTTGTAGGATTCGACCCGGTATTCGTGCTGCTCGCTGGTGCTCATGCTCACTCCAAAGCTGCAGTCTAGCACGGAGGGGAAAATTGTTGACCCCGGTGCTGCGCCGTCTAGGGCTGATCGCCCGCAGGCACCGACATGCACACCGGAAGGATCAATCGGCGGCGGACCGGCTGATTTGGTTCCGGATCGCCAGTATTCAGGTGACGCGGTAAGCTCCGCCCAAACAAAAAGGCGGCTCCGAAGAGCCGCCTTGCTGGAGGATTTTAAACGCGCTTAGCGCATATAGGGGGATACGCACTGCTGGCGCGGCCCGTTAAAGGGCTGGAAGGTGTTGTCCGAAGCGCGGTACGAGCGGTACTGGCTTTCGCACCAGCGCAGATGCTCGCGGGTGATGCGGACCGGGCCCGAATTGCTGTTGTTGTTGTTCTGGTTGGAAATCGCACCACCGATGATGGCACCAGCGATGAAGGCCGCCGGTGGGAACCAGTAGCCATTGTGCTGACGCCAGCCCGAGCGGCGTTCCCGCGAGCCACGGTGACCATTATAGTAGCCATAGTTGCCACGGCGCTCGAAGCCACCACGGCGGTGGTCACGGTCACGACCGCGATCCCAGCCACGGTTCTGGACAGTGAGGAACTGCGCTTCGGAACTGATTTGCAGCGGCTGTGCTGCTGCCGGGACGCTTGCTGCGCCAAAGCTGGTGATTGCCATAAGAGCGGCGCAGGCGCCCGCCATAATCTTTTTCATGTTTTTTGCTCCTTGTTCGCCCACCGCGATGATTAGGGAATGCCGCGGGGGATAAATCGTTCGAGTATGAACGAAAATTAAGTTCAACAGATCGAGAGCATCTACATCAAACGGGCGATAAGCCGTCGGTGAGGAGATGCTCCAGTGTTCCTTACTGGCCTGACAAATAGCGGCGGCTAGCCCAGCCTTCCCAACCAGCGGCCCGCACCTTCTGCCAGCTGCCAACAGCATAGGGCAGGAAGGCGATGTCGCATTGACGTGGGCTAAGGCCTGCCAGGATGCGCGAGCTTGTCGAGGGATAAGCGCGCAGGTTCAGGACGTCATTCCGCGCAACGCCAGTGACGCAATAGATTGCCGGCGATACCATGGAGATATAGCGGCGGTTGACCCAGCCGGAATAATGCCCGTCCTCGATGGGGCACCATGAACCCTGGCATGCCGCCATGACCATGACCCCGCAACTGCCATAGGGCAGGGTGGTCACGACCCGGCTGCTGGTACCCGGGCGGGAGCGGACATTGAGCCCCTCAGTGGCGGGGATGTTGACGACGCAATGTTCCTCCCCTTGTACCACCTGAGCCTGAGCGGCGACGCCCGAGCCCAGCAAGGCGGACAGCGCGGTCGCGCCGGCAATAAGCAAAAGCTTGATCTTGGACATGGCTACCTCCTCTTTGCGCCGACACTAGAAGGGGTGAGGTGAACCGCGCCTGAACGGAGCGGGAAACCGTTGTGGCGCTAGCCGATGGATTTGGTCATCACCGGCACCACGGGGCCAAGCGGGGTTTTTTCTTCGCCGACCACGGTGAAACCTTGTGCCTGGTAGAACGGCACTGCTGTGGTGCCGGCGACAACCCGGATGCCGGTGGCTTGCCGCATCAGCAGCTCGCGCTCAACCGCCTCGAGGATCTGCCGGCCAATGCCGCGGCGCCAATAAGGTGGATCAACGAACATGCCGGCCAGCTCGGCAAACTCGCTGCCCCCGATGCTGAAGGCGGCAAAGCCAACCAGCGCCCCATTGGCTTCGGCTACGACGATCTGGCCGTGACGGAGCAAATCTTCGTCGATCCGGAAATGCCCCGGCGCTTCGGTCAGGCGGCGCAGCACCTCGCCCGTTTCAACGGCAAGCGAAGCATTGAGCATCACCTGGTTCAGCAACGGCCGGTCTTCAAGCCGTGCCTGGCGGATCGTTACGGCTGGTGGGGACATGCTGCGAGCAATAGGCCCTTCGCTCCTGGCGGGTCAATGCGGCAGGTTCCCCGAGGAGGTGGCAGTGGTCGCCGGGCGGGTAGGCTCCCCGTTCGGGTGACTGGCCTCGGATGGCGCAGAGGCGTAGGTTGTGCCTGATCAAGAGGAGGACGCGATGACGACCAATGTGAAAGAGCTTTTGTCGGCGGCTAATGCGGAAGTGCCACGGATATCGCCCGAGGACGCGCGCCGGATGGTTGCCGAAGAGCATGCGGTGATCGTGGATGTGCGCGACATGCCCGAGCTGCAGGCCAGCGGCAAAATCCCGGGGTCGGTCCACATCCCGCGTGGCATGCTGGAGTTTCGCGCCGACGAGGCGACGCAATATCATGACTCCAACCTGGCCAAGGACCGCCCGGTGATCCTGCACTGTGCCTCCGGCGGCCGCTCGGCCCTTGCCGGCAAGACCCTCAAGGATATGGGCTATCAGCAGGTGTTTAACCTTGGTGGCTTCAAGGACTGGGTCGAGGATGGGGGCGAGGTCGAAAAGCTTTCCTAACCGGGATCCCCCGTTTAGCGCGGGGTGAAGTCGGTTTCCGGCGTGACCATCCGGCAATAAGCGGCAACCAAGCGCGCGCAATGCTCGACATCGGTGAGGCTGACCACCTCGCCCGGCGTATGCATGTAGCGCAATGGGACGCCGAGCAGGCCGGTCGCCATGCCGGCCTGGTTGAGCTGCAAGGCGTTGGCGTCGGTCGGGGTGGCGCCCGGCACGACCTGCACCTGGTAGGGAATAGCTTCCCGTTCGGCGGCCTGCGCCACCAGGTCGAACAGGACGCGATTGGTGTTGGCGCCGAGGGACACCGTGGGGCCCTTGCCCAGCTCGAGTTGCCCGTGCTGGGACGGGCTCACCCCAGGGTAGTCGATGGCATGCTCCATATCCACGGCAATCCCGCTTTGCGCCGCAATGGCGAAGGCGGCGGTGCGAGCGCCGCGCGAACCGATCTCCTCTTGCACGGTGCCCACCGCATAAACGCCGACCTCGGGGTGGAGGCCACCGTGCTCCGCCAGCAGCCGGAGGGCTTCAGCCACGATAAACAGGCCCGCCTTGTTGTCAAAAGCGCGGCCGACCGCCCGGTCTCCCAGCAATGGCTGAAATTCCTGCTGGTAGGTGACCACGTCGCCAAGCGCGACCACCGCTTGCGCCTCGGCCCGCGAGCCGGCGCCGATGTCGATCCAGAGCTCCTTGAGCTTGGGCTTTTCCTTGAGCTCGTCCGGATCCATCAGGTGAATGGCCTTGCGACCAACAACGCCGGCAACGCGTCCGTTGCGGCCGTGGACCCACATCGTCTGGCCAACCGGGATGACGCTGTCATGCCCGCCGATGGCGCTGAAATACAGCAGCCCCTCCTCGCCGATATAGTGGAGGATGAAGCCGATCTCGTCCATGTGGCCGGCCAGCATGATCTTGGTGGATGCGGCCGGGTTGAGAGCGGCAATGACGTTGCCATGCAGGTCAACGGACACCGCGTCCGCAAGCGGCTCGACATAGCTGCGGTAGCGCTGGGCAACGCGCTGCTCATAACCGCTCGGGGAAGGCGTTTGCACCAGATCGCGTAAAAACTGGAGGGACTGATCCCGCATGGCTTGGTTTCCAACAAAGGGTGAGGTCGCGCCCGAGCACCGGGTGGGCGCGATAGAACGGCTGGCTGTCGGTCACGCCCATCGGCTCAGTGCGGGACCAGTTCGTGTATGGTCGATACGAGCTTGGTGGCCGGCACCGGCTTGGCGAGATATTTCGCCAGAAACGGCAATTCACCCGGCAGTGGCCGGCGAACCGCCGACACGACGATGATGTTGATATGGGGCCAGATGCAGCCGACATGGTTGGCCAGAACAATCCCACTGCGGGTGCCTGGCATGTTGATATCGGTGATCAACCCGATCACCTTGGACGCGTCCGCTTCGAGCATGGCCAAAGCTTCAGCGGTGTTGGCGGCCTCCCAGGCGTCCAAGCCGCAATCGCGGACAATGTCTCCAAGCTCGAGCCGAACAAGTGGCTCATCATCGACGATCAGGAAGGCTTTACGGCAGGGTTCGGCGATAGTCGTATTCATGTCCGATCAACGGACCGCGGGCAGGCGGAGTTGCCGGACTAACCAAGATCAATCAACAACTTGACCGTTCTACTACCTAGGTTAAATGAACGCGTTAACCTATGTCTGACCTGGCCTTCGGCGGCCCGCGTGATGGCCGGCGGCATCAACGAGCGGCGGCACGGCGCTGGAATTCGGAACCGATTTCGAAATGGTGCATCAGCAAGCGATCAGCGCCGTCGGCATCTCGGGCAACCACTGCCGCGAGCAGGTCGCGATGATGCTCGATCAGATAGACCTCGATGCCGGCCTGGTCGGTGATGCGGGCGCGACGCTGAAAATGGGAGCGGCGCAGCAGCAGCGCAATTGCGGCATGAAGGCTGGCAAGTGTTGGGGAATGGGCCGCCGCGATCAAAGCGGCATGGAAGGCAAAGTCGGCTTCGCCACCAATAAGGGGATCATCAACGGTTTCCTCGATCCGCTGCAAGGCCTGCCGGAGGGCCTGCAGGTCGGCGGGAGTGGCGCGTGAACAGGCCAGGCGAATGGCTTGTCGCTCAATGGCAATACGCGCCTCCATGACATCCTCGACCACCTCTGCCTGCTGCACCAGCATCATGGTGAAGAGGTCACCTAGTTCGGCAAAGCCGGGCTGCCGCACCACGCTACCCGATCCATGGCGGATATCGATCACACCGATGGCTGCAAGCCCCCGCAGCACTTCACGGATCACGGGACGGCTGACGCCAAGGCGGGTCGCGAGTTCTCGCTCCGGCAGCAGGCGATCGCCAGTCTTGAGCTGACCCGACAAAAGCTGGTCACGCACAAAGGCGAAGACCTTCTCGTAGCCCTTGGCCTCGGGTTCGTCCTGCCGCGTCAGCGCTGCGTCCATCATCTGCCCCCAAGCTTTTTCAAGCGAATGGCCGCCCGTATACGTGGTGTCAAGGCACGCTTGTCCGCCAGTACTCTTCGTGCCAAATTGGTAATACCATGGCCAGATCACTTGGGAACAGAGGAGAGACCCAGATGAGCGAAACTCTGGCCGCGAGCGGCCCGGCAATTCGGCGCCGCAAGGCCATTGCTCTAGCCGCGGATCATGCAGGTTTTCCCATGAAGGGATTTATTCGCGAGTTGCTGGCGCAACACTGCGACGAGGTAATCGCGCTTGGCGCCACTTCCGAAGAGCCGGTGGATTTTCCTGATGTGACCCGTGAGGCCGTGGGTCTCATTCAATCGGGCAAGGTGGAGCGTGCGGTTCTGGTTTGCGGAACAGGGGCGGGGGCGTGCATCGCCGCCAACAAGATGGCGGGCATCCGCGCAGCGGTCGCCCATGACACTTACGTGGCTCGCCAATGCGTGGAGCATGACGACGTCAATGTGCTGTGCATCGGCGCCTGGATCGTGGGTCCACAGATTGCCGCCGAGGTCACGCGTGCCTTCCTGGCGGCGCAATTCAGCACCGAACCGCAATTCCGCCGCCGGGTAGAAAAGCTCGCCGAAATGGACCGGGCACGCGGCGCCTGATCGTTGATTGCAAAGGGAGGATTGGATGGACGCCAACAAGCGCAGGGAAGTTCTGGATACCGTCGCCAAGCTCAGGGTGACCGATCTTCGCGATGGCATGGATTGGGTGGGCTTGCATCATGTGGGCACGGTCGATCCCGAGATCCGGCCGCTCTACCGGACCAAAGCGGCCGGGTTCGCGCAGACCTACAAGCATATCCCCACTCAGATCCGGGTGCCGGAACTGTCACCGGCCGATTACACCAAATGGGCTTATGAATATTGGTATAGCCAGCTCTGGAACATGGGAGATTTTCGCGAGCAGGTCGGCGAAGGCGACTTCCTGGTGATTGACACGCTGGGGCAAAAGACGCCGGCGATCGGCTCGATGGATTCGATGGTTTGGGCTGCGCGCGGGGTCAAGGGCGTGCTGACCAATGGTGGCGCACGAGACACCGACGAGCAGCTGTACCAAAAGGCCATGCCGTGCTGGCACCGTTGGGTGGTGCAGCCCATGTATCAGGGGCGCGTTGAATTCGGTGAACCCAATTCGACAGTGGAGATCGGTGGCGCAACCGTCCGGCCAGGCGATCTGGTGGTGGCCGACGGCGACGGGGCCATTGTGGTGCCGCAGGACGTAATCGAGGACGTAATCTATTACGCCAAGCAGGAATCCGAGAATGATCGCTATGACCGGAGCATGCTGTTCGAGGCGCTTGGCATCGCGCCCGATGAATCAACGCAGTCCATGTTCCCAGATATGCCAGCCCATCCATACCGCAAGAACCGGGAGGACTTCATGAAGCGGCTGGGTCGCAAGTGAAGCCGAAGCAATGAGTTTGGAGGCGCCTGCGGGCGCCTCTTGTCTTTGCCGTAAGACAAAAGAAAACGCCGAACCTTGCAGGGTTCGGCGCTTCTTCCTTGGGAGGAAGGATTGGCGCTAAACGCGCTCGAGCATCATGCCCCAATCGCTGCTGTCGGGGCGAGGAGGTAGGGGGAGGACAGAACTGCGGGGAACCTCGATGGTCTCGCCCGGTTCGCTCCATTGACCACTGCGCGGATCAAAAAAGCGAGGGCGGTAACGGTCACCGGCGGTGACGCCGCGGAGCTTTGCCTCGATCGGCGCGTCGGCCTCGAAATACAGCATGAACCAAGAGCGATCCTGGGTGCGGGCGCAATAGTTCCAGCCCTTGTAGGCAAATCCCGGCCCGGTCTTATTGGGCACGATCAGTTCGACATCGGGTTCGAGCTCCAGGTAGCGCTGGCCCAACACAGTGGCAAAGCTCTTGAGGTGTTGGACCTCCCCGGCCGAGTGCCATCCAAAGCTGTCCCACATCTTGTGGAGCGATTGCTCTTCAATGTCAGACTGCCAGATGCCTTCCGCGCCATAGATGAAGCCAGCCAACCCCCCGGATAGGAAGCTGCCATAAAGGCCCGATCGCACATAGATGCGGTCGTCTTCGCTGTCGGGCGGCACGCGCAAAGGGTAGGGCTGGCCCAACTGGTGCAGGCCGGCATAATAGGGCTCGCCATTGATGGCAGGCTTTCGCTCGGTTTCGAAAATTTCGGTGAGATACCAGTAGGTGTAGTGCTCGCGCACATTGCCCGACTGATGCAGATCGACCCAGCTGCCCGGTCCGAAATTGACCAGGGTAGAGGGATTAGGATTGGCGGTGAGCATATTGCCGAAGGGCGGCTTGCCATAGCGTTCAAGCGCCAGCTTGATGGGGATGTTGTAGTCTTCGGCCGGGATGGTCTGCTCGAAATAGTCGTAGTGGATCGGGCTAAGCAGGCTGATATTGGCGCCATAGCGGGCGATCAGATACTGCACGTACCGGCTATAGGATTCCGGCCAGTCGTAGAATTTCTGCCAGCACTGGCCGGCGTCTCGACGCGAGAACTCGATGAAGGGGACGATCCCTTGTTCGTTGAGGTAGTCGATCTTGCGATCGAGTGCCTTGAAGTATTCCGGGTTGATCCGGTCCATGTCGGGAAAGATCTGCTCGAAACCGGGCACCTTGCCGGGAAACTCGAACGGGCGGCCCCCTTCATTGTGCATATCCTTGGCTGACTGTGTGCCGGGCTGCTTCCAGGCCGCGCGCACCCAAGTTCCATCAGGCATCTGCAGGCTGTTGGGTGCGCCGTCATTGGCCCAGGCGGGCTGCGCGGCGATCAGACCAACGCAGTTGAAACCCTGCGCCTTCCGGAAGGCAACATAGTCATTGAGGGTGGACTGGGGACCGAGCAGGCCGGGGGATGCTAGCCTGTCAGCGAATGGGAAGCGGAAGCTGGGCAGGGACCACCAGGTATCGCCGAGGAGAAAAAACGGCGTGCCATCGTTATATTGCAAGCCTCGTCCATCTGGCGTGGCGGCGACCATGCCGCGGCGATTGGGGTTCTCCTCAAGCTCTTGAGAACTCCAAGCTTCGGCAACGAAGCTGCCGCTTCTGCCGGAAAGACCCGCATCCGCCGGGGTGCTGCCGCTGGCCCAGCGCCATTCGCCCGGCGCAGTGGCAAGCACGCGCACGACAAACTCGTTGCCACCATTCCAAAAACCATAAACTCTCCTGGCAAAACCGGGCCCTTCCAGATCAACCCACACCAGAACGTCTGCGTACGGATTGGACAAGCTGCTGGCGGCCTGGAAGATGAGGTCCAGCTTGGCCCATACCTTTGCGTGGCCTTCTGCAGTGGTCACGATTATTCCTCCCTTAGCCTTTAGCGGCCCAGCCATTCCGGCTTGGTTTTCTCCACAAAGGCTTCGACGCCCCGGCGGAAGTCCTCGCTGCCATAAATAAGCGAGATGAGATCGTCAGCTGGATCGATGTCGCGCGCGAGGATGCGGCCGAAGGCGGCCTTGCTGACGCGCAGGGTCAGAGGCGCGTTTTCAAGCAGGCGGGCCACTACTTCATCGGCAACGGCATCCAGAGCCTCGGGCTCGGCCAGGCGCGCCAGGAACCCGCTGGCAAAGGCTTCTTCGGCGTCGATGAACTCGGCCAAGAGCAGCATGCGCTTTGCCCGGGCCTCGCCAAAGCCATTCAGCACGCGTGCATAGGTCTGCATGGAGACACAGTTGCCGATGGTGCGGGCGATAGGGCTGCCGAATTTCGCGCGGCGGCTGGCGACGCGAATGTCACAGCAGGCCGCGAGATTGAGACCGCCACCCGCAGCCCAACCATCCACAATGGCCACAGTGGGTATCGGCACGGCTAGAAGCCGTTCGAAATAGCTGTTCATCTTGGCTTCGTAGGCGATCCCGTCCTGCCCACCGGTGAAGTCGCGGAACTGGGCGATGTCCGAGCCGGCAACGAAGGCCTTGCCCCCTGCGCCGCGCAAAGTAACGACCCGCAAATTAGGGTCAGCGCTGACCTCCGCCAAAACGGCGTCCAGTTCTTCCCACATCGACCAGGTAAAGGCATTGTGGGCGGTAGGCCGGTCAAAGAGGATGCGGGCAATAGCGCCCTCTCGCTCAAGCCGGACTTGCCCAAGGTTATTGTCCTGGCTCACGCGGAAGTTCCCCCAGCTGGTTGGGGCTCAAGCAGGCCCAACTCAGTAAGGATCTCGTCGTTGTGCTGGCCGAGCAAGGGGGGAGGGCGCCTGACACTGGCGGGCGTATCTGAAAGCTTGGCGGGAAAGCCCAGCGCCTTGAAGCTGCCCTCCACCGGGTGATCAATTTCAATCACGGCCTTGCGGTGGTGCACATGTTCATTGTCAAGGGCGACGCTGTAATCGTAGATCGGACCGGCGGGAACGCCAGCGGCAAGAAACATATCCACCCATTCGCTCGCTGTGCGGGTGAGGAAGGTCGGCCGCAGTTCGTCGGCCAGTTCGCTGCGCAGCTTCACGCGGTCGACCGCGCCAGCATAGCGCGGGTCACTCTTGAGTTCGGGGCGGCCGATCACGTCGCAAAAGATCAACCACAGCTTCTGATTGGCTGCGCCGACCACGAAGTTGTTGTCGGAGGCGGCAAAGGCTTGGTAGGGGGCGCTCATGCGGTTCGCGGTCCCTAGCGGACCGGGCGATTTGCCGGTGGCCCAGTATTCGGTGCTTTCCCAGACTGAGAGCGACAGCGCCGCGTCCAGCAATGAGCTATCGACATATTGCCCGCGGCCAGTGCGTTCGCGGCCGATCACAGCCGACAAAATGCCGTAACAGGCGAACATGCCAGCGCCGAGATCGCCCACGGGAATACCCGACTTAACTGGCTCCGCTCCCGGGATGCCGGTCGCGCTGATGATGCCGCCCATCGCCTGCGCGATCAGATCAAAGCCCGGCCGTTGCGACCAGGGGCCGGTCTGCCCAAAGCCCGAGATACTGGCATAGATCAGGCGGGGATTGATGCGTGAAAGGGTGTCGTAATCCGCCCCCAGCTTTTTGGTGACGCCCGGACGGCTGTTCTCGACCAGAATATCGGCGGTTTCCACCAACCGGTGCAGCACTTGCTGTCCGTGTTCGGTTTTCAGATCAAGGGTTATGCTGCGTTTGTTGCGGTTGAGGGCAAGAAAGCCGGGGCTGTCTTCCCCCTTCATGCGAAAGCCCATGGACTTGCGGGTTTGGTCCCCCACGCCGGGCGGTTCCACCTTGATTACATCGGCACCCATGTCGCCCAGCAGCATGCAGCAAAACGGGCCCGCCATAACCTGGCTCAGATCAAGTACGCGCAGGCCGGTTAGCGGCGGCAGATGTGCGGAAGCCTCGCTGGGCTGCACCGGTTCGGCACCTTGCGACATAAGTTCCTCCCTCCACGGGGCAAGACGATGCAGCGAGCCTGATCGCCGGCCTCCTAATCTTGCATACAAGACTGCCGTTTTGTGGAAATCAAGGGGGCAGGTGCCCGATGTTGCTTTTTTCCATGGATTTGCATACGAGCAAGCATGGACAAAGATGCTGATTTCGCTGAGTTACCGGAGCTTGCCACCGACGGCGGCAGTCGCCGCAAGGGGCATTTGCATACAGAAGCGGCAGCCCGGCTCAGGAGCATGATCCTATCCGGCGAGTTGCCGCCAGGAGCGCGCCTACGCGAGCTCCAACTCTGCGAGCAGCTTGGCGTATCCCGCACCCCGGTACGGGAGGCATTGCGCACCCTTGCTGCAGAGGGTCTCGTGGATCTGCTGCCCAATCGAAGCGTATTGGTGTCGCAGTTGCACGCGCCTGATCTGGAGCACCTGTTTGTGGTGTTCGGCGCAGTGGAAGGGTTGGCAGCAGAACTGGCTTGCCAGCGGATCACCGAGGGGGAAATCGCCGAGATCGGCCGCCTGTTGGCCGAGATGGTGGACTATCACACCCGCAAGGAGCGTGCGCCCTATATGCGGATCAACCAGGAAATCCACCGGAGAACCGTCGAGATCGCAGCCAATCCCGTGCTGTATTCGGTGTGGCAGTCCCTTGTGCCCCGAGTGGAACGAGCTCGGGCGCTTGCCAATCTAGACACTGGGCGATGGACCGGTGCGCTGTTCGAACACACCAAGATGTTCACGGTCCTCGCGGCGCGGGACGGTAAACAGCTCAACCAGCTTACTCGTGAGCACTTCGTGAACAGCTTGCCCTTCCTGCAGCGCTCCGGCGACTAAAGCGCATCTTTTCTGTATTGGTGATCGTGCACGAGGGTTCGCCGATCAGGTGAGCCTGTGCTGGTTTTTCTCGGCACACAAAAAGTCAAAGTGAGCCGTTGACTCACCCGACTCTTGCATACAAGAATGATGGTGGCTGGGGAGGAGCCCTGCCAAATCACACCAATTTTGTGGCGGCGCAGCAGCCTGCGCCAGCAAGGATTTCTCATGTCGAGCTATGAGCCAAAGGACACCCAGGGCAACGCCGTGGATCCCTACCATGTCCGCCGCTATTTCGAGCCGCTCCGTGTGGTCGATGTCGTCGATGCGATGGATGGCTTGGGCTATTTCAACATCGGCTTGGTGTCGCAGGAAATCCGGCCGCTCTGGCTGGGCATGAAGTTCTGGGGTCCTGCTGTTACGCAGCGCTGCGTGCCGGCAAACAAGCCAATGTGGCCATTGCAAACAACCGAGGAAATCGTTGGTGCCCATGGGCTCTGGTTCAACCGCTATGGCCACAATGGGCGGGGTCTCGCCGATCTCCTCAAGCCCGGATGCGTGGTGGTGACGGACGTCGGCAGCTCCAACGAAGTAGGCTTTTTTGGCTCAGAGAACGTCCTGGCCCTGCAGGCCGGCGGCGCCGTGGGAATTGTCACTAATGGCCACTGCCGGGACACCGGTGAAGTCACCATGCAAAAAACGCCAATGGTCTGCCGCGAGCGCGGGCGCACCATCATACCCGGTCGCATCGAAGTGGTGGAACTCAACACGCCCGTCGGCATCGGTGGCGCTCAGGTTCGTCCGGGCGACATTGTTGGTTGCGACGATGACGGGCTGGTGGTGGTGCCCATCGAGATCGCCAAGCAGGTGGCACTGCATGCCAAAGCGGTGCTGCTGGCCGACATGAATGCGCGCCGCCGGCGCTATGATGTCCTTGGGCGTGCCCATGACGAGACTGTTGATACCGACGCGATCGAGCACTTCTACGCCGAGCTTGGCGCCTGAGGCGAAGGGAAGGGGCCGGCGCGACCGGTCCCTTTTGTATCGGGGAGGACACCGTGCGGATTCTCGACGCGCACCAGCATTTCTGGGATCTGGACGCCAACTATCTTCCGTGGCTGGCCGACAAACCCGTGAGTTTCCGCTACGGCAATTACGATGCCCTGAAGCGCAACTACATGCCCCCCGACTATCGGCGCGATGCCGAAGGCTATGAGCTTGCCGGCAGCGTGTTCATCGAGACTGAGTGGAACCCCGAGGATCCCATGGGGGAAGTGGCCTGGGTCGAGGATCTAAGAGGTCGAGAAGGGCTGCCGAGCGTCATGGTCGCGCAGGCCTGGCTCGACCGCGAGGATGCAGAGCAGGTGCTGGGGGCCTTAGGGCAGGTTCCATTTGCGCGGGGGATCAGACACAAGCCCAAAGCAGCCACGCGGCCCGATGAGGTGGTGGCAGGGGCGCCCGGTTCCATGGGGGATTCGGCGTTCCGCCGAGGCTTTGCCATGCTGGCACCCAACGGGCTGAGCTTCGACCTGCAAACGCCGTGGTGGCACCTGCCAGAAGCTGCCGAATTGGCGCGGGCTTTCCCGCAAACGCAAATCATCATCAATCATACCGGACTGCCATCGGATCGAAGCGACAGCGGGCTTAACGGGTGGCGCGCCGCCATGCGAGAGGCAGCGGGGTGCCCCAATGTCGCAGTCAAGATTTCGGGTCTCGGTCAGAAGGAGCAGCCCTGGACGGTGGAGGTCAATCGTCCGATCATTCGCGAGACGATCGAGATTTTTGGCGTGGAGCGCTGCATGTTCGCCTCCAATTTCCCCGTCGACAGCCTCGTCGCCAGCTTTGCCACGATCTTTGATGGCTTCCGCCAAAGCGTTGCGGACCTGCCTGCCGCCGATCAGGAGTTGCTGTTTTGCGGTAATGCGGCCCGCTTTTATCGCATCGATTTATCCGAAGGGAATTGAGCATGCCGGACAATACCAAGAAGATGCGCCTGGGGCTGGTTGGGCTAGGCATCATGGGCGCGCCGATCGCGCAACGGCTGCGCGATCAAGGCTATGAGCTCACGGTGTGGAACCTTGAGCCAGATTACTACGACCGGGTGAAGGATAGCGGCGCTCAGTGGGCGCAATCACCGGCCGAGGTTTGGCGGGCCTCCGACGCTGTTCTGGTCTGCGTTCTAGGCGACGATGCCATTGAAAGTGTTTGCTTCGGGGAGGACGGCTTTGCCAAGGCTGGCGCTGGGGCCAGCGTCCTCATCGACCTTTCCACCACCTCTCCAGACGCAACCCTGGAACTGGGCCAGCGGCTCAGGAAGGAGGTCGGGGCCGAGTGGCTAGATGCGCCCGTCTCCGGCGGGCCAAAGCCCGCCCGCGACGGGGAGCTTACCGTCATGGTTGGAGGGAACGAGGAGGCATTCCACCAAGCCGAGGCTCTGCTACGGGTAATGGGTCAGAACGTGACCTATATGGGCGAGCTCGGTTCGGGCCAAAAGACCAAGATCCTCAACCAGGCAATTGTCGGTGCCAACTATATCCTCATGGCCGAAGTTCTCGCCGCCTGCCGGGCGGCCGGGATCGATCCGGACTTGTTGCCGGTATGTCTTAAGGGTGGGCTCGCCGACAGTGCGATTTTGCAGCGCATTTACACCCAGATGAGCGCCGAGGATTTCGATCCGCCGCGCAGCTACGCCCGTCAGGTCGACAAGGACCTGAAATCCGTCGCCCACTACGTGGATGAGTTGGGGCTCGAACTGCCTTTGATCCAGGTCGCTGTTAGCCAGTACCGGAGATATGTGGAGGCCGGCAACGAGATGGAGGATGGCGCCTCGGTTTCGCGTCTCTACCAGGACGCTGATCGCAAGGAATAGGTCCATGCTGTTCATTGTAAGCGGGCGAGACAAACCCGGAGGGATTGAAGGCCGGCTTGAATTCCGGTCCGAGCACCGTGCCTACTACGCGGCGCTCGGGGATGATCTGGTGCTCGCCGGTCCGTACCTGGACCCTGCGGGCGAGCCCATCGGCAGCATGATCGTAATGCGGGCCGCAGATCAGGAAACGGCTGAGCGGTTCGCCCGTGCCGATCCGTACTGGACACAAGGTGTGTTCGAAACGCTCGATATTTCTAGATGGGATTGGTTCATGAAGCGGCCGGACGACCTCGTCTCATGAGCTTGGATTGCATACAAAAGCCGGTTGCTGGCTCGTAAGTGTTCTCTAAGAGACAGTTACGAGTCCCACTAGCTTTTTGCACAGGAAGGTGCCGCCAGCTCAGTGCTGGATAAGAATCTCCGCCGTCGATGCAGGGTATAAAATTATGATCTTATAGACGTTGACTCCTCGGTTTCTTGCATACAAGAATGCTCAGGTGTTGAGGATAAAGCGGTTCTGAGGAGGAGAGCTTTATCGCCACAGAAAGCGCAAGCGGGCTCACGATGCCGCGCGCTTGGCTTGTGGGCACAACTGAATGCAAAGGGAGGAACTTATGCCGAAGACGCTTTTGACTAAGACGGTCCGGCCGCTGATTGCGACCTCGCTGCTGGCTCTGGCCTTGGCGGCAGTGCCCACCGGCGCCGGTGCGCAAGACAGCGGCTTAACGGGCGACATTCGCTTCAGCTGGTGGGGTGGCCAGGTTCGTAACGACAAGACCGACCGGATCATCCAGCTGTTTGAGCAAAAGAACCCGGGCGTCAGCATAACCCGCGAAAACGCGGACTTTGCCCCCTATTGGGAACGCCTGACCATCCAGTCGACCGGCAACAACCAACCTTGCGCGATCACCATGCAATCCCGCTGGCTGGCGACCTATGCTCGTCCGGACATCCTGCTGCCGCTCGACGAGATGGTCGCTGATGGTACGCTCAACGTCGAGGGTATACCTGAGGCGGTGATGAATGCGGCCCGGGGTGCGGACGGCAATCTATATATGATCCCGCACGGGGTGTTCTATTTCGCCCTCATGTACAACGAGCAGATGCTCGAAAATGCAGTCGCGGCCGGCGTGGAGCCACTCGAGTGGCCCTATACTTGGACGCAATATGCCGACCATCTGCGCGCCGTCCAGCCAACCCTGCCGGAAGGCGCAGTTGCGACCCATAATATGGGGCGTGAGCCCGACGCCTTTGTTCCTTGGGTGCAATCGCACGGCGAAAAGGTGTTCGACGGCTCCAAGGTCGCGTTCTCTCGCGATTTGGCGATGGAGTGGTTTGAGTACTGGGAAACCCTGCGCAACGAAGGGGTGACCGAGTCACCTGAGGGCATGATCAGCGAGAACAGCGCTCTCGTTGAGGAATCGAACCTCGCCAATGGCCGTGGCTACGCCACCAATCGTCCACCCAACCAACTCGGTTCGGTGCAGACGGTGACCAATACGGTCAACCCTGGCGCTACCATCAACACCCGGCCATATCCAGTTGGCGAGGATGGGACAGTAGGCATGGATCTGGGCTCCAACGGCATCGCCATTGGCGCCAGTTGCGCCGCTGAGAATATTCCGGCGACGGCGGCATGGATCAATTTCTGGACCCAGGATCCGGAAGCGGCGGGCATCTATGAATCCGATAATGGCGTGGTGGCCATTCCCGAACTCGCCGCTGCCCAGGCGCAGGACCCCGACACTCAGCCCACCCAGGTGCGCCATATCGAGCTCTATGACCAGGTGGTGGATACGGCCAAGCCCGTGTTCTGGCCTGCCGGCGGCTACCAGGCGATGACCGATGTGCTCAACCGCACCTATGACGCGGTGGCTTTCGGTCAGCTCAGCGTAGAAGAGGGTGCTGACCAGCTGATCGCCGAACTGCAGCAGCAGCTCGATCAGGCAGCACGCTGACCTAGACACTCGCGGTGCGGACCGCTGATCCGGTCCGCACCCAAGCGGTGGAACAAGCGCCGGATTAGGCTGTCCCCGGCATTGCTCCGGCGGCTTAGACCCTGACGGGAGGTGAGTTCACATGAGCATGTTGGATGCTGCAAACAATCCGGTTCTGCCCGTCGCGGAGGTTGGGCGCCCGGTGCGCACGATACCCCAGAACCGGACGGGCTCGGCGTTCAGGAAGGCGGAGAACCGAGCCGCCTACCTCTTCCTAGCGCCATGGCTCGCTGGCATTATCCTCATTACTGCACTGCCGATGCTGGCTTCGCTTTATCTCAGCTTCACCAATTATGCGGTGATCGGGTGGCCGAGCTGGATTGGGCTGGAGAACTATGTTCGCCTCTTCACCTCGGACCGGCGCTTCGTCACCTCCATTTGGGTGACGCTGAAATATGTCGGCTTTTCCGTGCCGCTGGTGCTGCTGTTCTCGCTGACGGTCGCTGTATTTCTCAACCGGGGCTTGCGCGGTCTCTCAATCTACCGGTCGCTGTTTTACGTGCCCTCGCTGATCGGTGCGAGTGTCGGCATCGGCTTGCTGTGGAAGGAAGTCTTTGGCGAACGCGGTGTGGTCAATCACATGCTGGGCTGGTTCGGCATTGCCGGCCGCGGCTGGATCAACAATCCCACCTTTGCGCTGCCATCCGTTATCGCGCTCAATGTGTGGACCTTTGGCGCCTCGATGGTGATCTTTCTTGCCGCCCTGCGGCAAATCCCAGACTCCTATTACGAGGCGGCCTCCATCGATGGCGCCAATGCCTGGCAGCGGTTCCACCGCATCACCTTGCCGCTGATCACGCCCGTGATCTTCTTCAACACCGTCCTGCTGCTGATCAACTCGTTCCAGTCCTTCACCCAGGCCTTTGTCGTCTCCAATGGCCGCGGCGGCCCGGTGGATTCTACGCTTCTTTACTCGCTCTATCTCTACCAGCAGGCCTTCCAGCAACTGCAGATGGGCTACGCCTCGGCGATGGCCTGGATCCTGCTGATCGCCATCGGCATCGCGACCGCGCTGCTGTTCTGGTCCTCGCGCTTCTGGGTGTTCTATGGCGACCGCTAAAACCTATGATCCCGAACTGCTGCAACTGGAACGCCGGCGGCGCGCGAACTGGCGCCGGATCAAGGGATTGGGACTGCACCTGGTGCTGATCGCGCTGCTCGGGATCATGCTTTATCCGGTGATCTGGATGGTGTTCAGCGCGCTGCGCCCGGAAGCCGAGATCTTTGGGGACATGGGCTTCATACCAACCAACTGGACGTTTGAGAACTTTGTCCGCGGTTGGAATCTGTACGGCAATCTGACCTTCACGCAGTTCTACATCAACTCGTTCATCATCTGCGCGCTGGCGATTGTCGGCAATCTCCTGGCCTGTTCCATGGCTGCCTATGCGTTTGCCCGCTTGGAGTTCCGGGGCAAGTGGATCCTGTTTGGGATCATGCTCGGCACGATGATGCTGCCCATCCATGTGCAGCTCATTCCGCAATACATCTTCTTTCTCAATATTGGTTGGGTGAACACCATACTGCCGCTGATCGTGCCCAAGTTCCTGGCGCACGACGCCTTCTTCATCTTCCTGATGGTGCAGTTCATGCGTTCGCTGCCCAGCGAGCTGGAGCAGGCGGCGGTGGTTGATGGCGCCTCCTACTGGCAGCGCTACTGGCGCATCATCCTGCCGCTGTCGATGCCGGCGCTAGCGACAACGGCGGTGTTCACCTTCATCAATACCTACAACGATTTTTTCAGCCAGCTGATCTACCTGACCGACACCGACCGCATGACAGTGCCCGTGGCGCTGCGGCTGTTCCTTGACCCCAGCAGTGGCTCATCCTCGTTTGGCGGGCTGTTCGCCATGGTGCTGGTGTCGATCGGTCCGGTTCTCGGCTTCTTCCTCGCTTCGCAGCGTCTGCTCACCAAGGGCATCGCTACCCAAGGCTTCAAGTGATCCGGTCGGAGTAAATCATGGCCAGCGTAACGCTTCAGAATCTGACCAAGACCTATGCCGGCGGCCAGCTGCGGGCGGTCAACGGTATTTCACTCGACATCGAGGATGGGGAGTTCCTCGTTCTGGTCGGCCCGTCAGGCTGCGGCAAGTCCACCGCACTGCGCATGATCGCGGGCCTCGAGGAAATCACCGATGGTGCAGTGTGGATTGGCGACGATTTCGTCAACGACACCCATCCCAAGGACCGCGACATTGCCATGGTCTTCCAGTCCTATGCGCTTTATCCGCATATGACGGTCTACGACAACATCGCCTTTCCGCTGCAGATCGCCAAGCTGCCCAAGGATGAAGTCGACCGGCGGGTGCAGGAAGCAGCGCGCATTCTGGAGCTTGAGAATTATCTCAAGCGCCGACCGGGCCAGCTTTCAGGCGGGCAGCGCCAGCGTGTAGCGATGGGTCGAGCCATTGTGCGCCAGCCGGCCGTCTTTCTCATGGACGAGCCGCTGTCCAACCTCGACGCCAAGCTTCGGGTGCAGATGCGCGCGGAGATAGCCTCGCTGCAGCACCGGCTGGGCGTCACGACCGTTTACGTGACCCACGACCAGGTGGAAGCCATGACCATGGGCCACCGCGTGGCGCTGCTCAAGGACGGTGTGCTGCAGCAGGTGGACACGCCGAGCAACATCTACAACAAGCCCGCTAACACCTTCGTGGCCGCCTTTATCGGCTCGCCCACCATGAACCTTTATTGGGCGACGCTGGAAGGGCAGGGCGATGGTTTGGGCGTACGCCTGGGCAACTATCTGATCCCGATGCCAGCGCAAAGCCTGGCTGAGCATCAGGGGCTGCGCCGCTATGCCGGCAAGCGAGTCGTCGTGGGCATCCGCCCCGAGGACATCGCCGAAGCAGGAGCGGATCAGGCTGGCGCTGCCGATACAATCACCGCGGATGTGAGCCTCGTGGAAGCGCTTGGCTCGGACGTCATCGTCCATTTCGGCATCGATGCGCCGGCAGCCGATATTCGCAGCTCCGATAGTCTTGATGAGATCAAGGTGCAGGAGGGGAAATCGCGCTGCGTCGCCCGGTTCCCGGCCAAATGCCAGGTGCGGCTAGGGCAAACCGTGACGGTCCGCCTCGACACCACCCGCATGCACTATTTCGACGGCGAGAGCGGGCTCTCCATTCTCGACTGAAAACCGCCCGCGGCGTGCAAGCACCGTGGCAATCCCAGCAGCAAAGGAAACAATGATGGCTATCAGCTCCAGTACTCTCGAGATCCTTCGAAAGGTACGTACATCAGACGTCACCGACGCGCTCGACTCCATGGGCTATATGAACACCTATGAGATGGACCCGCGGCTGCGGCCGCTGTTTCCGGGCGTGTTCTTTGCTGGGATTGCCAGCACTGCCGAATTCAACATCATCAACCGCCACATCCCTGCGATGACCTATGAGGAATTTGACGACCGGCAATACAAGCGCCACGAGGATCGCTCCAGCCATCCAGAAGCGCTTTGGCCGGCGGGGCACAGCTTTGGAGCGCCCGACGAAGTGCACGTAATCGATACCAAGCAGTCGCGTTGCGGCTTGCTTGGCTCCAACAATCTGCTCGATGCCCGGGTGAAAGGGTCAGTGGGCTTCGTTATCGACGGCGCCTGCCGGGACACGGGCGAATGCATCATGCAGAAGGATCCCGTTTTCTGCTCGGTTCGCTCCATGCGGCACATGGCCGGGCGGCTGGAACTGTCTTCCATGGGCAAGCCGATCACCTGCGGCGGCGTTTATGTCCGCCCCGGCGACGGCGTGATCGCCGATGACGACGGCATTGTCGTGATCCCGCACGAAGACGGCGAGGAAGTCGCCAAGCGGGCCTGGAGAGTGCAGGACAAGGACCGCCGCATGCGCCGCGCCTTTTATGAAAAGCTGGGCATGCCCATGGACAAGACTGTGGCGCTGGAAGAGCGCCCCTGGTAGTCGGCGCGGCAGGGCAGCAGGCGACTTCTTGGTGCCTGCTGCCAGCCGGCCAAACCGTGCCGGTGCAGCTAAAGCCGCACCGGCCATGGACCGTGCGGGTATGAGGCAGGCGGGCATCGCAGCAAGAACTGCGACATGGGGCGAAGTTCGCCTCGGTGCCGGTCGTCCGGCGGAAGATAGAAGGTGAAGCAAGCTTCGCCCCATGCTCCATCGGAGACTCTTCGGTGAGGACCGTCCGTGGCTAGACCCGTGCCAAACGCCAGAAGCCCTGAAGCTTCATGGACCGGGGAATGAAATCGGTCCCGGATCATCCTCGTCCCGAAGGAGCTTGGGCGACCCCAAACTCATCCGATATTCCCGCACCGACCGTTCGTCGCGACCGCGCAGCTTGCCCGGGAACAAGGGGGATTGTGCCTGAGGTTTTCGGGGGCGGGGATAAGTTTGTGGGGGGTGGCGCCGCGGGGACTGGTGTTGGCCGCCCTCGTGGTTCGAGGCTACGCTACGCTACGCACCTCACCATGAGGGCTTCGGATAGATCTGGTCGGTTGCGGGACCTCGATGAGCCCTCATCCTGAGGTGCCGCGTAGCGGCCTCGAAGGGCGAGGGCGGCTATCCCAGCCAAGGTAGCCGGGGCGGGGTGCCGCCCCCGAGCGGGTTAGCCAGGATTGCTGACCGAATAAAGCCGGATTTCGTGTTGCTGGCCGGTGCGGTCGGTCCAGCGCATGGATTGGCCGGCGCGCAGGCCGATTAGGGCGGTGCCGAGGGGTGAGAAGATCGAGATGCGCTCGCGCCCTTCTTGGCGGGGATAGGAGAGCACACCGCTTTGCGGGGGCGCGCCGTTGAAGCTGACCACCACGCGCGAACCCATGCGCACCACATCGGGCGGGAGGCGCTTGTCGGCGACGAGCTTGGCGCGGCCGAGTTCGTAGAGCAGGTCGTCGGCCTGGTCGGGGCTGTGGCCGATGCCGCCCATGGCCAGAACCAGCAGATCGTGACGATCGGCTTCACCCACCATGATGGGGGGAAGATCGGATCCGAAAATACCCATGTCATCCTCCAGATGATTGAAGTGTGGTTGTGCCTCTTGGGTGATCAGGCGGCGCTCGGGCCGGGATCGTCGCCGCCGCCCAAGCCCGCAGGCACGAAGCGCGAGGACGGGCTGCGGGGGGCGAGCGGGGAGGGTGTGGCCTCGTTGCGAGCGACGACCTGCAAGGGTGGCGAAGAGCGCCGGCGCTCGGGCTGGAACAGTACGGCTTCGATCACCAGATTTTCCACCGAGCCGTCGCGGCGACGGGCCTGCACGGTTTGCCCCGCCTTTGCACCCAAGAGGGCTAGGCCGCGCGGCACGGTCAGCAGCACGGTGAGTCCATAGACTTCTTCGCTGGGCCCCGCGACGAGGGAGCGATCCTGGGTGGGCGCGGTGCCGACGCGAAAGCGCACCCGGCTATTGAGGGTGACCACATTGGCGGGGATATCGGCCGGGAACATGACCTGGGCGACGCTGAGCTTGTGGCGGATGATTTCGGCCGCACCCGCAAAGGGTTCGCCATATTCGTGCAACAGGCTTTGCAGCAGGGCAAAATCCTTGGCGGTCAAAATGATTTCGGGTTGGTCGGACGCGAGCTGGTCGGACATGGGAAACTCCAGAACAAGGGGGATTGGCAGCAAACGAGACCCCTGACCCGGAGGACGATGCCTAGCGGATCAGGGGAAAAGGTCTTGCTTGGGTTTGCCGGACCGCTGGGAAGGAAGGGCGCATCTAGGCCTCCGCAGGTTCATCGACGGGCTGGACCACGGACATGACGGTGAGCACATGCTTGCGTGCGTCGCGGGTTTCCCAGGTGATGGACTGACCGGTGCGCAAGCCGATAAGCGCCGCGCCCACGGGGGTCAGCACGGAAATGCGGCCCTGCGAGATATCGGCCTTGGCGGGGTAGACGAGGGTGACCTCGACCAACTCGTCCTGGTCGGTGCGATACTGAACCGTGGAGCCCATGCGCACGATGTCCTTGGGCAGCTTGGCGTCGGGCACGACGCGGGCCCGCTCCATCTCCTCGAGGAGACGTTCGGCCGCAGCGCTTAGCGAGCCGCCGCCTGAAGCGGCGAGGGCCAGCAGTTGACGATGTTCGGTTTGGGCCACCGTGAGAGCAGGCCGTAGATTGTGGGTGCGCATGACGCTTCTCCGCGTAAATAGCAGCAAGCAGCGCCAGATCTGAAAAGACCCTGCGCAGCAAGCTATAACAATGACTTGTGGAAAATCCCTATCCCTAAACCTTGCGACGAAGCGCCAGGCTTAGGGCAACTATCCTTCGACCGGAGTGGCCCGGCGAGCAAACGCGTGGAGGATGTTGAAACAAGGGTTCATGCACCCAAGGTAGGCGCAACAGAACTAAAGTCAAGCCAGTGTGGGACGCCGTGCCGCTCAGGAGGGCAGCGGCGCAGAGCGAAGGGAACTCATCCCTCGGTCGGGGTGTCGGTGCGTTCCACCACAATATCCTGGCCCCATTGCGGCGGAACGTCGCCGCTGCGTTCGGCGCGGTCGCGGTACAGCGCGGCGCGGGCCAGCAGCATCAGGGTAACGGGCGTCGTGATCGACACGAACACCAGGATCAGCACTTCATGCACGGCCGGGCGCTGGGCCGACACGGTGAAGTAGACTATCGAGGCGAGGAGAATCGCGATGCTGCCAAGGCTCGTGCCCAGGGTCGGCGCGTGGATGCGGGCGTAAAAGCTGTCAAAGCGAGCCAAGCCGATGCAGCCCAGGAGGGTGAAGGCGGCGCCCAGAATGGACAGGCCGCCAACCAGGACCGCGAGCCAAACAGGAATTTCGCTCATTCAATGACCTCGCCGCGCATGAGGAACTTGGCCAGGGCGACGGTGCCGACAAAGCTCAGGGCCCCGATCAGCAGAGCCACTTCGAAATAAATGTTGGAGCCAATGCGGATGCCGAACAGCACCAGCATGAGCATGGCGGCGACGTAAAAGGCATCGAGCGCAAGAATGCGGTCCTGCGCGCGGGGCCCGCGGATCATCCGGTAGGTGGCAAGGATCAAGGCGAGGCCGACCAGCAATTGCGACAGCAACAGGCACCAATGGAGAATGGCTGCGCTCATTGGAAAATCTCCAGCAGCAAACGCTCATAGCGGTTCTTGATGGTGTCGATCCAGGTCGCTTCATCAACGAGGTCAAGCACATGGATCAGCACGGTGGCATGCACGGCGTCATATTCGAGCCAGGCACTGCCAGGCGTCGCGGTGATGATGCAGGCGAGAATGGCAAGGCCCGAGCGGTCGCGCAGCGTCAGCGGCATGACGACGAAGCCAGCGGTTTGCTGGTGGTGCCGATCGCGCAGCACGATGCTGGCGACCGCAAGGTTGGAGCGCATCACATCAACCACCACATAGGCGGCGAGCCGGAAAATGCTGCCGAGCCTGCGGGCGCGGGGCTGTTGGGGCTCAAGCGCCGCAAAGGCACGGGCGGCCAGCACGGCGATGACGGCGCCAAGCAGGATTTGTCCGAGGCCAAGGGACTGCTGCAGAAGCAGCCACAGCACCAGAAGGCTGAGCGACAGGATGGGGTAAGGCAGCAGCTTTCTCATGGCACCACCTCCACCAGCTGACCGGGCGCGGGTGGCTCCAGCACTTCCTCGATTACGGGCGCGGGGGTGTAGAGCTGGTCGGCGATGGCCTGGGTGTAGCTAAGGGCAGGTCCCGCCAGGATGGTGGTCGCGACAGTGAGGCAGAGGAGCAGGAGCACCGGGGCGATCTCGATCACCCGGACCGGCGCTGGGCGTTCGGACATGGTGGCCCAGAAGGTGTTGATCCAGGTGCGGGTCAGCGCCACAAGCGCCGCAAAACCGGAAAAGATCAGCAAGGCGGTGAGCCACCAGGCGGAGGGTGGAATGGGCGCGGTTTGAGTAAGGCCATCGGGGTTGAAGATGGCGGAGATGATCGCGACCTTGGCCACAAAACCGGCCAGCGGCGGCAGGCCGGCGATCAGCAGGATACAAAGGCCAAAGCTGATGCTGAGTACGGCGAGGGTCGCGGGAATGGCGACGCCGATTTCGTCTTCTTCATCACCTTCCTCGTCATCGCCATAGGCTTCCATGGTGACGGCGAGCACATCAGCGCCTTCAATCCGCACCCGGTCGAGCAGTTCCACCAGCATGAAGAAGGCCGAGATGGCGAGGGTCGAGACGACGAGGTAAAAGAGCGCGCCACTGGTGGCGCCTGCATTGCCCATGCCCATGGTGGCGAGCAGGGTGCCCGAAGAGACAAGGACGCTGTAACCGGCGAGCCGGGACGTCGTCTGGGCGGCCAGCACGCCAATGGTCCCAAAGGCGAGAGTGGCAAGGCCGCCCACCAAGAGAACGGTGTTTCCGAAGCCAGCGGAAACCCCCGCTTCGGCCCCGAAGGCGAGGGTTGAGATCCGCAACACGGCGTAAACGCCGACCTTGGTCATGATGGCAAACACCGCCGCAACCGGTGCGGCGGCCGCTGCATAGGAGGTGGGCAGCCAAAAGCCCAGGGGCCACATGCCCGCCTTGATCAGGAAGGCGACGCCCAGAATGGCGGCGCCGGTTTCGAGCAGGCCCCGATCCATTTCGGCGATGTTGGCGACCTTGCTCGCGAGATCGGCCATGTTGAGCGTGCCGGTGACGCCATAGATCAGCGCCGCCCCGATCAGGAACAGGAAGGAGGCGGCCAGATTGACGGCGATATAGTGCAGCGAGGCCTTGACGCGCGCGGCGCCCTGGCCGTGCAGGGCCAGACCATAGGAGGCGGCCAGCATCACCTCGAAGAACACAAAGAGGTTGAAGACGTCGCCGGTGAGAAAGGCGCCGTTAACGCCCATCAAGAGGAACTGGAACAAGCTGTGGAAGCTGCTGCCCGCGGAGTGCCAGCGGGCAAGGGAATACACCAGCGCCGAGATGCCAAGGATCGCGGTCACCAGCACCATCATGGCCGAAAGGCGATCGGCTACAAGGACGATGCCAAAGGGGGCCGGCCAGTTGCCAAGCTCGTAAACGGCGAGCGCGCCGGTGGGTTGGGCATTGGCCTGCATCACGAGCAGGACCGAGCCCACCAGCAGCATGACTGTTGAGGCGAGGCTGACCAGCGCCCGCGCATTGCGCAGGCGATCATCGAACATCAGCAGCAGCGCACCGGTTGCCATGGGCAACAGGATGGGCAGGATGATCAGGTTATCGATAAAGCCGGTCACCGCCGCTCCCTCCCATCGACATGGTCGGTTCCGGTCAGGCCGCGCGCGGCCAGCAGCACCACAAGAAACAGCGCCGTCATGGCAAAGCCGATGACGATGGCCGTCAGCACCAGGGCCTGCGGCACGGGATCGGCATAAAGGCTGGGGTCGACCACGCCATCTTTGCCCAGAACGGGGGGGCCGTTCATCTTGAGGCGGCCCATGGCGAAGATGAAGAGGTTCACCGCATAGGACAGGAGCGACAGGCCGATGATGACCTGGAAGGTGCGCGGGCGCAGCATCAGGTAAACGCCGCAGCTGGCCAAGACGCCAATACTGATTGCAAGAACGAGTTCCATCAGCGAGCCTCCACCGGTGCATCGGCCGACACTTCCGCTTCGGGCACCGGCGGCACGGGGCGCCGCGCGGGCTTGGGCGAACGGATCGACTGGTGAGCCAGAGCAATCAGGATCAGCACGGTGGCGCCGATCACGAGGCTGAACACGCCAAGGTCAAATAACAGCGCGCTTGCCAGGGGCACCCGGCCGATCAGCGGCAGGTCGGCATATTGGAATGCCGTGGTCATGAAGGGATAGCCAAAGACGAAGGATGCCATGCCCACCAGTAGCGCCAGCAGCAGGCCGCTGCCGATCCAGCGGACGGGCAGGATACGAAGGCGGTCCTCCACCCAGCGCGTGCCACCGGCCATATATTGCAGAATGAAGCCGATCGACATGACGATACCGGCCGCAAAGCCGCCGCCGGGCTGATCATGGCCGCGCAAGAACAGGTGCAGGGCCAGAACGATGATGACGGGGAACATCCACTGCATGATCACGGCGGGGATCAGCAGGTATTCATTGACTGTGTCGCCCGGGCTGCGCTCGGGCGCCCGGTCATCGAAGGCATTCTGGATCAACTGTTGCTCGGGCTTGTCGATCGAGTCGGCCGCAGGGCGGAAGCGGCGCAGAATGGCAAAGACCGTGACGGCTACAATGCCCAGTACGGTGATTTCGCCCAGCGTATCAAAGGCGCGGAAATCCACCAGCATGACATTGACCACATTGGTGCCGCCGCCAAGCTTGTAGGCGTTTTCGAGGAAGAACTCGGAAATGCCGTTGGGGAGCTGGCGCGTCATCACCGCATAGGAAAGCAACCCCAGGCCGAGGCCTGCCACCAGCGACAGGGCGAGATCGCGATAGCGGCGGAAGCGGGCTCGGCGCAGGACCATCACGTCGCGCATGTCCTCGACCCGCTTGGGCAGCCAGCGCAGGCCGAGGAGGATCAGCACGGTGGTGACGATCTCGACGAGGAGCTGGGTGACGGCAAGGTCGGGCGCGGAGAACCAAACAAAGGTCATGCAGGTGACAAGGCCCGTGCCGCCCAGCAGAACCAGCGACACCAACCGGTGGAACTTGGCCTGCTGCGCGGCGGTGACGGCGCAAACGATGCCGATGAGCCAAAGCAGGGCGAACACCGGATCGAACCCATCGAGCCGCAGTTCGAGCCGTCCCAAACGGCCGGCAAGGATGACGGCTGCAGCTGCCGTAGCGGCGAAAAACAGCAGAAACAATTGCGGCTGCAGCCGACGCGTGCCGAACAAGTTTTCCAGCCGTCGCGCCCATTTGGAGGTGACGGTAAGCATGATGCGCTCGAAGATGCGCTTGCCCTTGAGCCGGCGCAGCAGCGGGGGACCTTCGATGCCCTTTTGCAGATAAGCGTGGAGCGCCCAATACAGCAGGGCGCCGCCGACCAGGGCGATCAGGCTCATGAACAGAGCAAAGTTCCAGCCATGCCAGACCGAGAGGCTGTAATAAGGGGTGTCGGGGCCGGTGACGGAAACCACGGCCGCCGCCAGATAGGGGCCGATAGTGATGCCGGGAACTACGCCCACGATAAGGCAAAGCAGAACGAGAATTTCGATGGGCCGGCGCATCAGGGCGGGGGGCTCGTGCGGCACTTTGGTCAAGCCCTGCGGCGGAGGACCAAAAAACACGCCAAGCACGAAGCGCAGCGAATAGGTGACGGCAAAGAGGCTGCCGAGTATGGCGGCAGCAGGCAGGGCAATGTTGACAAAGGGATTAGCGTCGCGCTGCGCCGTTTCGGCGAAGAACATCTCCTTGGACAAAAAGCCGTTGAGCAGCGGCACTCCGG
Source organism: Devosia sp. 1566 (assembly GCF_004005995.1). NCBI lineage: Bacteria > Pseudomonadati > Pseudomonadota > Alphaproteobacteria > Hyphomicrobiales > Devosiaceae > Devosia > Devosia sp. 1566. The sequence continues at coordinate 1,644,615 of NZ_CP034767.1, forward strand.
CCATGGCGGCGCTGGCGACCATCGCAAGGGTGGCGGTAAAGGGCATGTAGCGGAACAAGCCGCTCAGCTTGCGGATGTCGCGCGTGCCGGTTTCATGGTCGATGATGCCGGCCGCCATGAACAGCGAAGCCTTGAAGGTCGCGTGGTTGGCGATGTGGAAGATCGCGGCCACGGTCGCGAGCGGGGTCGACATGCCCAAAAGGGCGGTGATCAGGCCGAGATGGCTAATGGTTGAATAAGCCAGCAGGCCCTTGAGATCGGTCTGGAAGATGGCGACGAAGGCCCCAAAGACCAAGGTGATCAGTCCGGCGGAGGTAACAATCCAGAACCATTGGTCGGTGCCGGCCAGGACTGGCCAAAAGCGGACAAGGAGGAACACGCCCGCCTTCACCATGGTCGCCGAATGCAGATAGGCCGAAACGGGGGTGGGGGCCGCCATGGCGTGGGGCAGCCAGAAATGGAACGGGAACTGGGCCGATTTGGTCAGCGCCCCCATCAGCACCAGCAGCAAGGTAGGCAGGTAAAGCGGGTGATTGCGAATCGTATCGCCCGAAGCCAGCACCACATCAAGGTCATAGCTGCCCACAATATGGCCGATCAGCAGCATGCCGACGAGCAGGCACAGGCCGCCCAGTCCGGTGACGGTGAGGGCCATGCGGGCGCCGTCGCGCGCCTGCCCGAGATGGAACCAGTACCCGATCAGCAGGAACGAAGTGATCGAAGTCAGCTCCCAGAACACTGCCATCTGGATGATGTTGCCCGAGAGCACCAGGCCCAGCATCGAGCCCATAAAGGCCAGAAAGAACGCGAAAAAGCGCGGCACCGCGTCATTGGGCGACATGTAATAGCGGGCATAAAGCACCACAAGGAACCCGACGCCGGTGACCAGAACCCCGAAGAGCCAGGAAAACCCATCCAGCCGCAGCACGAGATTGAGATTGAGTGCCGGCACCCAGCTGATCTCGTGGCGGATCACATCACCATCGCCGATCTGGGGAAACAGCCAGACCATGGCGGCAAAGCCCAGTGCCGCGACGGCACCCGCCAGCCACGCTTCCGCGTTCCGCGCATTTGAGGGCAACACCGCTGCGACAATAGCAGCCATGAAGGGCAAGAGCAGAACCGCGATCAGCAAAACAGACGGGGTCATTGTCCGGGCGGGCACCTTTGAGTAGTTTTGGGGGGAGGCTGGGATACCAGATGCTTGTTACTGGAGTGGCAGCTCAGCGCAACCCGAAACATTGTCGCGGAAGCGCTTGTCCTGCCCTGCAACTTGTTGGCACCCCGACCAATCCTTAGGCCCGGCCGCCCCGCTCCAACCCGAGATCATGACCCCGGTGGGGCGATTATCTCCCCCCAGCGGCAGGGATGGACCCCATCCGAAATACGGCCAGGAGCAGCGGGCGGCATTTTCGCTGTGGCGCCGTGTTCCCAGACACTTTCCCTCCGAAATGGTGATCAAGCAGTGGGCTGCGCTCGTGGCAGTGGCGCCAGTCCCCAAGGCAGAACGCCAGCTTTACCTTATGCGTTCACAATCACCGGGAGATTTATTGCCCATGGCCGGCGTAACCGGTACGGTTGGGCCGGGGGCATGCGGAGTATTGCATATGTACCGTGCCAAAATCGGGGCCTGCATTGCCGTAGCTGCATTGTCAGCAGCGCCGAGCTATGCCGGACCAATTACCGATGGCTCAAACGTCTTTATTTTCGGGGGACGCTTTCAGGACGAGTGGGTCTGGGAAACTGCCGCGTTCTGGCGGCCCCATTATGAAGACAACTATTTCGTGGGGGCAGGCTACCAGACCTTTGTTGCGGACCTGCCGGCCAATTTCCACTTTGGCCTCGAGCTTGGGTTGGGGATGCGGGTGGGGCAGGAAGCATCAGCCGAGATCTGGACCGGGGTGGTACTCAAGAACGATGGCGTGACCATCGGCGATGTCACTGTCTCGCCAGCGATCACCGGCGGCATCTCGATGGTGTCCGACACTATCGGCGTTGAAAAGGAGCGGGCTGGCTGGATCGACCGGAACGTACCGGTGCTCTTTTATATGGGCCCCGAAATTGCCGTGTCGCATGCCGACTTCCCGGACCTCGAAATGTTTGCCCGCATTCATCACCGCTCCGGAGGGTATGGAGTGATCGCCGAGATCGACGGGTCAAACGCGGCTACGCTGGGCCTGCGCTTCAAGCTTTAGCCTCTTGGCCGAGCGATGAATTGACCCGACGCGGTGCGAGTCGGGGGCAGCGCGGCTGATTCCGCGCAGATTCGGCGCGTTAGATGGCACGGCGACGGAAAAATCGGGCTTTCGTGACGGAAATGTCGATCCCGGATCGGCGGACCGGTTCTTTTTGTGTCCCACCGCCCGAGGTGAGCTGAGGCCATTGGCGGGAGGGTGCGGGCGTGTTGCGGCAAGCAATTTTGCCGACTGCAGCGCCTGGAAAGCAGCGCTACGGCTAGGGCTGTCTGATACGGTCCAAGAAAACGGCCGGCGGCTTGTTTGGCGCGGGCGTGTGCAAGCCAGCACTTTGTTTGGGCAGTTCATGCCGGCGCCGTCGCTCGCGCCAAGCCGCGGGAAGATTTGTTTTGAGACATCCGGGGCTGATCTGCGGCGCCTTTTGCAGAGGGGTGACAGAAGGCCGGCGAGGCTCGGGTAGCGCCAGCGCAAAGTTATCCACAGCGCTGCAGGCCAAGCGAAATTTCTCGCCGAAACGGTTTTGGCTGCTTGACTTGGCAGGGGGCGCTGGGTACATCCACCACACGTTGCGCAGACAGACAGTTTGCCGCTGCGGGAGTAGCTCAGTTGGTTAGAGCGCCGGCCTGTCACGCCGGAGGTCGCGGGTTCGAGCCCCGTCTCTCGCGCCACCCTTCTTCTTGATCTTGTCGAGAATTTGGAAGGGGGCGCGTTGTGCGGGCAGATGGCCCGATCCCCTTCATTACAGATATTCTCGGGCTTCTTCGACGCCTAGAATTTGTCTTTTTGGGGCTGTGGTGCCTGCCTAGGCGCTGCGTTGCCGGCGTCGCGGTGGCTTGGCGCGGGGCAGGGACATGCCGTGCGCGGCCTTGAAGTCGGCCTGGGTCTTGCGCGAAATGTCGGAGCGCACCAGTGACAGTTCTTCGGCGACCATCGGATAGTTGTCGGGCAGGTTCCACATCGAGCGGTAGTGCTCGGGGGTGAGGCTGTGGAGCGAGCGCAGATGGTGCTTGAGGCTGCGCAGCTTTTTTCCGCAGACCATGCAGATGATGAAGTCGCGCTTGATGGATTGATCGAACGGGACCGCGGGCTCGAGGCCAGAGATATTGCCACCCGGACCGCCGGCCGCAGCCACGATCTGGAGAATTTTGGCAAAGGCCGGCCCAACCTCCGCCAAAGCGGTGGGACTGCCAGCGAAATAGCCACTGGCAACGGTCGCGGCGGCTTGAAAGACCTGAGCTTTGGTGAGCGGTTCAGTCATGTTCATTCGGTGAGTTCACCGGCCCAGAATTGGCGTTTTTTCCGCGCTCACCCACTCCACAAAAGTCATTAGGTGATTAGCCAGCATAGCTGAGGCGAGGGAGCTTGGGTCCGGGGCGCTAGGCGGTGTTCTTGAGGTCGTCGCCGATCGTCACCCCAGGTGGCCAATCAGCAGCGGTACTGCTCGCAGAGCATCACCTCGGGCTTTGCCAGGCGTTCAATGGGTAGAAGTCCCTTTGATGCAGCCAGTGCGCTCCCCGAGATCGGCGAAGGGAACCTGCTCGCGTGCAGGCAGTTCCTCAGGCCTGATTTGGAGAGCGGCATGAAGAACAAGTTCGAGTTATTGGCGCGGTGGGGATATGCGGCGCGCGGGATTGTTTATGTCCTGCTCGGCGGCTTGGCGCTCGCCAGCGCGTTCTATGGCGCAGGCCAGCAAGCCAGTAACGAGAATGCTTTGGGGAACCTCCTGGGCGCGCCTTTTGGGCGAGTGCTGCTGAGCGCAGTGGCGGTGGGCCTGTTTGGCTATGTGGCGTGGCGGCTGGCGCAGGCCTTTCTCGATGCCGATCACCACGGCAGCGATGCCAAGGGTCTGGGCGCCAGGGCCGCCAGCCTGATCAGCGCGGCGGGTAACGCTACATTGGCGATCGCCGCAGCAAGCCTCGCCCTGGGAGCGGGTGGGCAGGGCGGCTCCAACGGCGAAGACAGCATGACCGCCTGGTTGATGGGACAACCTTTCGGCCGCTGGCTGGTCGGCGCGGTGGGGATCGCCATCATTGGTGGCGGCTTGTTCCAGATTTGGCGCGGTTACTCCAAGAAGTACCAAGACCGCCTTTCCATTCCGGCCGAACATGCCGGCAAAATCCATGCAGTGAGCCTGTTCGGCCTGGCAGCGCGGGGCGTCCTGTTTGCAGTGGTGGGCGTATTGTTCGTGTTTGCGGCGTTGGCGGTCGATCCGCAGCAAGCTGGGAGCACAACCGAAGCCCTCGATTATATCCGCCACCTGCCGTTCGGCCGCATTCTCTATGGTCTTGCTGCGCTGGGCCTCGTGGCGTTCGGGCTTTATGGTCTGGTGCAGGCCCGCTACCGGCGCATTGAAGCGCCCGATCTCCGCCAGGCGGCCGCGGCCTTGACCTAGCCCGGCAGCAATTTCACCTTGTGGTGAGCCCCGTGAACTCTGGCGTGGCTGGCTCCATATTGTTGGGCAATGCGGCCCAGCCGCCCGAGAGGATCATCCCGTGCCATCGAACCGTTCCGCTGCTGCCTTGCGTGCCTCTGGCTCAACCGGATTTTGGGCCACTCTCTTTATATTGCCCCTGCTAGCCCTGGCCTGGTTCTGCGCCCCGCTGATGGCGCAGGAAAAGGCCGTAGAGATTCCCCCACCCGCGGTCGACTTGACCCAAACCGGCAACACCGCCGTGGCAGTCTTTGCTGGCGGCTGCTTTTGGGGTGTGCAGGGGGTGTTCCAGCACCTGGAGGGCGTTACCAAGGCTGTATCGGGATATTCCGGTGGCGCGGCCGAAACCGCGACCTATGATCTGACCAGCAGTGGGACCACGGGGCACGCCGAAGCGGTTGAAGTGACCTATGACCCTTCCGTGGTGAGCTATGGCGATCTGCTCCAGGTGTATTTCTCGGTTGCCCATAATCCGACGCAGCTGAACTACCAGGGTCCCGATCACGGCACCCAGTATCGCTCGACCATCTTCGTGCAAAACCCTGAGCAGGAGCGAATCGCGGCTGCCTATATCAAGCAGCTTGGTGGTGCCGAACTGTTCGAAGGACCGATCGTCACGACGCTGGAGCCCTTGATGGCGTTCTACCCGGCCGAGCAATATCACCAGGACTTTCTGACGCTCAATCCAACCTGGCCCTACATTGCGGTGCATGACCTGCCCAAGATCACCGCGCTCAAGGCACTCTTTCCCGAGCGGTTCCGCGAGGAGCCCGTACTCGTGGGTACCCTATAAAGAGCACATTTGCCCGGCAGAGGAACTGCTGCGTGGCCGCCACGTTGGTTGGCCAGGCAAGGACGCACGCCATGGCCAGAACGGGAAAGCTGATTGTACCGGTGCTGCTGACCCTTCTCGGGGTGAGCGCAGCGCATGCGGCTGATCCGATCCTCGTGGAAACCAGCACCCCGGCCGCTTTGCCCCTATATGAAGAGGCTCCATTCGATTGGAGCGGCTTTTACGCCGGCATCTATGGTGGCGCGCGCGCCACCGGTTCGGACACGCAGGCCGTGCTTGGCATCCAGGCTGGCGTCAATCTCCAGTTCGACTTCTATCTCGTGGGGGCGGAAGTCTCTGTGCAGGGGCTTTCCGGGGATGTGGGCGAAACCAGCTACGGGCAGATCCTGGGCCGCGCCGGCCTGATCGTCGCCGATGACGCGCTGGTTTATGCCGCCGGAGGCTATGGGATCGACCTGGGCGCGCCCGAACAGGGAGAGGTGCTGCTGGGTGGAGGCCTCGAGTTCGCGGTAAGCGAGAGCGTAACGGTCGAGGCGCAGTATCTGCATGGGTTCCCGATCGCAGGAGAGGAATCAAGCGATCAGGTCACCCTCGGGGCGCGATTCCACTTCTGAGTGCCCCATTTGCTGGTGAGCGCGCGAATCTCCCTGCATTCTTCATAATTTGAGTCGCCAAGCTGCCTCGGTTGTGACACATTGCCGCCAGAATTCTTGCTGCCGCCTGCCCAATTGTATCAAACTGAGCCAAAAGCGCGGTATTCTGGCAACACCGACCCCCGAATGGTCGCTAGGTGTTAGCTGCGGTGCCATTTTTGCGTCACCATAGGGTTGCCTCGCGCATTGTAGTGAGGCATCTAAGCCGTCGACTACGGTTAACTCTATGGGAGTGCAAGATTATGTTTGTACGTTCGCTTACCCTCGGTGTCGCCGCTACGGCGCTCCTCGTTTCCGGCGCTTCGGCTGCCGACCTCATCATCCCAACCGCTCCAGAGCCAATCTATGAAGCTGCTGGCTTCAGCTGGGATGGCCTCTATGCTGGTATCGAAGCCGGCGGCATCTTTGCCGACGACGTCGACACGACCGGCCTGGTCGGTGGTATCGTTGGTGTGAACTTCACTGTTGCCGATCCGATCGTTGTCGGTATCGAGCTGCAGGCTGACTACCTGTTCCTGGACGGCGATGACGCCGGCCTGATCCTGGCTCTCGGCCGCGTTGGCGCCGTTGTGACCGACTCGGTCCTGGTCTACGCAGCTGGCGGCGTTGGCACCACTGTTGGTGGTGACGACGAAGAAGGCGTCTTCGCTCTCGGCGGTGGCGTTGAAGTTGCTCTGACCGACTCCGTGTCGCTGCGCGGTGAAGTTCTTGGTCTCGGCTCGCTCGACGACGACGACGATTCCAACGACGACTTCTTCAACGCTGCCAAGGCAACCGTTGGCGTGTTCTACCACTTCTAAGATCTGCAAGCGGGCAGGGCGGTCACGCCCTGCCAGCACAAACTTGCAAACCCAATTCGGCGAACCGCACCGCGGTTCGCCGTTTTGGTTTTAACAAGGTGTTAACACGATCTGCCACAGTGCGGCCTTAGTGCAACAGCTGCCAACAAGCGTTGCCCGGCCGGCCCGGAAGGCCACAATCGCCCTTGCGGCGAATCTGTACTTGCCCCACTACTCTCGTATTCTTCCTTGATATGGGGGCTTTAATGGCCATTCGTTCTCTTCTCCTTGGCGCTTCCATCGCCGTTGTTGCTTCGGTCGGCGCGCAGGCTGCCGATCTCATCATCCCAACCACCCCAGAGCCAATCTATGAAGCTGCCGGCTTCAGCTGGGATGGCCTCTATGCTGGTATCGAAGCCGGCGGCATCTTTGCCGACGACGTCGACACCACCGGCCTGGTCGGCGGTATCATCGGTGTGAACTTCACCGTTGCCGATCCGATCGTTGTCGGTATCGAGCTGCAGGCTGATTACCTGTTCCTGGACGGCGACGATGATGCCGGCCTGATCCTGGCCCTCGGTCGCGTTGGCGCTCTGCTGACCGACTCGGTCCTGATCTACGCAGCTGGTGGTCTCGGCTCCACCGTTGGTGGCGACGACGAACAGGGCGTCTATGCTCTCGGCGCTGGCGTTGAAGTTGCCCTGACCGACTCCGTGTCGCTCCGTGGTGAAGTTCTCGGCCTGGGCAACCTGGACGACGACGATGACATCGACGGCAACGACGACTTCTTCGCTGCTGGCAAGGCCACCGTTGGTGTGTTCTACCACTTCTAAGAATGCCGACTGTCTGATGACGGTCTAGTGTTGAGGCCCCGCATTGCGGGGCCTTTTCTTTTGCCTGCTCTGCACTAAATAAGCGGTCGAAACGTCGGCACGTCTGCTCGCCTATACATGATCTGTTAGATCAGATTTTCTTTCCCTTGAAACAACCGGGTGGAAGGTCTAAGCGGAGGCATCAATTTCGCCCCGCGTCGCTCGCCCCAATTGCTTGCGCTGCCGGCGCGTAAACCGACCGCCCGGTCGGGTCTAGAACACAGGCTGCCGCATGACTGAATTGCTCAGCAACTACCTGCCCATCGTGCTTTTTGTCGGTTTGGCTGGCTTGATCGCCATGTCACTGCTGATCGCGCCGTTCCTGATTGCAGTGAAGCGCCCCGATCCAGAAAAAGTATCGGCCTTTGAGGCGGGCTTTGATGCCTTTGACGACGCCCGCATGAAGTTCGATGTGCGATTCTATCTCGTCTCGATTCTCTTCATCATTTTCGATCTTGAAGTTGCGTTCCTGTTCCCCTGGGCCGTGGCTTTCCGGGATGTGGGTTGGTTCGGCTTCTGGTCGATGATGATCTTCCTGGGCGTTTTGACCGTCGGCTTCCTCTATGAATGGCGGAAAGGTGCACTTGAATGGGATTGAGTGAACAAAACAACGGCACGCTGGTGACGCCTCGTCCCAGTGGCCTGATCGACCCGCGCACCAACAAGCCGGCCGGCGCCGACGATCCGTTCTTCACGGATGTGACCGACGAGCTGGCCGACAAGGGCTTCCTGGTTTCCAGCGTTTCCCAGTTGATCAACTGGGCACGTACCGGCTCGCTGATGTGGATGCAGACGGGCCTGGCCTGCTGCGCCGTCGAGATGATGCAGATGTCAATGCCGCGCTATGACGTGGAGCGGTTCGGTACCGCACCGCGCGCGTCTCCACGCCAATCGGACGTGTTGATCGTGGCCGGCACGCTGACCAACAAGATGGCTCCGGCCCTGCGCAAGGTCTATGACCAGATGCCCGAGCCGCGCTACGTGATCTCCATGGGCTCCTGTGCCAATGGCGGCGGCTACTACCACTATTCCTATTCGGTGGTGCGTGGCTGCGATCGCATCTTGCCGGTCGACATCTATGTTCCTGGCTGCCCCCCAACCGCGGAGGCGCTTCTTTACGGCATTCTGCTGCTGCAAAAGAAGATCCGCCGCACCGGTACCATCGAGCGATAAGGTCTTTTGGGTATGGATGAGGCAATCCAGGTCGATCCACTCGCCGCCCTGGGCGAGCATGTAGCGCGCTCGCTTGGCAGCGCCGTGCTGGAGACCGCTATCGCTTTTGGCGAACTGACGGTTATGGTCGAGCGCGACTCGATTGTGGCGGTAGCTGAATTCTTGCGCACCGACCCGCAATGCCGGATGGTCAGCATCATCGACATTTGCGGCGCCGACTACCCCGAGCGTGAGGAACGCTTCGAGGTAGTGTACCACTTCCTCAGCCCCTATACGAATTTGCGCATCCGCGTGAAGCTGGCCGCCGACGACATCGTGCCGGTGCCCAGCATCACCGGCGTGTTCAAGGGCGCCGACTGGTTCGAGCGCGAGGCCTATGACCTTTACGGCGTGCTGTTCTCGGGGCATCCGGACCTGCGCCGGCTGCTGACTGACTACGGCTTTGACGGTCATCCCCTGCGCAAAGACTTCCCACTCACGGGCTTCATCGAAGTTCGGTATGACGAAGAGCGCAAGCGGGTGGTCTATGAGCCGGTCCGGCTGCACCAGGAATTCCGCTCATTCGATTACCTGTCGCCCTGGGAAGGCACCGATTACGTGCTGCCGGGCGACGAGAAGGCGAAGCAATGACTTTAGAAGCCGAAGTCCGCAATTTCACACTCAATTTCGGTCCCGTGCACCCTTCGGCGCACGGCGTGCTGCGCCTCATCCTTGAGCTTGATGGCGAAATCATCGAACGCGTGGACCCGCATGTCGGCCTCTTGCATCGCGGCACCGAAAAGCTGATCGAGCACAAGACCTATCTGCAGGCCGTGCCCTATTTCGATCGCCTCGATTATGTCGCGCCGATGAGTCAGGAGCACGCCTTCTGCCTTGCGGTGGAAAAGCTACTCGGCATCGAGGTGCCGCGCCGCGCGCAACTGATCCGCGTTCTGTTCTGTGAAATCAGCCGTCTGCTGTCGCACCTGATGAACGTGACCACCCAGGCCATGGACGTCGGCGCACTTACCCCGCCGCTTTGGGGCTTTGAGCAGCGCGAACAGCTGATGATGTTCTATGAGCGCGCGTCGGGCAGCCGCCTGCACGCCGCTTACTTCCGCCCCGGTGGCGTGCACCAGGACCTGCCGCAGGACCTGATCGACGATATCGAAGCGTTCGCCACCAAGACCTTCCCTTCAGCGCTCGAGGATATCGGCACGCTGCTGACGGACAGCCGTATCTTCAAGCAGCGCAATGTCGATATCGGTGTGGTGTCCCTCGAGGATGCCTGGAACTGGGGCTTCTCGGGGATCATGGTGCGCAGCGCCGGCGCTGCCTGGGACCTGCGCAAGAGCCAGCCCTATGAGTGCTACGAAGAGCTCGAGTTCGACATTCCGATCGGCAAGAATGGCGATTGCTATGATCGCTACCTGATCCGCATGGAAGAAATGCGCCAGTCGACCTCGCTGATGAAGCAGTGCATCGATCGCCTTAATGCCCCCGAAGGCAAGGGTCCGATCGCTGCGCTCGACGGCAAGGTGGTGCCGCCCAAGCGCAGTGAGATGAAGCGGTCGATGGAAGCGCTGATTCATCACTTCAAGCTTTATACCGAGGGCTTCAAGGTGCCCGCCGGCGAGGTCTATGCCGCCGTGGAAGCGCCCAAGGGCGAGTTCGGCGTCTATCTGGTCTCGGACGGCACCAACAAGCCGTATCGCTGCAAGGTCCGGGCTCCCGGCTTTGCCCATCTTCAAGCCATGGATTTCCTGTGTCGCGGCCACATGCTGGCGGACGTTTCGGCGATCCTGGGCTCACTAGACATCGTGTTCGGAGAGGTTGATCGCTGATGGTTGCGCGTCGCCTTGCAGACGAGTCGGTTCAACCGGCTTCTTTCGCGTTCAATTCGGAAAACGCCCGCTGGGCGGAACGCACCATTGGCCTTTATCCCGAAGGACGCCAGCAATCGGCAGTGATTCCGCTGCTGATGCGGGCACAGGATCAGGATGGCTGGGTCACCCGGGCCACGATCGAGACGATCGCGGATATGCTTGGCATGGCCTATATCCGGGTGCTGGAAGTTGCGACTTTTTATACGCAGTTCCAACTGGCACCTGTCGGCACCCGCGCCCATATTCAGGTTTGCGGCACGACGCCCTGCATGCTGCGCGGTTCGGAAGCGCTGATTGAGGTGTGCAAAAGCAAGATCCATCCTGAACAGCGCCATACCAATGCGGATGGCACCATGTCCTGGGAAGAGGTCGAGTGCCTGGGCGCCTGCGTCAATGCTCCCATGGTCGCCATCTTCCACGACACCTACGAAGACCTGAGCCCAGAGCGCTTCGAAGAGATCGTCGATGCCTTTGCGGCGGGGCAGGGCGCCAGCATCAAGACGGGCACCCAGATCGAGCGGCTAAATTCCGCGGCCGAAGGCGGACGCACGACGCTCAACGAGCCACCGACCGCGAAGCGCGAAAAGTTCGTGCCGCCAGCGCCTCCGGCCGACGCTGCCGCACCGGCAGGTGCCGCGCCTGCTGCACCCAAGCCGGCAGCGCCCCAGGCGCCGACCACTGCGGCCAAGCCGCGTGATGTCAACGAAGACTCTGCACCCGCCTTCAAGGGACCGGCGCCCCAGGGCAAGGTTTCACAGGCGCATGCCGAAGCCGAGCGCAAGGAATTCGACCGCGAAGCCAATGCCGATGGCGAGCCCAACAAGGCGATGCGACCCGATGCGACCGGCGCGGAAAGCGACGCCAGCAAGATCGACGGTGGCAAGGCTCCAGGCAAGGAAAGCCGCTCGGGCAGCAGCGATGGCGCCGCCGGCGGCGGTACGCAGCCAGATGCCCAAGAAGCAGAATCGACCTCCGGCAGCACGGTGGTCGACAGCAAGGAGTTGAGCGGGGCAGACGCGGCAGCCGTTGATGCTGCGGCCAAAAAGCCCGTTCGGCGCCGCAAGCCCAAAACCGAGGATTTGAAGCCGACCGTGGAACATGGCGGCGACATCTCCAACGACGACAAGTCGGAGTCATAATCGTGCTCGCTGACAAAGATCGCATTTTCACCAATCTCTATGGTCAGGGCGACTGGACACTGGCCGGTGCGCGCTCGCGCGGTGCCTGGGAAGGCACCCGCGAGTTCATCGATGCTGGCCGCGACTGGATCACCAACGAGGTCAAGGCTTCTGGCTTGCGCGGCCGCGGCGGGGCTGGGTTCCCGACGGCGCTGAAGTGGACCTTCATGCCCAAGGTGTCTGACGGGCGCCCACATTACCTGCTGGTCAATGCCGATGAATCCGAGCCCGGCACCTGCAAGGACCGCGATATTCTGCGCCATGATCCTCACCATCTGGTGGAGGGGTGCCTTCTGGCGGCCCGCGCCATGGATGCGCACCTGGCCTTTATCTATGTGCGCGGCGAATTCATCCGCGAGCGGCAGCACCTGGAGCAGGCCGTTCAGGAGGCCTATGACGCCAAGCTGATCGGCAAGAACAACATCCATGGCTGGGACCTGGACATCATCGTCCATCACGGCGCGGGCGCCTATATCTGCGGCGAAGAAACTGCGCTGATGGAATCGCTGGAAGGCAAGAAGGGCCAGCCCCGGCTCAAGCCGCCATTCCCCGCCGGCATGGGCGTTTACGGCAACCCGACCACGGTCAACAATGTCGAGTCCATCGCCGTTGTGCCCGAAATCCTGCGTCGTTCGGGCGCTTGGTTCGCTTCTATCGGCCGCGCCAACAATACCGGCACCAAGCTGATGTGCGTTTCGGGCCACGTCAACAAGCCCGCGACCTTCGAGGAAGCCCTTGGCTGCACCTTCGAAGAAATCATCGAAAAGCATTGCGGCGGCATTCGTGGCGGCTGGGACAATCTGCTCGCCGTGATCCCCGGCGGCTCGTCCGTGCCCTGCGTGCCCGGCGAAAAGATCCGCCACGCCATCTATGACTTCGATGGCCTGCGTGAAGTGGGCGGCTCGCTCGGCACTGCCGGCATCATCGTGATGGACAAGTCGACGGATATCATCAAGGCCATCTGGCGCCTTGCCGCTTTCTACAAGCACGAAAGCTGCGGCCAGTGCACGCCGTGCCGTGAAGGCACCGGCTGGATGATGCGCGTCATGGATCGCATGGTTGAAGGCCGCGCCCAGAAGCGCGAGATCGACATGCTGTTTGAAGTGACCAAGCAGATCGAGGGCCACACCATTTGCGCGCTGGGCGATGCCGCGGCTTGGCCGATCCAGGGCCTGATCCGCAACTTCCGGCACGTGATCGAAGAGCGGATCGACCAGTATACATATTCATCCACCTCTGACGGCGCCGTGCCGTCGATCGCGGCGGAGTAGGGCTCGATGGCAAATATCAAGGTTGACGGCCAGCTCGTCGAAGTTCCCGATCACTTCACCCTGATGCAGGCTGCCGAAGCGGCCGGCGCAGAAATTCCGCGCTTTTGTTACCATGAGCGCCTGTCGGTGGCCGGCAACTGCCGCATGTGCCTGGTCGAGGTGAAGGGCGGCCCCCCCAAGCCCCAGGCCTCTTGCGCCATGGCGGTCAAGGACCTGCGGCCCGGCCCCAATGGCGAGCCGCCCGAAATGTTCACCAACACGCCAATGGTCAAGAAGGCCCGCGAAGGCGTGATGGAATTCCTGCTGATCAACCATCCGCTCGACTGCCCGATCTGCGATCAGGGCGGTGAATGCGATCTGCAGGACCAGGCCATGGCCTATGGCGTGGACAAGAACCGCTTTGCCGAAAACAAGCGCGCGGTCGAGGACAAGTATCTTGGGCCGCTGGTCAAGACCTCGATGAACCGCTGCATCCATTGCACGCGCTGCGTCCGCTTCACCACCGAAGTGGCCGGCATTGCCGAGATGGGCTTGCTGGGTCGCGGTGAGGACGCCGAGATCACCTCCTATCTGGAAAAGGCGCTGTCGAGCGAGTTGCAGGGCAATGTGGTTGACCTGTGCCCGGTAGGCGCACTGACCTCCAAGCCCTATGCCTTCTCGTTCCGTCCCTGGGAATTGAGCAAGACCGAGAGCATCGATGTCATGGATGCGCTCGGTTCGGCCATCCGCGTCGATAGCCGTGGTCGCGAAGTGATGCGCATCCTGCCGCGCGTCAATGAGGCGATCAACGAGGAGTGGATTTCCGACAAGACCCGCTATGTGTGGGATGGGCTCAAGTCCCAGCGCCTTGACCGCCCCTATGTGCGGCGCAACCGCAAACTGGCTCCCACCACCTGGGAAGACGCGTTCGCGACCGTTGCCAAGGCCGTCAAGAAGCCGGGCGTGCGCATCGGCGCCATTGCCGGCGACCTTGCCGGCGTCGAGGAAATGTTTGCGCTCAAGACGCTGCTGGCCTCGCTGGGCTCGAGCAATATCGATGCGCGCCCGGTTGGCTCGGCCCTGAGCCCTGCCGGCGGTCGCGCCAGCTATGTGTTCAATCCCACCATTGCCGGGATCGAGCAGGCTGACGCTATTCTCCTCGTCGGCACCAATCCGCGCCGTGAAGCGGCTGTGCTCAATGCCCGCATCCGCAAGGTGTGGCGTGCCACCGGCCTGCCGATTGGCGTGATCGGGGAAGCCGCTGACCTGACCTATACCTACGAGCATCTCGGTTCGGGCAACAACACGCTGCTGGACCTGGCTGCGGGCCTCGGCTCCTTTGCCGATACCTGGAAGCAAGCCAAGCGGCCGCTCGTGATCGTGGGCGAAGGCGCTGCGACCACCGATGTTCTGGCTGCGGCCGCACAGCTCGCCACCGGCAATCCGGAACTGGCAGAAGGCTGGAACGGCTTTGCCGTGCTGCACAATGCGGCAGCTCGCGTCGGCGCTCTCGATGTCGGTTTCGTGCCCGCCAAGGGCGCTGCGGATACGGCGGCCATGCTAACGGGCGGCGTTGACGTGCTGTTCCTGCTGGGTGCCGACGAATACGACCTGTCCGGTCTTGGCGACACGTTGGTGGTGTATCTGGGAACCCATGGCGACAGTGGCGCTCACCGCGCCGACGTAATCCTGCCCGGCGCCGCCTATACCGAAAAGAGCGCCACCTATGTGAACACCGAAGGGCGGGTGCAGGTCACCAACCGCGCCGTGTTCCCCCCAGGTGAGGCCAAGGAAGACTGGGCCATCCTGCGGGCGCTTTCGGCAGTTGCCGGCGTGACCCTGCCGTTCAATTCGCTGCCGCAGCTGCGCGCCGCGCTTTATGCTGAATACCCGCATCTGGCCCGGATCGATGATGTTGCGCCCACCAAGCTCGCCGACATCACCAAGCTGGCCAAGGGCTCGACGCGCGGCAAGAAGCTCAGCTTTGCTTCTCCGGTCAGTGATTTTTATCTCAGCAACCCGATCGCGCGCGCCTCGGCAACCATGGGCGAATGCG
This sequence comes from Devosia sp. 1566, assembly GCF_004005995.1. Classification (NCBI taxonomy): domain Bacteria; kingdom Pseudomonadati; phylum Pseudomonadota; class Alphaproteobacteria; order Hyphomicrobiales; family Devosiaceae; genus Devosia; species Devosia sp. 1566. The sequence goes on from NZ_CP034767.1 coordinate 1,659,860, forward strand.
CTGCCATGGCCGCCGGCCTGCGTCAGGCAGCGGAGTAGGGGAGCGCTATGGACTCTGTTATGGCCGTTCTTGACTACCTGCTTGGCGTGCCCTTCCTCGGAGGGACCCAGGTAGGCTTCGTGTATAAGGGGCTGCTGCTCCTCGTCACCCTGCTGATCTTCACCGCCTTCATCCTGCTCGCCGACCGCAAGATCTGGGCGGCCGTGCAGATCCGCCGTGGTCCCAACGTCGTGGGTCCGTTCGGCCTCCTGCAGAGCTTTGCCGACCTGCTCAAATTCGTGTTCAAGGAACCTATCCTGCCCGCCGGGTCGGACAAGCTCATGTTCCTGTTGGCGCCGCTGATCACGGCGACGCTGTCGCTGTCGGCCTGGGTGGTTATTCCGATCAGCCCCGGCTGGGCGATCGCGGACATCAATGTGGGCATTCTTTATGTGCTCGCGATCTCCTCGCTCGGCGTTTACGGCGTGATCATTGGCGGCTGGGCGTCGAACTCGAAATACCCGTTCCTGGGCGCGCTGCGTTCGGCGGCGCAGATGGTCAGCTACGAAGTCTCGATTGGGCTCGTGATCATCACCGTGCTGCTCTGCGTGGGCTCGCTGAACCTGACCGATATCGTGCAGGCGCAGTATGAGATGGGCCTGGCGCACATGATCGGGCTGCCTTGGCTGACCTTCCTCAACTGGTTCTGGCTGCCGCTGTTCCCGATGTTCATCGTGTTCATGATATCGGCCTTGGCTGAAACCAACCGCCCACCATTCGATTTGCCCGAAGCGGAGTCGGAACTGGTGGCCGGCTTCATGGTGGAATATTCCTCCACGCCTTACCTGTTGTTCATGCTGGGCGAGTATATCGCCATCATCCTGATGTGCGCGCTGATGACCATCATGTTCATGGGCGGCTGGACATCGCCGATCGACCTGCCGCCCTTCACCTGGATCCCGGGTGCGGTGTGGTTCGTGCTCAAGGTGTGTTTCTTCTTCTTCTTTTACGCCATGACCAAATCCATCGTGCCGCGCTATCGCTATGACCAGTTGATGCGGCTGGGCTGGAAGATCTTCCTGCCGCTCTCGTTGGTTTCGGTCATTGTTCTCGCATTCGTCCTGCAGCTGACTGGCTGGGGCTGGCATGGAGGGGTTGCTTGATGCACGCCCTGAGATTTGTAAATTCGCTGCTGCTCAAGGAGTTCGTAACGGGGTTCTTCCTCGCCATGCGCTACTTCTTCACGCCCAAGCCGACGGTGAACTACCCATTCGAAAAGAACCCCGTAAGCCCGCGCTTCCGTGGCGAGCATGCCCTGCGCCGCTACCCCAATGGGGAAGAGCGCTGCATTGCCTGCAAGCTGTGTGAAGCGGTGTGTCCTGCACAGGCCATCACCATCGAAGCTGGCCCCCGCCAGAATGACGGCACCCGGCGCACGGTGCGCTACGACATCGACATGGTGAAGTGCATCTATTGCGGCTTCTGCCAGGAAGCCTGCCCGGTGGATGCGATCGTTGAAGGCCCCAATTTCGAGTTCGCCACCGAAACGCGCGAGGAGCTCTACTTCTCCAAGGAGCGTCTGCTGGCCAATGGCGACCGCTGGGAGCGCGAAATCGCTCACAACATCGCCACCGACGCACCGTATCGCTGAAGGAAGACCGGATGAGCCTTCCCCTGTTCTTTTTCTATCTCTTCTCGGTCGTGGCGATCGCTTCGGCGTTCATGGTCGTGTCCTCGCGCAATCCCGTGCACGCGGTGCTGTTTTTGATCGTGGTGTTCGTCAACGCTGCAGGCCTCTTCATGCTGGCCGGCGCCGAGTTCCTCGCCTTGATCCTGATCGTGGTTTATGTCGGCGCTGTGGCGGTGCTGTTCCTGTTTGTCGTCATGATGCTGGACGTTGACTTCAAGGACCTGCGCCGCGGTTCGCTGCAATATGCACCGATCGGCGTCCTTGTGGGGATCGTATTGCTGCTCGAGCTCCTGCTCGTGGCCGGCAGCTCCTGGATCGCACCAGAAGCAGGTGGAATTGGCGCCTTGCCGATCGACGCGGGCGTTGAAAATACGCGCGCGTTAGGGCAGGTGCTTTATACGCGCTACGTGTTCCTGTTCCAGGGCGCGGCCGCGATTCTGCTGGTGGCAATGATCGGTGCGATTGTGCTGACGCTGCGCCACAAGCCCGGCATCAAGCGCCAGGATCCGTCGGTGCAGGTCAATCGGCAGCCGGCAGACACGCTGGAAGTCGTCAAAGTCAAAAGCGGTCAAGGGCTGTAGGAGTAATCATGGGCTTGGCAATCGGCCTCGGTCACTACCTGACCGTCGCGGCAATCCTGTTCACGCTGGGCGTGTTCGGCATTTTCCTCAACCGCCGCAACATCATCGTTATTCTGATGTCGATCGAGTTGATCCTCCTGGCGGTCAACCTCAACCTCGTGGCCTTCAGCGCGCATCTGGGCGACCTGCAGGGGCAGGTATTTGCGCTGCTGATCCTGACGGTGGCGGCTGCCGAGGCGGCCATTGGCCTCGCCATTCTCGTAATTTTCTACCGCAATCTCGGCTCGATTGCGGTTGAAGACGTCAACCAGATGAAGGGCTAAGCAGCACCGCTATGATCCAAGCGATTGTTTTCCTGCCCCTCGCGGGCGCCCTCATTGCCGGCCTGCTGGGCCGTATTATCGGCCATCGGCCGAGCGAATTCATCACCACCGGCTTGCTGATCATTGCCGCAGTGCTGAGCTGGATCGTCTTCCTGCCCATCGCCTTTGGCGGCGGGCTGGTTGGAGCCGAGATTGCCGAAGGCAGCCACGCCGCGGTGCTCAAGGTCGACCTGATGCGCTGGATTCAGGTCGGCAGCATGAACATGCACTGGACGCTGCGCGTCGACACGCTCACGGCTATCATGTTGGTGGTCGTCACCACCGTTTCCAGCCTCGTGCACGTTTATTCGATTGGTTACATGGCCGAGGATCCGCATCGCTCGCGCTTCTTCGCCTATCTGTCGCTCTTTACCTTCGCCATGCTGATGCTGGTGACCGCCGACAACTTCCTCCAGATGTTCTTCGGTTGGGAAGGCGTGGGCCTCGCCTCCTATCTGCTGATCGGCTTCTGGTACACCCGTCCATCGGCCAATGCTGCCGCCATGAAGGCTTTCATCGTCAACCGCGTAGGCGACTTTGGCTTCATGCTCGGCATCTTTGGCGCCTTCATGGTGCTCGGCCATCTCGACTTTGACAGCGCGTTCCATGCTGCCCCAGAGGCAGCCGAAGCGAGCATGCGGTTCCTGAACTGGGACCTGCATGCGATGACGGTGATCTGCCTGTTGTTGTTCATGGGTGCCATGGGCAAGTCGGCGCAGTTCCTGCTTCATACGTGGTTGCCGGACGCCATGGAGGGCCCAACGCCCGTTTCCGCGCTGATCCATGCCGCCACCATGGTGACGGCCGGCGTGTTCATGGTTGCACGGCTGTCGCCGCTATTCGAAACCTCGCCGACGGCGCTGACCTTCATCATCGTGATCGGCGCCATTACCGCCTTTTTTGCCGCGACGGTCGGTCTGGTGCAGAACGACATCAAGCGCGTGATCGCTTATTCCACCTGTTCGCAGCTGGGCTACATGTTCGTGGCGCTGGGGACGGGGGCTTATACGGCCGGCGTGTTCCACCTCTTCACGCACGCCTTCTTCAAGGCATTGCTGTTCCTGGGTGCGGGCGCCGTGATCCACGCCATGCATCACGAACAGGACATGCGCAACATGGGTGGCCTCGCCAAGAAGATCCCGATCACCTATGCCATGATGCTGATCGGCACCCTGGCGCTGACGGGTGTGGGTATTCCGGGCACCGAGTTCATCGGCTTTGCCGGGTTCTTCTCCAAGGACTCCATTATCGAGGCGGCTTACGCCTATGGCGGCAATGTGGGCTCGATGGCCTTCTGGCTGCTGGTGATCGCGGCCGTGTTCACGAGCTTTTACTCGTGGCGCCTCATCCACCTGACTTTCCACGGCTCGCCCCGCGATGCCCAGCATGCGCTGACGGCTCATCCCGAGCCAGAGCATAGCGACCCCGAAACCCATCATGAGCCGGCGGCCAGCGATGCGCATGCTGCCCATGACGATCATGCTCATGGTCATCACGGCAGCGCCTATGACAATGCCCATGAAGCACCCAATGTCATGCTGGTGCCGCTATATGTGCTCGCAGTTGGCGCAGTGTTCTCGGGTGCGGTGTTCTACGGCATGTTCTTCCATGACGTGGGCCATATCGAACACTTCTTCGCCGGATCGGTCGTTATTGAGCCTGAGATCATCGAGGCTGCGCACCATGTGCCATTGTGGGTGAAGTGGTCAGCCACTTTCGCGATGATCATTGGGTTTGTGACGGCCTGGTATATGTATATCCGCTCGCCTGAAACCCCACGCCGGCTCGCTGAGACCAATCCTGGCCTCTACAAGTTCCTGCTCAACAAGTGGTACTTCGACGAGCTCTACAACACGATCTTCGTGCGTCCTGCCTTGTGGATCGGCCGCGCGCTTTGGCATGGCTTTGATGACTGGTTGATCGATGCCAAGCTGACCGAAGGTGTTGGACGGCGGGTCAACAACGTCACCTCATGGGTCGTCAAGCTCCAGTCCGGCTATCTCTACCACTACGCCTTTGTGATGCTGATCGGCATTGCGGCGCTTTTGACCTGGGCCATTGCGGCCGGGGGACTGATCTGATGACCTTCGCCAACACTATCCTGACGATCCTGACTTTCCTGCCGCTTTTTGGCGCAGTGGCGATCCTCTTCATGCCCAGGACGGCGTTCGACGCGATCCGCTGGACCGCATTGGCGACCACGGTGGTGACCTTCGTGCTGTCGCTGTGGATGTGGTCGATGTTCGACCCGGCAAATCCCGGTTTCCAGTTCGTCGTCGACCGCCCTTGGATTGGCGATAATATCGGTTACCGCGTAGGCGTGGACGGCATCTCGGTGCTGTTTGTGGTGCTCTCGGCATTGTTGATGCCGTTCTGCATCCTGGCCAGCTGGGAGTCGATTTCCTTCCGCGTGAAGGAATATATGAGCATCTTCCTCGTGCTCGAGATGCTGATGATCGGCGTTTTCACCACGCTCGATCTGGCCATGTTCTATGTGTTCTTCGAAGGCACCTTGCTGCCGATGTTCCTGATCATCGGCATTTGGGGCGGCAAGCGCCGGATCCAGGCCAGCTACAAGTTCTTCTTTTACACCTTTGTCGGCTCGGTGCTGATGCTGCTGGCCATGATGGCCATGTATTGGAGTGCCGGCACAACCAATATCGCGCGCCTGTTGACCCATGATTTCCCCATCGAAATGCAGCCCTGGCTGTGGTGGGCGTTCTTCGCTTCGCTCGCGGTCAAGATGCCGATGTGGCCGTTTCACCGCTGGCTGCCCGAAGCGCACGTCGAAGCGCCGACCGCTGGCTCGGTGATCCTTGCGGCAATCCTGCTCAAGCTGGGTGGCTATGGCTTCCTGCGCTTCTCGCTGCCCATGTTCCCCGATGCTTCGGCACAGTTTGCCAATGTCATCTTCGTGCTGTCGGTGGCGGCGATCATCATCACTTCGCTGATCGCCCTCGTGCAGCAGGACATCAAGAAGCTGATCGCCTATTCGTCTGTGGCCCATATGGGCTTTGTGACGATGGGTATTTTTGCCGGCAACCAGTTCGGCATCCAGGGTGGCATCTTCCAGATGCTCTCGCACGGCGTGGTCTCGGGTGCCTTGTTCCTGTCGGTTGGCGTCATTTATGACCGGCTGCATACGCGCGACATTGCCGCTTATGGTGGGCTGGTTACGCCCATGCCGCGCTATGCCGTGGCGTTCATGGTCTTCACCATGGCCAATGTCGGTCTTCCCGGCACGTCCGGCTTTGTCGGCGAGTTCCTGACCATGATGGGTGCTTTCCAGGTCAATACCTGGGTGGCGTTCTTCGCGGCCTTCGGCATTATCCTGTCGGCTTGCTACGCGCTGTGGCTGTATCGACGTGTGATCTTTGGCGCGTTCACCAAGGAAACGCTGCGGGGTATGCTCGACCTCAACCTGCGCGAAAAACTGACGCTTTACCCATTGATCGCGCTGATCATCTTCTTCGGCTTCTATCCGGCACCCATTCTCGATACTACCGCGGCCGCGGTCGACAATCTGGTTGCCCACTATTCCGCCTCGATCGGCGCTGCTGCGCCGGCCGAAGTGGCTGTTGCCCACTAGGAGGGGAACCCCGTGAACTCAGACGTCATCGATTTCGCGAGCCTGGCTCCCGCTTATCCTGAGATGCTGATGGCAGTCGGCGTAATTGTGCTGCTGCTTGTCGGTGTCATCCTCAACAAAGAACGTTCTTCACTGGTCAGCATGCTGGGCGTGGTATTGCTGGTGGCAACGGCAGCGCTCGTCGTGTTCCAGCCTGCTGAAGGCGTGCTGTTCAATGGCGTTTTCATCCAGGACGGTTTTGCCCGCTTCATGAAGGCACTGGTGCTGGTTGGTTCGGCATTCGCGCTGATGATGTCGTGGCCGCACGCTGACGAGAACGGCACGCACAAATTCGAGTATTCCATTCTGATCCTGCTCGCGACTTTGGGCATGATGGTGATGGTGTCGGCCAACGATTTGATGAGCCTGTATATTGGCATCGAGTTGCAGTCGCTGGCGGTTTATGTGCTCGCCGCGATCAAGCGCGACGATAGCCGCGCCACCGAGGCGGGCATCAAGTACTTCGTGCTGGGTGCCCTCTCATCGGGCATGCTGCTCTACGGCGCCTCGCTGATCTATGGCTTCACCGGCCAAACCAATCTGCAGGGTATTGTTGCCGCGATCGCCAACGAAGGTCGCTCCATTGGGCTGATCTTTGGCCTGGTGTTCCTGCTTGCGGGCGTCGCGTTCAAGATGTCTGCCGTGCCGTTCCATATGTGGACGCCAGACGTTTATGAAGGTGCGCCGACCCCGGTTACCGCCTTCATGGCCGGCGCGCCCAAGGTCGCCGCCATGGCGCTGATGGTTCGCCTGGTGATGGACAGCTTTGAGCCCATCACCCGCGACTGGCAGCAGATCGTGATCTTCTTGTCGATTGCCTCCATGGTGCTGGCATCCTTTGCCGCCATCGGCCAGAAGTCGCTGAAGCGCCTGATGGCCTATTCATCCATTGGCCATGTCGGCTTTGCGCTTGTGGGGCTTTCCTCCGGCACGCAGGTTGGGGTGGAAGGCGTCGCCATCTACATGGCTATCTATTTGGCCATGACTGTAGGCCTGTTCGCTTGCCTGTTGTCGCTGCGCACCGAAGCCGGTTACGTCGAAAACATCGATGACCTTGCCGGTGCGGCACAGTCTCGGCCCTTTGTGGCGGCCATTTTTGCGATCCTGATGTTCTCGCTGATCGGCCTACCACCGTTGGCCGGGTTCTTCGCCAAGTGGTATGTGTTCCTTGCAGCCATCGAGGCGCAGCTCTTCGTGCTGGCCGTGATCGGCGTGCTGGCTTCAGCCGTGAGTGCCTATTATTACCTGCGCGTGATCAAGACCATGTATTTCGACGAACCGACGCGCCAGTTTGTAGCGGCGCCGCGTGAGCTGACCGTGATCATGGCGGCAAGCGGTTTCCTTGTCGTGACTTACTACTTCACGCTGGGCAATTCGCTTGCCTCTGCCGCTAATGCTGCGGCTGGAAGCTTGTTCTAGGTGACGTCGTTCGTTCTTGGTGGCTCCGCGCGGGCGGCAGGGTATCGCCTGCGCGGATTTGACTCGATCGGCTCAACCAATACTGAGGCGCTCGCCGCCGCGGGGGCGGGCGATCCCGGTGGGTTATGGTTCGCTGCCCGTCAGCAAACAGCAGGCAGGGGGCGCCGTGGACGGCATTGGGAGTCCCCGGCTGGTAATCTGGCCGCCACGCTCTTGATCGTGCCCGAAGCCGACCCCACTTTGGCTGCAACACTCGGCTTCGTAGCCGGGGTGGCAATGAACCGCGCACTTGCTCAATTGCTGCCGGCCGGCAGATTGCGGATCGGCCTCGATGGTGCCGATGGCACTGCAAGTGGTGCGCCCGCGCGGATAGCACTGAAATGGCCCAATGACGTGCTGGCCGATGGTGCTAAGCTCGCCGGCATTTTGCTGGAGGGTCGTAAGGCGCCTGACGGGCGGCAGGCGGTCGTGATCGGCTTCGGCGTCAATGTGGTTGCCGCGCCGACCGGGCTGCCTTATCCCGCCACGAGCCTGCTGGAACTTGGCGCGCCCGAGTCGGCTGAGCGGGTCTTTGCGGCCTTGAGCGATTCGTGGGTTGAAGCGTTCAGGCTGTGGGATGACGGCCGCGGCGTTGAAGCAATCCTTGAGGAGTGGCGTTCCGCCGCTGCCGGGATTGGGGCTCCGGTGGCAATAAATCAGAACGGAGAGGTCCTGCGGGGCGTTTTCGAAACCATCGATGGCAGCGGACGCCTGATTGTGCGCGCGCCTGACGATCGTCGCATCGCCATCACGGCTGGCGACGTACACTTTGGGGCAACGGCCAGCGCCCAGAGCTGACCGCAAATATATGCGTTGACGACCGGTGGCCAAAGTTCGCCGCGCGCCGCGCCAAGAAAGGACTGAATAACCCATGGCTCAAAACCAAAGGGACGAACTCGTTTTTGTGCCGCTCGGCGGCGTCGGCGAAATCGGGATGAATATGGGCGCCTATGGCTTTGGCCCTGAGCGCTCACGCAAGTGGATCGTTGTTGATTGCGGCGTCAGCTTCGGCGGTCCCGATCTGCCGGGGATCGAGCTGATCATGGCCAATCCCGAATTTCTCGAAGAACGCGCTGATGACGTGCTTGGACTGATCCTGACGCACAGCCACGAAGATCACTACGGCGCTGTGCTGGATCTGTGGCCGGGTTTTGAAAAGCCGGTTTACTGCACGCCCTTTACGGCCGCCATGCTGGCCGCCAAGCGGGCAGGGGATGGCATTGTAGAAAATGTCGATGTCACCATCATGCAGCCGGGCAAGCCGTTCAATGTCGGCCCGTTCACCATAGAGGCCATCAACGTCGCGCACTCGATCCCGGAAAGCAATGCGCTGCTGATCTCGACTCCCATCGGTCGCGTGCTGCACACGGGTGACTGGAAGCTCGACCCTACGCCGGTGATCAACAAGCCGACCGATTTTGCCCGCCTGCAGGCTATTGGCGAGGATACCTCGACGCCGCTTGCTTTGGTCTGCGATTCGACCAACGCAATGAAGGAGGGCGAAAGCCCGAGCGAAGCCGAGGTCGCGATCAACCTCGAAGCGCTGATCGCCAATGCACCAAATCGCGTCGCGGTCACGACTTTTGCGTCCAATGTCGGCCGGGTTGTTTCAATCGTACGCGCCGCTGAAAAGGCGGGGCGTCAGGTCGTGCTGTCGGGTCGTTCGCTGCACCGGATCATGGGCATTGCCCGCGAGCTGGGCATGCTCGAAGGTCTGCCGCCCTTGCTGGACCAGGATGCTTATCGTGGCCTGCCGCGCGACAAGGTCGTTTTGATCTGCACCGGCTCGCAGGGCGAAGCGCGCGCGGCCATTGCTCGCATTGCCCGGGGCGAGCACCCGGTCATTGAGCTTAATGCGGGCGATCGCATGATCTTCTCGTCCTGGGCCATTCCCGGCAACGAGCGCGAAGTGATCGATATCCAAAACCTCCTCATCGACAAAGGCGTGGAGCTGATCACCCAGAACAATGGCTTGGTCCATGTGACGGGCCATCCTCGCCGTGGCGAGTTGCAGAAACTTTATTCCTGGGTCAAGCCCGAGGTGCTGGTGCCAGTGCATGGCGAGGCGGCGCATCTGCAGGCCCATGCCAAGCTCGGCCGGGAGTCAGGTATTCCCAATGTGATCGATGCGCGAAATGGCGACATGGTGCGCTTGTTCCCCGAGCCGCTGGCCTTTCCGGCCGAAGTACGCACCGGCGAGCTTTATCTCGACGGTCTGGTGCTGTGCACGCCTGAGGAATCCGGCGTCAAGGGTCGGCGCCGCCTGTCCTTTGGCGGCCATGTGGTGGTCAGCCTCTGCGTCAGCAGCAATGGCCAGATCGTTTCGGGTCCTGACCTGGTTGTTGAAGGTTTGCCCGAGACCGAGGACGAATCCCTGACCGATCTGGTCGAGGACACGATTGCCGGCGTGTTGAAAAGCATGCCCCCCAAGCGGCGCAGCGATGCCGAAGTGCTCAACTCGGCGATATTCAAGGCGATCCGCAACGAGGTGAACCTTTATTGGGGCCGCAAGCCCAATGTTTCGGTGTTCGTGCACAGGGTATGATCGTCCGAGCTGAAGCTTGAGGGCGGCATTCTGCCCCCTCGACTTTAGTATCGGCCGCGCGCATGTCTCGTTGGCAAATAGGAAAGAAGCATTGCCATGCCGATCGGCTCGATCCTCGCTGTCTTCTTTGTCGTCTGGTGGCTCTGCTTTGTCGCAGTGCTGCCCATCGGCACCCAAAGCCAGCATGAGATTGGCGATGTGACGCCTGGCACCGAGCCGGGTGCGCCGGCAGTGCCGCGCTTGTTGCGCAAGGTCATTGTGGCGACTCTCCTTGCTGCAGTTGTGACGCCCTTGCTGCTCTGGGGTGTCAACAACGGTATCTTGCACGACTACTGGAACCGCTGAGTGCGCCGGTTCGGTCGAGGACATCAATACTGAACGGTGATGAGATGAGCCGATGACCGGAACTGGCGCCGGCAAGCAGTTCCACCACCTTAGTCTTGCGGGTAGCGCGACTAGGGTACTGAATCAAAAAAGCAGGGCACATGGCCCTGCTTGTTTGAGTTTGACGACATACGCTGGTCTTAGGCTCGCTCGAAAGCGGCTGCCAACGCTCCTCCCTGACGCTGCCGACGTCTAGCGGTGTGAACCGCCTTTGCTTTATTGACAGGGAACCTAACAAGTTGTTGTAGGACTGTCACGCAGATTCTGCATGCCTTCTATGCTTGAATTGAATGGACGCGCGGCCCTTCAATAGGCATCAAGCAAGCCCTTGCCTCGCTTTAATGTTTTCGGAGTCGCTATGCGCCTGTCTCGCTATTTCCTGCCAGTGCTCCGTGACGTTCCCAAGGAGGCCGAGATCGTCTCGCATCGTTTGATGCTGCGCGCCGGCATGATCCGCCAGCAGGCTTCGGGCCTCTATAGCTGGTTGCCCTTTGGCTACAAGGCACTGATGAAAGTGCAGCGCATCATCGAAGAGGAGCAGAACCGCTCCGGCGCCGTGGAGCTGCTCATGCCCACGATCCAGTCCGCGGATCTGTGGCGGGAATCTGGCCGCTATGATGCTTACGGCAAGGAAATGCTGCGCATCCAGGACCGGCACGAGCGCGAATTCCTGTATGGCCCCACCAACGAGGAGATGATCACCGACATCTTTCGGTCCTACGTGAAATCCTACAAGGATCTGCCGCTCAACCTCTACCACATTCAGTGGAAGTTCCGCGACGAGGTGCGCCCGCGCTTCGGCACGATGCGCTCGCGCGAATTCCTGATGAAGGACGCTTATAGCTTCGACCTGACCAAGGAAGACGCTGTGCGCGCTTACCAGCGCATGTTCGTCGCCTATCTGCGCACCTATGCCCGGATGGGGCTCACCGCCATTCCAATGCGCGCCGATACCGGCCCGATTGGCGGCGATCTCAGCCATGAGTTCATCATCCTGGCCGAAACCGGCGAAAGCCAGGTGTTCTGCCACCGCGACCTGCTGGACAAGCCGATTCCGGCCAAGGACACCGACTTCCGCGGCGACCTCAACCCCATCGTCGACGACTGGACTTCGCTCTACGCTGCCACCGAGGAGATGGTGGACATGGGCGATTACGAGGCCCAGGTGCCCGAGGACAAGCGCATTTCCGCGCGCGGCATCGAGGTCGGCCATATTTTCTACTTCGGCACCAAGTATTCCGAGCCAATGAAGGCGAGCGTCACCGGACCCGACGGCAAGGAAACCATCGTGCATATGGGTTCGTATGGCATTGGCCTGACCCGTCTGCTGCCCGCGATCATCGAAGCTAGCCATGACGATGCCGGCATCATCTGGCCCGTCAGCGTCGCGCCCTTCGAGGCCGTGCTGATCAACCTCAAGGCCGGCGATGCGGCATGCGATGCAGCCTGCGACGCCCTTTATGGCGAGTTGCAGGCAGCGGGTCTCGACATGCTCTATGACGATCGCGATCAGCCAGCGGGCGGTAAGTTTGCTACCGCCGATCTGGTCGGCATTCCCTACCAGATCATCCTTGGGCCACGTGGGCTCAAATCGGGTGAGGCCGAGATCAAGCATCGCAAGACCGGCGAGCGCGAGACGCTGCCCATCGCCGCCGCCGTCGAGCGGCTCCGCTCGCTGATTGAACCGCAAAGAAAGACTGACATTTGACCGATCAGGTCCAGCCCGCCGCGAGCGCTGGCACGCGCCCGTTCTCCCGCTTCGAATGGATGATTGCCGGCCGCTATCTTCGCGCCCGCCGCAAGGAAGCATTCATCTCCGTGATTGCCAGCCTGACCATGGTTGGCGTCGCCATCGGCGTTGCGACCCTGATCGTCGTTATGTCGGTGATGAACGGCTTTCGCGAGGAATTGCTGACCAAGATCCTGGGGCTGAATGGCCACTTCACGGCTTTCCCGATCGAGCGTGAGTTCACCGACTACAAATCTGCCATCGCGGATCTTGAAGAGGTCGAAGGCGTGAACTTCGCGGTTTACTTCGTGGAAGGGCAGGTGCTGGCATCCGGGCGCGGCAATTCCACCGGGGTCAGCGTTCGCGGCATGGACCTGGAGAACATCCAGAAGCTAGACCTGTTGTACCAGGCCGCCGAGCAAGGCGGCTGGGATGGCTGGGATGAAGGCCGTGGCGTTGCCATAGGCTACCGCCTGGCCCAAACGCTTGGCTTGTCGTTGGGAGACCAGGTAACCATCATCAATCCGGATGGGGCGATGACGCCATTTGGCAGCACGCCCCAGATCCGCTCCTACCCGGTGAGCGTCATCTTTGATCTGGGCATGATCGAGTTCGACTCGCTGTTCATGTATATGCCGCTGGAGCCCGCGCAGGATTACTTCAAGCTCGTAGACGAGGTGCTCAAGCCCGGACAGCCCCCGCTCGGACCCATGGCCACTGATGAGGAAATCGATGCCGCCTATGAGCGGGTGCCGCGCGTAACGGCCGCCGAGATCTTCATCGATAATCCCGATGACGTCACGCTCATGCGCGAGCGGCTTTCTGATCCGGACCGTCGTCCATTGGTGTTGACCGACTGGCAGCAGCGCAACGAGACCTTTTTCTCGGCCCTTCAGGTCGAACGCGTGGTGATGTTCACCATCCTGTCGATGATCATCGTGGTTGCGGCCTTCAACATTATCTCGAGCCTGATCATGCTGGTGAAGGACAAGAGCGCCGATATCGCGGTGCTGCGCACCATGGGGGCGACGCGGGGCGCCATCATGCGGGTCTTTTCCATCACAGGCACGACGATCGGGGTGATCGGAACGGTGGTCGGAACCGTTCTGGGGCTTATCATTGCTGCCAATGCCGAGCCGTTGCGGGCGTTTATTTCCAATACGCTCGGAGTGGCGATTTTCCCACCTGAGGTGTTCTTTCTGTCGTCCTTGCCGTCCAAGACCGATCCGCTGGAAGTCACCATCGTGGTAAGCCTTGCGCTCGCGCTGAGCTTTTTGGCCACCCTTTATCCCGCTTGGCGGGCAGCCCAATACGATCCGGTAGAGGCGCTTCGCTATGAGTAGACCGCACCTCGTCCTGACCGATGTTCACCGCCATTATGGCCAGGGGGACGCGACTGTTCGCGTGCTCGAAGCCGCCAATCTGACGGTGGAGAGCGGCGAGCTGGTTGCCCTTGTCGCGCCCTCGGGTGCGGGTAAATCCACATTGCTGCACTTGTCCGGGCTGCTGGAGTCGCCGCAAAGCGGCGAGGTGGAGATCACCGGCATCCGCACCAGCAAGCTTGGTGATCGTGGCCGCACGCAATTGCGGCGATCGACAGTTGGCTATGTCTACCAGTTCCACCACCTGCTCCCCGAGTTCACGGCGCTGGAAAATGTCTCCATGCCCCAGCTGATCGCGGGCAAGACGAGCGCGGAGGCACAAGCCCGCTCCATGGAACTGCTCGACTTGCTTGGTGTAAAGCCCCGGGCGACCCATCGGCCGGCCGAACTCTCGGGCGGCGAACAGCAGCGCATAGCGATTGCCCGAGCCGCGGCCAACCACCCCAAGGTCATCCTTGCCGATGAGCCAACGGGCAATCTCGATCCGGACACCAGCGATCTGGTGTTCGAAGCGTTGCGCTCCCTGATCCGCAACGAAGGCGCCGCGGCCTTGATCGCCACCCACAATCATGACCTTGCTCGCAGGGCCGACCGCATTGTCACCCTGCGTGGCGGTCTGGTCGTCGAACACGCGCTTTAGCCTCGGCCGCTGACGCTTGATGCTCCTTCTCCTCGGCCAGGCCGGGGAGGGGGCGTTTGCTTTCCGTACCTTAGCAACTTGGCCGCCCGCCTGAATGGCCAAGCGCCGCTTGCGTAGCTTCTTGTCTCCGGCTTTACCCCCGGCGGGGACCTCGCTCGCCCGTTCATCCCTTAACGATCAGCTAACCAAACAGCGGCAATCCACGCTGTTCACGGAGTTCAATCTCGACAAGAACAAAACGAGAACATACAAGGAGAGCATTCAACGGAGACACCGACATGATCACCTTCATCAAGGATTTGGCCGCGTTCGTCACCCTCGGCGCCTTCACCATTGGCTCGCTCACCTGGATGGATATCGTCAGCCGACTCGTGTGAGGCTTGTTGTGGGCAACGGCACCGCAATGTGTTCCGCCGCTGCCCGCAGGCTGTCACAAAGACGGCCTAGGAGACGAGCATGAGCGGCCCCGGTTTCATTCACCTTCACGTCCATTCTGCCTTTTCGCTGCTGGAAGGCGCGCTGCAGCTTGAGACCATTCTCAAGCTGGCCAAGGAGGACCACCAGCCCGCATTGGGGATTGCTGATACCAGCAATCTGTTCGGCGCCCTGGAATTCTCCGAGAAGGCCAGCAAGAAGGGCATTCAGCCCCTGATCGGGGTGGAGCTCCCATTCGATTTCGCAGCGGCCGAAGAGCGCGTGAGCGAACGCGGCCATGTGGCTTGGGCCGGCAAATCCAGCGTTGTGCTGATGGCCACCAGCGAAACGGGCTATGCCAATCTGTCGCGACTGGTGTCGCGTGCCTACCTGGAAGGGGAGGGCGGCAATGCCAGCGCGCGCCTCGACTGGCTCAGCCCCGAAGGGCTCGAAGGGGTGATCTGCCTATCAGGCGGGCCCGAAGGAGCCATCGACATGCCCTTCGCCATGGGCCAAGACAACAATGCGCTCGCTCGACTAGATCGACTTTCCAACCTATTCGGTGATCGCTTCTATATCGAGCTGCAGCGCCATGGCAGGGCGGTGGAGGCGTCGGTCGAGCCGCGACTGATCGACTATGCCTACCGCCATGGCATACCACTGGTTGCAACCAACGAGCCCTTCTTCAAATCGGCCAACGAGTACGAGGCCCATGACGCGCTGCTGGCGATTGCCGGCGGCACGGTGCTGGCGCAAACAGAGCGCCGCAAGCTCAACGACCAATATTATTTCAAGACCCGCGCCGAAATGGCGGAGCTGTTTGCCGATCTGCCCGAAGCACTCGATTCGACCATCGAGATCGCTCGCCGGGTCGCCTATCGGCCGCGCACGCGTGGGCCCATCCTGCCAAAATTTGCCGCCGGTTCGCACGCCACCGAAGACGAAGTTGTGGCAGCGGAAGCGGCGGAGTTGCGCCGCATCGCCGTTGAGGGGCTGGACAAGCGCATTGCGACTACCGGCATTGCCCCTGGCAAGAGCGAAACCGAATATCGCGAGCGGCTCGATTTCGAGCTCAGCATCATCGAGAAGATGAAGTTCCCCGGCTACTTCCTGATCGTGGCCGATTTTATCCAATGGTCGAAAGCCCACGACATCCCCGTCGGCCCAGGCCGCGGCTCGGGCGCCGGTTCCTTGGTTGCCTATGCCACCACCATCACCGATCTCGATCCGCTTCGCTACAATCTGCTGTTTGAACGCTTCCTCAATCCGGAACGCGTTTCTATGCCCGACTTCGATATCGATTTCTGCCAGGATCGGCGCGAAGAGGTCATCGACTACGTGCAGCGCAAGTATGGCGCCAGCCAGGTCGCTCAGATCATTACCTTCGGTACGCTCCAGGCCCGCGCCGTGCTGCGCGATGTCGGTCGCGTGCTGCAGATGCCCTATGGCCAGGTGGACCGCATCTGCAAGCTCGTGCCAGCTAATCCGGCCGACCCGTGGTCCATCGAGCGCACCATGAATGAGGTGCCGCAGTTCAAGCAGATGGCGGAGGACGACGAGACGGTTGGCCAACTCGTCGAGATCGCCAAGTCGCTTGAAGGTCTGTTCCGCCATGCCTCGACCCACGCCGCCGGCATCGTGATCGGGGATCGACCGCTGCAAGAACTGCTGCCGCTTTACCGCGATCCGCGCTCGGCGATGCCGGTGACGCAATACAACCTCAAATGGGTTGAACCGGCGGGTTTGGTGAAGTTCGACTTCCTGGGTCTCAAGACCCTGACCACGATCCGTTATGCCGTGGACATGGTCAAGAAGCGCGGGGTCGAGCTCGATATCGACACCATCCCGATCGACGACAAGGCGACCTATAAGCTTTATTCCCGCGGGGATACCTACGGCATTTTCCAGTTTGAATCCCCGGGCATGCGCCGCGCCTTGATGGACCTCAAGCCCGACCGCATCGAAGACCTGATCGCGATGAACGCGCTTTATCGACCGGGCCCGATGGACAACATCCCGAGCTTCATCGACCGCAAGCATGGGCGCGAGGAGGTGGAATATCCCCATCCCAAGCTGAGCGAAGTGCTCGACGAAACCTATGGCATCATCGTCTACCAGGAGCAGGTGATGCAGATCGCCCAGCTCCTGTCGGGCTATTCGCTGGGCGAAGCAGACATGCTGCGCCGGGCCATGGGCAAGAAGATCAAGGCGGAGATGGATAACCAGCGCATCCGCTTCCGCGATGGCTCGGGGCCGCAGGGCGTTAGCGAAGCGCTCGCCGATCAGATCTTCGACCTGTTGGCAAAGTTCGCCAATTATGGCTTCAACAAGAGCCACGCCGCCGCTTACGCCTGGGTGTCCTACCAGACGGCTTACCTCAAGGAGCATTATCCGCACGAGTTCTATGCCGCCTCCATGACCCTCGACATGGCGCAGACCGACAAGCTGTCCGACTTCCGCCGCGAGGCGGGCAAGAAGCGCATAGAAGTCGTGGCACCTTGCGTGAACAAGTCGGAAGTGGTCTTCGCGGTGAAGGACGATCGCATCCATTATGGTCTGTCCGCCGTCAAGGGCGTCGGCAGGGCCATGGCCGAGCACATTGTGGAAGTTCGCGGCGACCAGCCCTTCAAGGACTTGGGCGACTTTGCCCGGCGGGTCGACCCGCGGGTGCTCAACAAGCGCACGCTGGAAACGCTGGTCAATGCCGGCGCCTTCGATGAATTGGTGCCGCGCCGCGAAGTTGCCTTCGCCGCCATGGATGCTGTCATCGGCACCGCCCAGGCGCTGGCGAGTGAGCGCAATGAAGGGCAGTGGAACATGTTCGATTCCGCGGGACCCGAACCGTTCCGCCTGCCCACGGGGATCCCGGCATGGAACTCCACCGAGCGCGCCGACCGTGAACTATCCGCGATCGGATTTCACCTTTCGGCTCACCCGCTGGACGCCTATTCCGACCTGTTCGAAAAGCTTCGTGTGCAGCGCTGGAGCGATTTCGAGCGTGCAGTCAAGGATGGGGCGTCGGCGGGGCGCCTCGCGGGTACTATCGCGAGCCGCCAGGATCGCCGAACCCGCAAGGGCACGCCGATGATGATCCTGACCCTGTCGGACCAGACCGGCACCTTTGAGTGCATCGCTTTTTCCGAACAGATCAACGAGTTTGGCGGCGTGCTGCAGCCCGGCAAGTCCGTGATCCTGCAGGTCGGTGCCGACGAGCGAGCCGACGGCGTAAGCCTCAGGTTGTTGTCCGCCGAGGCGATCGAAGGGGTGGCGGAAAAAGTGGATCGGCGCCTCACCGTCTTTGCTGACGACGCGAGATGCCTCGGGCCAATCAGCGCCCAGCTCAAGCGGGGCGGGGAAGGGTCGGTCAACTTTGTTGTCGTCCGCGGTGGGGGCGAGCGCGAATACGAGATCGAACTGCCAGGGGGCTACCGCCTCAACGCCGAGATCGCCATTGGCATCAAGGCGCTCGAGGGGGTCGCGGATGTAAGGCTGCATTAGGCCCGAGCCATGGCGCCGCATGGGGACCACGGCACAGACTGGTGCTTGCCTTTGCGGCTATCCTCCCCTATATCCGCGCATGTGTCTGGCTGCGGCCAGCGCGATTTCACACACGAGGCCGGCTTTCCTCTGGAAGGCCATCCGGTGGCGGGGCAACCCGCCGCAAGATCTCGTGGCGGCATCAACCGGTAAACAAGGAGCAGCCATCATGGCTTTGCCCGATTTCTCCATGCGCCAATTGCTCGAAGCAGGCGTCCACTTCGGCCACCAGAAGCACCGCTGGAACCCCAAGATGGAGCGCTTCATCTTTGGTGTTCGCAACGACATCCACATTCTCGACCTGAGCCAGACTGTTCCGGCTCTCAGCCGCGCCCTGCAGCTGATCAGCGACACCGTTGCTGACGGCGGCCGTGTTCTGTTCGTGGGCACCAAGCGTCAGGCCGCCCCGCTGGTCGCCGATGCGGCCAAGCAGTCGGCGCAGTACTACGTCAACTCGCGTTGGCTCGGTGGTACCCTGACCAACTGGCAGACCATTTCGAACTCGATCTCGCGTCTGCGCGAACTTGAGGCGATGAGCGAAGACGAGCTTGCGCTGCGCACCAAGAAAGAGCGCCTGATGATGAGCCGCGAAAAGGAGCGCCTGGAGCGTGACCTTGGCGGCATCAAGGACATGGGCAATGTTCCCAGCCTGTTGTTCGTCATCGACACCAACAAAGAAGCGAACGCCATCAAGGAAGCTCGCCGCCTGGGCATCCCGGTGATCGCTATTGTCGACACCAACAGTGATCCCGACACCGTCGATTTCCCGATTCCTGGCAATGACGACGCCAGCCGTGCGCTGGAGCTTTATGTGTCGCTCGTGTCCAAGGCTGCAATCGACGGCATCGGCCGCTCTTCAAGCGCTCTGGGTGCGGATCTTGGCGCAGCCGACCAGGCTCCGGCCGAAGATCTCCCTGAAGAGACCGCCGCCGCCAACTGATCCAGCGCGCTGGATTTCATCTTGAACCAAAGAACGCGGCCTCCCAGTGAGGCCGCCAAAGGGTGAACCCTATGGAAATCACTGCAGGCATGGTCAAGCAGCTCCGCGAGGCGACTGGCGTGGGCATGATGGACTGTAAAAAGGCATTGGCCGAGACCAATGGCGACATGGAAGCTGCGATCGATTGGCTGCGCACGCGCGGCCTCGCCAAGGCTGCCAAGAAGGCTGATCGCGTCGCCGCTGAAGGTCTCGTCGGCGTCGCCACCAGCGGCAACAAGGCCGCTGTGGTCGAGGTCAATTCCGAGACCGATTTTGTGGCTCGCAACGAGCAGTTCCAGAACATCGTTGGCAATATCGCCAAGCTCGCACTCGATGCGGACGGCGACGTGGTCAAGCTCGGCGAAATGCCGTTCCCCGGCTCGGGTCATTCGGTTTCGGCTGAACTGACCGAAGCGATCTCCAAGATCGGCGAGAACATGAATCTGCGCCGCACGGAAACCCTGGCGGTCTCCGATGGCGTGGTGGAAAGCTATGTGCACTCCGCCGTCAAGCCTGGCATGGGCAAGATCGGCATTCTGGTTGGCCTTGAGTCCACCGGTGACAAGGCTGCCCTGGCCACTCTGGGCAAGCAGCTCGCCATGCATATTGCCGCCACCAACCCGCTCTCGATCTCGCCCGACGACCTAGATCAGGATGTCGTGGCGCGCGAGCGCACGATTTTTGCCGAGCAGGCCCGCGAAAGCGGCAAGCCAGCCGAGATCATCGAGAAGATGGTCGAAGGCCGCGTACGCAAGTATTACGAGGAAGTCACGCTGCTGGCGCAGACCTTCGTGATCGACGGCGAAACCAAGGTTGGCGATGCGATCAAGAACGCGGAAAAGGCTGTCGGCGCGCCGATCAAGCTGACCAAGTTCATCCGCTACGCTTTGGGTGAAGGTATCGAGAAGGTCGAGTCCGACTTCGCTGCCGAAGTTGCCGCTACCGCTGGCATCAAGAACGAGCAGCCTGCTCAGTAATAACCGGGCGAAGGCGGGTCCCCGTAGGGGCCTGCCTCCGTTCTTTCGCGTATGCCGACACGCTCAAATCCGCATCACGCCCGCTTCCCCGCCGCTCACAGCTGTGCAATAGGGTAGCAGGCTGCTTCGGCTCCCTTGTTTTTTGCAGAAGGAATTGCCGATGACCGGCTACAAACGCATTTTGCTCAAGGTCTCGGGCGAAGTGTTAGCTGGCGATCAGTCCTTCGGCATCGAGCCTGAATTTCTCCATTCCGTGGCCAGCCAGATTGCCGATGCCGCCAAGGGCGGGACGGAGATCGCCATTGTCATTGGCGCCGGTAACATCTTCCGTGGCATGGCCGTGGCTGCCGATGGGACGGATCGCGTCACCGCTGACCTGATGGGCATGCTCGGCACGGTGATCAATTCCCTCGCGCTCTCCAATGCCATTTCCCGCCAGGGCGTGAAGTCAAAGGTGTTTTCGGCCCTCACCATGCCATCGGTCGCCGATAACTTCACCGCACGCGCCGCCAAGGCTGCTTTGGATGAGGGTTATGTGGTGGTCTGCGCCGGTGGCACCGGCAATCCGTTCTTTACCACGGACACCGCTGCTGCGCTCAAGGCGATCGAGCTTGATTGCGACGTGCTGCTCAAGGGTACCAAGGTTGATGGGGTTTATTCCGAGGACCCCAAGAAGAATCCCCTGGCCACGCGCTATGAAAGCGTGAGCTATGACGAAGTGATCAGCCGCAACCTCAAAGTCATGGACACCGCCGCCTTCGCGCTTGCGCGTGACAATGCATTGCCAATAATCGTTTATGCGCTGGACGACCAGGAAGGTCTGTCCGGCGTTCTAGCTGGCACGGCTCGCAGTACACGAGTCGGTAAAGCTAAATAGCCTATAAGGACGCACATCATGGCCACTTACTCCCTCAGTGATCTCAAGAACCGGATGCAGAAGTCCATCACGTCCCTGCGTGAGGAACTTGCCGGATTGCGCACGGGTCGCGCTAGCGCCAGTTTGTTGGAGCCGGTGTCGGTGGAAGCCTATGGCTCGCGGATGCCGCTGAACCAGGTTGCCACCGTGACCGTGCCCGAGCCCCGCATGCTGAGCGTCCAGGTCTGGGATCGCTCGATGGCTAACGCCGTCGAGAAGGCTATCCGGGACAGCGGCCTGGGCCTGAACCCCATCGGGGAAGGCCAGGTGATCCGCGTTCCGCTACCAGAGCTCAATGAAGAGCGTCGGCGCGAGCTGACCAAGGTTGCCCACAATTATGCCGAACAGGCCCGCGTGGCCGTGCGTCACATCCGTCGTGATGGCATGGACATTCTCAAGAAGGCCGAAAAGGACGGTGACATGAGCCAGGACGATGCTCGCACGCAATCCGACCTGGTGCAGAAGGCTACCGATGCCGCCGTGGCGGAGATCGATGCCGTCGTCGCGACCAAAGAACAGGAAATCATGCAGGTCTGACGGTCTTGCACTGCGCCGGGAGGGCGTAGATGTCCAGCGAACCCGCTATCACCGCCGAACTCGCGCCTCGAACGCGCCTGCGCATTCCTGTGCATCTCGGCGTCATCATGGATGGCAATGGCCGTTGGGCCAAGGCGCGTGGCAAGCTGCGCACCGAGGGGCACATCGAAGGCGTCAAGTCGCTACGCAACCTGGTTGAGCTGTGCATCAACTATGGCGTGCCGCACCTGACGGTGTTCAGCTTTTCGTCCGAGAATTGGACCCGCCCCAAGGAAGAAGTCGCCTTCATCTTCAACCTGCTCCGGCGCTTCGTTGCCTCTGACTTGCAGCGCCTGATCCGCAACAATGTGCAGGTACGCATCATTGGCGACCGGGCAGGGCTGGAGCCATCGCTGGTTCGGCTGATTGACGATGCCGAAGCCAAGACGCGCGACAACACTGGCCTCGTCCTGATTGTGGCGTTCAACTATGGCGGCAAGGCAGAGATCGCCAATGCGACGCGCCGGATCGCCAGGGAAGTCGCCGCGGGACGCTTGTCGCCGGACGACATTACCGAGGAAACCATTGCCGGTGCACTTTACACCGCCGGCATTCCGGACCCTGACTTGATCATCCGCACCAGCGGCGAGCAGCGCATTTCCAACTTCCTGTTGTGGCAGGCCGCCTACTCGGAGTTCGTCTTTGTGGACGAATACTGGCCCG
The DNA here is from genome assembly GCF_004005995.1 of Devosia sp. 1566. Classification (NCBI taxonomy): domain Bacteria; kingdom Pseudomonadati; phylum Pseudomonadota; class Alphaproteobacteria; order Hyphomicrobiales; family Devosiaceae; genus Devosia; species Devosia sp. 1566. The sequence continues at coordinate 1,682,300 of NZ_CP034767.1, forward strand.
ACTTCGGGGAAGAGAGTTTCCTGAAAGTTCTGCAAACTTTCTCGCTGCGCGATCGGCGTTTCGGTGGGATCGGATCAGCTGGGCCATGACTATGCCGGACGCCCCTTTGGGACAGCCTTCGCCGCCGCGCCGTCGGGTCTGGGCTGATCTGGGGCCCCGCATTGGGTCTGCCGTGGTGTTGATCGCCTTGACGGCATCTGCCCTTTACATCGGGGGCGCCTTCTTTGCCCTTGTTGTTAGCCTGGTGTTTGCCGGAGCTTATCGCGAATGGGAAACCATGGTTTCCCGGGCGCCGCTGACGCCTTTCGGCTGGATGCTTATTGCGGCTGTGGCATTGTCGGGTCTGGTTTATCCCTTCGCTGGAATTTCGGCCTCGATTGCTATCATTGCCCTTGCCTGCGTGCTTGCTTTGCTGGCCCGAGGTGAGGGCATGTGGTGGCGAGTTGCAGGGCTGGTGCTGTTTGGCGCCGTCATCATTGCCGCCCAGGCACTCAGGGGGACGAGTTTCTCTGGTGTCTGGGCTGGCCTTTACCTCGGCACCGTTGTGTGGATGACCGATTCCGCCGCCTTTTTCACCGGTCGCCAGATCGGTGGCGAGAAGCTTGCGCCCGATATTTCGCCGTCCAAGACCTGGTCCGGCGCTCTGGGCGGCCTGGCACTCGGCACAACAGCCGGGCTCGTGGTCTGGATTTTGGTCTCGGACTCACCATGGTGGATTGGCCTGCTGCTATCAGCCGCAATCAGCGTTCTTGGGCAATTGGGCGATCTGTGCGAAAGCGCCGTCAAGCGGCACTTCCGGGTAAAGGACAGCGGCGACATTATTCCCGGGCACGGGGGCTTGATGGATCGCCTGGACAGCCTGACATTGAGTGTGCTGCTGGTTGTTGCGATTGGCGCAATGCATGCGGGTTGGGGCGCGGTAGCCGAAGGGCTCCTCTACTGGTAGGTTGAACCAGACGCCGCCGCCGGAACAAGGTATTCAATGCTCGATTTTGTCGCCTGGCCTTTGTCCTATGTGATTCCATTTTTGGTCGTTCTGACCGTGATCGTGTTCGTTCATGAGATGGGCCACTACCTGGTCGCGCGCTGGAATGGTGTGGCAGTGGATGCGTTTTCCATCGGCTTTGGCCCGGAGCTGATCGGCTGGAACGACCGGGCGGGGACACGCTGGCGGATCTCGGCCATTCCGTTGGGCGGCTATGTGAAGTTCACCGGCGACATGAATGTTGCGAGCGTTCCCGATCCGGAGGCCCTCGCACAGGTTGACCCGGCGCTGGCGCCTCATTTGTTTCAGAACAAGAATGTTTGGCAACGCATTGCCGTGGTCGCTGCGGGGCCGGTCGCCAATATATTGCTGACCTTCCTGATCCTTTATGCCCTGCTGCTGGGCTATGGACGCTATACCATTCCGCCGGTGATCACCGAGGTGATTGCCGGGTCGGTCGCCGAGTCGGCAGGACTGCAGGCTGGCGATGTGATCACCGGTGTTGATGGCTATGCCGTGCGCGGTTTCGAGGATTTCCAACGCTTCGTCGCCACCAGCCCCGAACGTCAGGTGACCCTTGAGATCGAACGCAACGGCGCGCCGCAAAGCCTTGTCCTCGTTCCCGAGGCAGTGGATGTGCAGGACCGCTTCGGCAACAACCAGCGCATCGGCCGCATCGGCGTCAGCCGTGATGTCGAGCAAACCGAGGTGACGCTTTACCGGCCCGGTCCGGTGGAAGCCATCGGGATGACCTTTGAGGAAATCCGCTTCATCATCCAGCGCACGGGCGCGTTTCTGGGGGACTTCTTTGTCGGGCGGGGCGATGTCGAGCAACTCGGCGGACCCGTAAAGGTCGCCAAGGTTTCGGGGGAGGTGGCCACACTCGGCATCATCCCTTTGATCAACCTTATGGCGCTACTGTCGCTAAACATCGGCGTCTTCAACCTGCTGCCGATTCCCATGCTCGATGGTGGACACCTGTTATATTACCTCGTTGAGGCAGTGCGGGGACGACCACTAAGCATTAAAGTTCAGGAAATAGGCTTCCGATTCGGCTTCGCACTGGTGGTGGCGTTAATGGTCTTCACGCTGTTTAACGATACGCTCTTCGCCTATTTGCGGACGCTGGGTTAATGCTTCTTAACCTTGGTTCTCAAGGTGTTGCACGAATACAAGGCATCCAAGCATTTGCTAACCGCGTCGCGGCTTTAGCCTTGTCCTTGGTTAAATAACCGGTAAAACGGTTCAATGGAGTGGGCTGGGGGGATTGCTGTGCATGGCGAGTCCCCGAGCCGGTCGCAGAAGGCAAATTAATATGACTCAATCGAAGCTTATGCGCGGCGTGGCGCTCGCAATCCTGAGTGCTGCAGCTCCTGTTATCGGGTCTGGTGTTCCGCTTATCGGCGCAGTCGCGGCGCAGGCTCAGGAGCAACTGGTCGGCTCGGTGTTGTTCGAAGGCAATCGCCGCTTCTCGGACGCTCAGTTGCTGGCCATGGTGGATGTGTCCGCCTCCGGTGTTTTCACCCAGCAGCGTCTTGCTTCCGACATTGAAAGCATCCGTCAGGCTTATGACGCCGACGGCTTCATGTCGGTCGGTGTGACAGCGCGGACTGAAACCATCGCTGATGGCCGGGTGCGGGTTACCTTCGTGATCAATGAAGGGGAGCGTGCTGGCATCGCCGCCATCAACTTCACTGGGAATAACGCATTCAGCACGGGCAACCTCAAGGGCGCCATCACGACCAAGGAAACGGGCTTCCTGAGCTGGTTGCTCAAGGATGACTCCTACGATGATCGCCGGATCGCCGTCGACCGTGAGTTGATCCGCCTGTACTACGCCAATCGCGGTTATCCCGATGCGCAGGTTACCTCGGTCGGCGAGTATGATGCTGCCCGCAATGCCTACTTCATCAACTTTACCGTCAATGAAGGTCAGCGCTACGAGTTCGCCAATGTTGGCATCGAGACCAGCATCGAGGGGCTCAATACGCAGGCTTTGACCAGCACTGTGCGTACGAACGAAGGTGGCCGCTACTCCATTACGGACCTGCAGCGCACCATCGAAGACATGGCTTATGAAGCCACGGCGCAGGGCTATTCCTTTGCTGACGTCCGCGCCCGTATGGATCGTGACGTCACCAATGGCCGGTTCAACGTTACCTACCTGGTGGATGAGGGTGCTCGCGTTTATGTCGAGCGCGTCAACATCACCGGCAACGAGAAGACGCGTGACTTCGTGATCCGTCGTGAGTTGGAGTTCGCTGAAGGCGACCCCTTCAACCGTGCACTGCTGGTTCGTGGTCGCAAGGAAATCCAGGATCTGGGTTACTTCTCGGCTGTTGAAGTGACGACCCAGCCCGGCTCTTCCGCCGACAAGGTCATTGTCAATATCGCTGTGACCGAGAGCTCCACCGGTGAGTACGGCGCTACGGCCGGTTACTCCACCACCGAAGGTATCCTGGGCGAGGTCTCGCTGACCGAGCGTAACTTCCTTGGTCGTGGCCAGTATCTGCGTGCCGCCGTTGGTGCCTCGGAATCGGGCAAGACCTTCGACTTCTCCTTCACCGAGCCCCGTTTCATGGGTCTGCAGGTGTCGGCGGGCGTTGATGCCTATCACCGCATCGTCGATGAAACCGATCGGAACTTCTACGGCTTTACGTCTACCGGCGGCCAGGTGCGTTTCGGCGCCCCGATCCTTGGCAACCTCTCGGGTACGGTGTTTACCGGTATCGAGCAGAAGGTCGTTGTGGACGAAGATCCCGACAACTCGGCGCTTTTCGATGATGGTGAGGAATTCTATAAGGCCTTTATCGGCTACACCCTCACCTGGAACGGTGTTGATAGCGTCAAGAAGCCGACCGAGGGCCTTTATGCGACCTTCACCCAGCAATATATCGGCTGGGACTACAACCTGGTGAAGACCGAGGCTCGTGGGCGCTACTTCGTGCCGCTGCTCGATGACAGCGGGATCGTGGCCAGCGTCAAGGGCCAGGCGGGTATCGTCCACGCTCTGGGCGATGGCGAAGTCAGCCCGCTTGAGGCGTTCATGCCCGGTTCGCAGCTGATCCGTGGGTTCGAAGGTCGTGGCCTTGGGCCGCGCCTGGAAAGCGGCGAATATCTCGGTGCGACCATGTATGCTGGTCTTTCTGCCGAAGTTCAGTTCCCGATCCCGGTTCTGCCGGAGAGCTATGGTGTGAGCGGCGCCGTCTGGGCTGACGCTGCATGGGTGGATGGTATCCCCGATGCGCAGGGCAACCCTGTGGACCCCGGCAGCGAGAACGAGCCGCTACGGACCTCTATCGGTGCGTCGCTCATCTGGGACTCGCCATTTGGTCCGCTGCGTGGCGATTTCTCCCACGTGCTCAGCAAGTCCGAGGCCGATCGCACCCAGGTGTTCCAGCTGACCCTGTCGACCTTGCTCTAGTCGCCCGGGCGTGAAACAGTTCTAAGAGCCGCGGGGCGGTAGCGCCGCGGCTCTTTGCTTTTTAAGTGACACAATGGTCGACACCCGCTTTCACCGTTTTTCCGGTCCCGCCTCCATCGGCACCATTCTGTCCAGCCTTGGCCGGACCGACCTGCTTGCCGGTCTATCCGAAGAAGCCGCCGGTCATATCGTAACCGGTGCAAGCGAGCTGGAGCTCGCCGGCCCTGGGGATGTTGCACTGGCGGCGCACAGCTCATATTTGGAGCAGCTACGCGGCACTAGCGCCGGGGCGGTCATTGTTTCGGCCGAACTGCGCGACGCCGTACCGGAGGGCGTCATAGCGATAACGGCCCCCAAGCCGCACCATCTCTTTGCCGATTTCCTGGATTACCTCTATCCCGCAAGCACGCGGGGCGTGATGGCCGCGGAACGGGCCGATCTGGGGGCGCCGGTGTTCGAGCTCGAGGTGTCGATTGGCTCCAATGTCGTGATCGGCTACGGGGTCGAGATAGGGCGGGGCACGACGATTGGCGCCAACACCGTAATTGGGGCCGGGGTGACGATCGGGCGCAATTGTGCCATCGCGGCCAACTGCACTATTGATTGCGCCCATATCGGCAATGACGTGGTGCTGCATTCGGGCGTACGCATCGGCACCGAAGGTTTCGGCTGGCTTGACTTCGGCCAAACGAACCGCAAATTGCCGCAACTCGGGCGCGTGCTGATCCAGGATCGCGTCGAGATCGGCGCCAATTCCACCGTTGATCGCGGGGCGCTTGGCGACACCTGCCTGGGCGAGGGCACCAAGATCGATAACCTCGTGCAGATCGGGCATAATTGCCGGATCGGCCGCAATTGCCTCATCGCCGCTATGTCAGGCCTGTCCGGCTCGACCATTGTCGAGGATGGCGTGCTGATGGGGGGCGGCGTTGGCACATCAGGGCACCTGACCATCGGCACTGGATCGGTGGTTCATGGGCGCGCTGCCGTCACCAAGACTTGGCCGGCCGGCTCAAAGCTTGCCGGGGCGCCGGCGCAGGACATTCGAGACTTTTGGCGCGAGATCGCCACCATGCGTAAATTGACCAAGGGGGACAGACGGCATGACTGAGGACGTGACTACTGCAACCGAGCTCGGGGCCATGAGCTTGGCGGAAATCCTCAAGAGCCTGCCGCATCGCTACCCCATGCTGATGATCGACCGGATCATCGACATCGACGGCGACGAAACGGCCGTGGGCATCAAGAACGTCACTTTTAACGAGCCCATCTTCCAGGGTCATTTTCCTGAGAACCCGATTTTCCCGGGAGTGCTCATCATCGAAGGCATGGCGCAAACTGCCGGCGCCATCGTGATCAAGCATGACTCTGGCACGGGCCGGAAGAACATCGTGCTGATGCTGGGCGTGGACAAGGCCAAGTTCCGCAAACCAGCGATTCCAGGCGACAAGATCGAGTTTCACATCGCCAAGATCCAGCGCCGCCGCAATGTCGGCCGCTATGAGGCGCGAGCGATTGTCGATGGCGCGGTCATCGCCGAAGCCGAGATTACTGCCATGATTGTCGAGGCGACTTCGTGACCCAAGCCTTTGTGCATCCCACCGCGATCGTCGCACCCGGAGCGAAACTGGGGCAGGGGGTCAAGATTGGCCCCTACTGCATCGTGGGCGAACATGCGGTGCTGCACGACGGTGTCGAGCTGATTTCCCATGTGTCCGTAGACGGCCATACCGAGATCGGTGCGGCCACGCGCATTTTCCCCTTCGCTTCCGTGGGGCACGTGCCCCAGGATCTGAAATATCACGGCGAGGCATCGCGCCTCGTCATCGGCGAGCGCTGCACCATCCGCGAGGCCGTGACGCTCAATCCCGGTACCGAGAATGGCGGCATGCTGACCCAGATCGGCAATGACTGCCTGATCATGGCCAATGCCCATGTCGCGCATGACTGCATCATCGGCAACAATGTCATCATGGCCAACTATGTCGGTATCGCCGGGCACTGCCATGTCGGAGACAATGTCATCTTTGGTGGCATCTGCGTGGTGCATCAGTTCACCCGAATCGGCAACCATGCCTTTATCGGCGCCCAGTCGATGATCGATGGTGATGTGATCCCCTATGGCATGGCGGTCGGCAACCGCGCTTCGCTGGCGGGGCTCAACCTCGTGGGCCTGAAGCGCCGCAAGTTCGATCGGGAGGCGATCCACCGCTTGCGCGCGGCTTACCGCATGATCTTTTCCAACGAGGGTACGTTGCGCGAGCGCGTCGAGGACGCCGCCGAGTTGTTCAAGGACGACAAGCTGGTGCAGGACGTCGTGACCTTTATCGGCGCAGCCTCGGATCGGCCGATCCTGATGCCGCGGAACGGCCACTCGGCCGAGTGATGTGGCGTTCGGCTCGGCGATTGTCGATCTTTGCGGGTTCCGGAGATCTGGTGCCCCATGTCGTGCAGGCCGCACTTGAAGTCGGATACAAGGTGCAGCTGCTGGCGCTGACGCCGCGGCCGTATCTGGCCAAGATCAAGATGGTCGAGGCCAAGCTCGACAATCCCCTCGGGATCATCTGGTCGCTCAAGGTATTTCGTACGACCCATATCGCCTTTGCCGGCGGGATTCACTTGCCCGACAAGGCACGGCAAGGCCTGATCCGCTTTGCCAATGGCAACGGCGCCCCCGTGGGCGCGGGCGGCAGCGGACCGGTGGGAGATGCAGAGCTTGCGGCCATCGGATCGGTGCTCAAGAAGATGACGGGTGCCGATTTGATCGGTGTGCATGAATTATCGCCCGACCTGCTGGCTGCTGAAGGCACTATCGCTGGGCCAGCTCTGGCCGACGAGGCGCTCGTCGCCGCCAGCTACACACTGAGTGTGGCGCGCGCGATTGGAGGACTCGATATCGGCCAGGCCGCAGTTGCCTCAGGTCGGCGGGTGCTGGCGGTGGAGGATATCGGCGGCACTGATGCGCTCATCGCCCGGGTTGGCGAACTGCGCCGCACTGGCTTGGCGGGTGACGGCGCCACGCCCATGGTGCTGGCCAAGGCGATGAAGCCGCAGCAGCCCGCCTTCGCCGATCTGCCGGCGATCGGGCCGGATACGGTGACCCATTGTGCAGCGGCGGGCATCTCGGTGATTGCCGTGGAAGCGGGCCGCAGTCTTGTCCTGCAGCGGGCGGCGCTTGTCGAGGCGGCGGCGCGCCACGGGGTCAGCGTTATCGGCATCAAGCTGGCCGATGCGTAAGCCGCTCAAGCTCTTCATGCTGGCCGGCGAGCCTTCAGGAGACCGCATTGCCGCCGATCTGGTGCGGCGGCTGCAGGCTCGCGGGCCGCTCGACCTCAGTGGCGTCGGGGGCGACGAACTGACGGCGCTTGGGTTGCGCTCGCTGTTCCCGATGAGCGATCTGGCGGTGATGGGCATTACCGATGTGCTCAAGCGGCTGCCGCTGCTGCTGTGGCGGGTGGAGCAGACAGCGCGGGCCATTCGGGCTGCGGCGCCTGATGTGACTGTTCTGGTGGACGCGCAGGACTTTTCGGCTCTTGTGGCGCGGCGGCTGCGCGCAATGGGGTATGGCAAACCGCTGATCCTTTATGTTGCCCCCTCGGTCTGGGCCCGCGCGCCGCATCGCGCCGCCAAGCTCAAGCCCTTGTTCGATGAAGTGCTGGCGGTTCTGCCCTTCGAGCCCGAAGTGATGGCGCGGCTCGGTGGCCCACCTACCGCTTATGTGGGGCACCCCGCACTGGCCGAAGGTCGGCCGGTTAGCGCTCCTGCGGAGCGCGGCGAACTTATCCTGCTGCCCGGTAGCCGCGAGGGTGAACTGCGCCGGCACTTGCCCTTGTTCAAAACGGCAGTGGAGCAATTATCGCAGCATCCGGCGGTAACGGGGATAACAATTCCTACGCTGGCTACGCTCAAGCCGCGCCTCGTTAATGAAGTCGCCGACTGGCCGGTGCCGGTAACGGTGACGAGCGACCGGGCGGAGCGGGTGGAGCTTTATGGCCGCTCGGTGCTGGCGCTGTCGGTGGCGGGTACGGCGACGCTGGAGCTGGCGCTCTCGAACGTGCCCATGGTCGTTACCTATGTGATGGACAAGCATCAGTCGCGGGTGTTCGGCAAGCTGGGCCGACCAATGATCTCGCTGCCCAATATCATCCTTGGGCGTGCGGTGCTCGACGAGCTGGTGATGACCGAACCATCACCCCAAATGCTGGTAAATCCCGCCACAGCGCTGCTCGACAGCAAAGAAGCCCGCCAGGCCCAGCAAGTGGCTTTCGGCGAGCTTCGCAAGCTGATGACTGAGGGCGTCCCCGGCATAGCGCGCCAGGATCCAGCTGACCGGATCCTGGCTCATCTCAGCGCCGGTTAGCGGCCTTCGATCGAGACATAGTCCCGCATAGGGGCGCCATCATAGAGCTGGCGTGGACGGCCGATCTTTTTCTGCGGATCGCCGATCATTTCCTTCCACTGCGCAATCCAGCCGACGGTGCGAGCCACGGCAAAGAGCACGGTGAACATGGAGGTGGGGAACCCGATCGCGTCGAGGATCACGCCCGAATAGAAGTCCACATTGGGGTAGAGCTTGCGATCGACGAAATAGGGGTCCTCGAGCGCAATGCGCTCCAGCTCCTGGGCGACCTGCAGCGTTGGGTTGTTCTCGACGCCGAGAATGGCGAGCACGCGCTTGGCCGTTTCCTGCATCACGGTCGCGCGCGGATCGAAGTTCTTGTAGACGCGATGGCCAAAGCCCATCAGGCGGAACGGATCGCTCTTGTCCTTGGCGCGCGCGATATATTCCGGAATGCGGTCCACAGTGCCGATTTCGCGCAGCATGTTGAGCGCCGCTTCATTGGCGCCGCCGTGAGCGGGGCCCCAAAGGCAAGCAACGCCGGCAGCGATACAGGCGAATGGATTGGCGTCGGACGAACCCGACAGGCGCACGGTCGAGGTCGAGGCGTTCTGCTCGTGGTCGGCATGGAGCGTGAAGATCAGGTCCATGGCGCGGGCGATCTCGGGATCGACCTTGTATTCCTCGGCCGGCACGGAGAAGCACATATGCAGGAAGTTGGACGCGTAATCGAGATCGTTGCGCGGATAAACGAAGGGCTGGCCGACCGAATACTTGTAGGCCATGGCCGCAATGGTCGGCATCTTGGCGATCATGCGGATCGAGGCGATCTCGCGCTGCTGCGGATCGTTGATGTCGGTCGAGTCGTGGTAGAACGCGGCCATGGCGCCAACGACGCCGGTCATGATCGCCATCGGGTGGGCATCGCGGCGGAAGCCGCGATAGAAATAGTGCATCTGCTCATGCACCATGGTGTGGCGGGTCACCAGCGTTTCGAAGTCCTTGAGTTCGGTCTTGCTCGGCAGTTCGCCGTAGAGCAGGAGGTAGCAGACCTCGAGATAGTTGCTGCCTTCGGCAAGCTGGTCGATCGGGTAGCCGCGATAGAGCAACTGGCCCTTGTCGCCATCGATATAGGTGATGGCGCTGTCACAGGCGGCCGTGGAGGTGAAGCCGGGATCGTAGGTGAACATGCCCGTCTTGGAATACAGCGACCGGATATCGATCACATCGGGGCCGACGGTTCCTGACAGTACCGGGAACTCGAAAGTCTGGTCCCCGATAGTGAGCTTGGCGACTGGATCGGTCATTTAACTCTCCTCGATGGCCCGCCGCCTGGAGTGCAGAAAACACCGCAGAGGGGGCCGGCTATTGCCTGTTCAGTTGTAGTGTGGGGTAGCAGTTCGCCCCGGTCGCCGCAACTAAGGGTAAGCAGTACTTACCCGATTGGTTTGTTATCTTTGAGCAGCCTGGTCGCCCAGCCGCGCCATGGTTTCTTCGCGCCCGATCAGCACCATCACCTCGAAGATTCCCGGGGAAACTGTGCGGCCGGTGAGCGCTGCGCGCAAGGGCTGCGCGAGCTTGCCGAGCTTGAGCCCCTTTGTTTCAGCCAGAGCACGCATGGCGGCGTCGATCGCGGGCACCGACCAGTCATCAAGACCTTCGAGCGTGCTTGCCATATCGGCCAGCACCGCACGTGAGTCGGGGGTCAGCAGGGCCGTGGCGGCAGCATCGATGGTGAGCGGCCGGGTGGCATAGATGAACTGCGCCAGGTCGATCAGTTCGAGCACCGTCTTGGCGCGCGGCTGCAGTTCGGGCAGTGCGGCGAGCACCGTGTCCTTGTTAGCGGTGAGGCCCTCAAGGTCGACGGTGCGACCAACTTCCTTGGCGGTGGCGATCATGACATCATAAAGATAGTCGGGCGCGGCCTCGCGAATATAGTGGCCGTTGATGTTTTCGAGTTTGACGAAGTCAAAGCGCGCGGCGCCCTTGTTGAGCCCTTCAAGGCTGAACCACTCGATCATCTGCTCGGTCGAGAAGATCTCGTCGTCCTCATGGCTCCAGCCGAGGCGAGCGAGATAGTTGCGCAAAGCTTCGGGTAGGTAGCCCAGCTGCCGATAGGCGTCGACGCCGAGGGCGCCATGGCGCTTGCTGAGCTTGGCCCCATCCGGGCCGTGGATCAGCGGGATGTGGGCCATCTCCGGCACGGTCCAGCCCATCGCATTGTAGATGATGATCTGGCGGGCGGCATTGGTGAGGTGATCGTCGCCACGGATGATGTGGGTGACGCCCATGTCGTGATCGTCCACCACCACGGCATGCATATAGGTCGGGGTACCATCCGAGCGCAGGATGATGAAATCATCGAGGTTCTCGGTCTTGAACACGACCTTGCCCTGCACATGGTCATTGACCACGATGTCGCCCGAGAGCGGCGCCTTGATGCGCACCACGGGGGCAATGCCTTCAGGGGCTTCGCTCGGGTCCCGGTCGCGCCAATAGCCGTTATAGCGCGGCGGCTTGCCGGCAGCGCGGGCTTCCTCGCGCATCTGGTCAAGTTCGGCGGGGGAGCAATAGCACTTATAGGCATGACCCTTGGCGATCAGCTCATGAGCGATCTCGGCGTGGCGGCCAGCGCGCTCGAACTGGGAAATGGCTTCGCCATCCCAGTGCAGCCCAAGCCAGGACAGCCCATCCTTGATCGCCTCGACGGCGGCCTGGGTGGAGCGTTCGCGGTCGGTGTCCTCGATGCGCAGCAGCATGGTGCCGCCGTGCTTGCGGGCAAAGGCCCAGTTGAACAGCGCCGTGCGCGCACCGCCGATATGGAGGAAGCCCGTGGGGGAAGGCGCGAAGCGGGTAACGACTTTAGACATGAATACCGGAACGGTTGGACGAGGTTTGGTAGCGTGTGTAGCATAGGGTAGCACGAGCGCAAGTAGAGGGGACGCCGCGGTGCAGGGCACGGGGGCGCTGGAGCAGACGCGGGAGCTTGCGCCAGTGCCGGTGCAGGCTGGCCCGATCCTTCCCTCGCCCAAGCTATTGCCCGCCGTCGTAGCAACCAAACGTCTATTATTTGTCCGCGCCCTGGAGGCGGCCCTGGCGGGTCGACGGGTGTTTGTGCTCCTGCCTTTTGCTGCCATTGCCGGGCTGGTCAGCTATGCGGGCCTGCCGTTTGAACCGGCGGGCTCGGCACTCGGGGCGGTCGGCGCGGCCGCTTGCCTAGGGGCGTGCCTCGCGCTGCGCAATCTGGCGGCCTTGCGGCTGGCGGTGTTGTTTGCGGCCTTCTGGGGCGGTTTTTGCCTTCTCCCGGTTCATGGCGCGCTGTGGGGAACGGGCATGCTGCCGTTCCCGCTTTACGGGCAATACGAGGCAGTCATCGACGAGATTCTTTCGGCGACGCAAGAGGATCGCCGCGTCGTGGTTTCAGCCTTGCGGCCGTTGGGAGAAGCGCCATCGGCGCCGATCAACAAGGCGCGATTGCTGATCCCGGCCGAGCCGCCGCTGCAACCGGGTGACACCGTTCGGGGGCAGTTGCGGTTGGCGCCAGTGCCGGGGCCAGTGCTGCCCGGCGCATTTGACGGGCAGTTTCACGCCTATTTTGCGGGGATCGGCGCCTATGGCAATGCAACTGGTGCGATGACGCGTGTCGCTGAGGCGACGGACTTCAATCTGGGCCGTTCGGTCGAGGATCTGCGACGTGCGGTCGGCGCCCGGCTGGACGAACAGATGGAAGGCGCCTCGGCCGCCATTGCCCGCGCTATGGTGGTGGGGGATCAGAGCGCCATTACCGACGAAACGCGTGACGTGATGGCAGCTTCGGGCCTTGCGCATATCTATTCGATTTCCGGGCTGCACCTGTCGATCGTCGCGGGCGGCGTGTTCTGGTTGGTGCGGCTGTTGCTGGCGAGCCTTCCCGGTTTGGCCGTGCGCTGGCCGGTCAAGAAGCTCGCGGCGGTGGCCGGAATTGCTGCGGCTTTCAGCTATTTGCTGCTGGCGGGCGGGCTGGCCAATGTGCCGGCACTCCGCTCGACTATCATGCTGGCCCTGATCTTTGGCGCGGTGCTGGCGGGGCGGCGGGCGTTGACCATGCGCAATGTTGCCATTGCGGCGCTGGTGGTGATCCTGCTCGATCCCGCCAGTGTGTTTCGGGCCAGTTTCCAGCTGTCCTTTGCAGCCGTGGTGGCGCTGATCGGCATTTATGAGTTGCCCCGAAGAACCCCCTCGGTGCACCGGGCGGGTATTGCCCGTCTCATCGTCTCGGTGGGGACCGCCGCCCTGACCAGCTTCATCGCCGGCACCGCCACCTTGCTGTTCTCTGCCTATCATTTCCAGCAGACCGCACCCCTGGGGGTGATCGGCAATGTGCTGGTGTTGCCAGTGGTCAGCCTCGTCATCATGCCCTTTGGCGTCCTCTCGGTATTGCTGATGCCGCTCGGGCTGGAAGCACCGTTTGTTGCGGTGATGGGCTGGGGCATCGATCGGATGGTGCACGGCGCGGTCCTCGTGGCGGGTTGGAGCGAGGGGCTCACCGGCAATCCGCTGCTGACCTCAACCGCCTTGCTGCTGGGGCTAGCGGCGCTCGCCTGGTTTGCGTTCTTTCCCAGCCGGTGGCGCTTCCTTGCTCCGGTGGCGGCGATCCCATTAATCTTGCTGTTTGGTCTCGATCAGCGCCCCGATGTGCTGGTTGCCGATACGACCCAAGCCGTCGCGGTGCGCAGCGAGACCGGGCTGGGGCTGCTTACCGGCCGGGCAGGCAGCTTTGCCGTTGACGTCTGGGGTCAACATTACCAGGAAGAAATTGCGCCCGTCATCGACGCGGCTCGCTGCGACAGCCTCGGTTGCGTGGTCGCGACGGAGCAATTTGGGGTGGCGGTGGTGCGTGATGTCGGCGCCTTCGCCGAAGATTGCGCCCGCCACGATCTGGTGGTGACGCGGTTGCGGGCGCCGATTGCCTGCCGGGCGCAGGCCCAGGTGATTGACCGCGACGATCTCGCAAGGGGCGGCGTGCACTGGTTAAAATGGGAGGATGGAGAGCAGCGCTTTGTCGTGCGGACTGCCGTGCCAAACCTCACGCGCCCCTGGCGCGTGAGGTCACAATAAGGGGCAGGCTAGAGGACGATGCGCGCCTCCGGGATGCCGGGCACATCCACCTGGATCGAGAAGACCCCGCCGGCCACCTTTTCGGCAGCCAGCTGTTCAGCGCTTAGATTCTTGGCGGCGGTGGTGATGAAGAGGGTCTTGAGATCGGGGCCGCCGAAGGCAGGACAGGTGACCTGCGAGACCGGCACTTCGATGATCCGGTCGATCGAGCCATCCGGCGCATGCCGCACGACGCAGCCGCCGCCCCATTTCGCATTCCACAGATAGCCTTCGCTATCAACCACCGCGCCGTCGGGGAAGCCGCGGCCGTCCGAGACATCGGCGAAGAGCGACCATTCCCCGACCGGCATGCCGGTGGCCGGATCGGTCTGTACCCTGAGAATCTTTTTGGTGGGGGTATCGGTCCAGTAAGCGGTGCGCCCATCGGCCGTGAAGCAGGTGGCGTTGGGGATCGAGGCGTTGGAACGCAGCACGCTCAGTTGACCCGCGCGGTAATGATAGAGCTTGCCGCCCGGCGCTTCTTCCTCCTTGCGCATGGTGCCGATCCAGAAGGCGCCCGAAGGATGCACCCGGCTATCATTGCCGCGGTTGAGCGGATCGTCGGCTTCCAGCGGGATGATGAGGCTTTGCTCATCGGTCTGCAGGTTGAAGCGCTTGAGCCCGGTTTCGGTAACGAGAGCGAGGTTGTCCGCATCGATGATGGCGGCAGCGGCGACATTCTCGTCAAAGCTCCAGCTCACCTCGACATTGCCGCGGGCGGAGGTGGCAAACAGCTTTTGGTTGTTGATGTCAAAAAAGAACAGCTGCTGGCGGTCGGCGTGCCAGAACGGGCCTTCGCCCAAGGCACATTTGCTGTCGATCAGCAGGCTCGCGGTTTGCGTCACGCTGTGGTCCTCCCATCATAGGCCGCTACGGCCTGGGCGGCCCGCTGGCCGACTTCGGCGGGGGTGCTGCCGGGCTTGTATAAAAAGGTGCCCAGGCCAAAACCGCTGCAACCCGCAGCGAAATATTCACCGAAGTTATCCGGCTTGGCGCCGCCCACCGCGTAAAGCGGCAGCTCGGGCGGCAAGACCGCCTTCATCGCCTTGATGCCGCGCGGGCCCAGAACTTCAGCGGGGAAAAACTTGAGCCCGGTGGCGCCCGCCTTGATCGCCTTGAACGCATCACTGGGAGTGAACACGCCGGGATAGGAGCCCAGCTGAATGCGCACCGTTTCTTCTATAACCGACCGGTTGGTATCCGGGGATACAATAAAGGTTCCGCCGGCGTCGGCGACGGCCCAAACCTGCTTTTTGTTCAGAACGGTGCCCGCGCCCACCATCACGTCATCCCCGAGCGCCTCGGCCGCCAGCGCAATGCTGGTCAGGGCGTCGGGGGAATTGAGGGGCACTTCGATCATGGTGATGCCGGCCGCAACAAGGGCGTGGCACACATCCAGCGTTTCGGGCGGGGTGATGCCGCGCAGAATCGCGATCAGGTGGCGGTGGGGCATGGGGTCTCCAATCAGACGATAAAGGCACGTGCAGCTTTAAGGCCGGCGAGCACCACTTCGGTTCCATCCACGGCTTCGCCTTGTGCCCCGATCATGCCGAGCACCTCGGCATAAAGGGCGCAGAGCGCGGGGGCGCCGATCAAAGGAACGGTTTGTTCGCCGATCAGCGCACGGCGGCTGCCAATTTCGGTGCCGATCAGGAGGCCCGAAAGATAGCCGGTGCACCAACCGGGCTGACGGCCGGACAGGAGCGAACTGGCGCGGACCGCAAAGAGCTCGCTGGTGAGCTGTTCGGGCCGCTCGAGGCCGACCTCTGCACCCGCGGCAAAGCCTTCGGCGCGCTCGGGCCCATTGCTGTCTTCAGTCAGCGAATAGCGCAGCACCGAATGATGGCGCAGCAGATCGAAGAGCTCGCCCGTCATTGCGGTGGAGAAATGCTCAATGCGGGTGCCATTCATGCTGACCCATTTGGAATGGGTGCCGGGCATGCATACCACGCCATGGGCATTGGGGCGCAGGGTCGCGAGGCCCAGTAGCTGGGTTTCCTCGCCGCGCATCACATTGTCGCCGCCGGCCTTCTGGCACACACCGGGCAGAATTGCCGGGGCCAGGTGATTGTTGGGCATGGGCGGGCGCACTGCGCCGTCAAGCAGGCCGCGCAAATCGGTTGGTGCTTCCAAATAAGGCGCTTCGAACCAGCCCTGGCGCGCGCCGGCCATGCCGCAGATCAATACGTCGAGCGCACCGCCGTTGTTGCCGACTAGACCATCGAGCAAGGTTTCGAGCACGCCTGGATACTGGTCGCGCGTCAGCTTGCCCATGCCTTGATCGGATTTGCGCGCAACGATCACCGTGCCGTCGGAACTCAGGCCCCAAGCCCGCAGGTTGGAGGTGCCCCAATCGACCCCGACCCAATCCACAAATTCACTCATGCTTGCCCCTCTTGCAGTCCGCCCCGCACTTTCGGGCAAACCTAGTCGCTGCGCTGGCCTGCGCCTAGCCGATTCGACGCCGCCCGGTTGCCCTGCGAGCGCAAGGGGCGACGAAATCCAACAGGATTGGCGTTCACTCCTGCAACTAACATGCTAGAACTGTAGCAAACAGCAGCCTGTATTCGCCTCGGCGGAACTATTGAGGAATAAGGTAATGACGGCAGACAACAGCTTCTCTTCCCCCAATGGGCAGGGCAGCGCGCCCAAGAAGCTGCGCTCGCGCGCCTGGTTCGACAATCCCGAGAACCCGGACATGACCGCGCTTTATCTTGAGCGCTACATGAATTTCGGCGTGTCGCGGGAGGAATTGCAGGGCAACAAGCCCATCATCGGCATCGCCCAGACCGGTTCTGACCTTTCCCCCTGCAACCGCCACCATATCGTGCTGGCCGAGCGCGTGCGCGAAGGCATCCGGGAAGCGGGTGGCATCGCCATCGAATTTCCCGTGCATCCGATCCAGGAAACCGGCAAGCGCCCCACTGCGGGCCTGGACCGGAACCTGGCCTATCTCGGGCTGGTGGAAGTGCTTTATGGCTACCCGCTCGATGGCGTGGTGCTGACCATTGGCTGCGACAAGACCACCCCGGCCATGCTGATGGGCGCAGCCACCGTCAACATCCCCGCAATTGCGCTCTCGGTCGGACCGATGCTCAATGGCTGGCACAAGGGCGAGCGCACTGGCTCGGGCACCATTGTGTGGAAGGCGCGCCAGATGATGGCGGCTGGCGAGATCGACTACGCGCAGTTCATCGAGCTGGTGGCGTCCTCGGCGCCGTCCACCGGCTTCTGCAACACGATGGGTACGGCAACCACGATGAACTCGCTGGCCGAGTCGCTGGGCATGCAGCTGCCCGGCTCGGCCGCGATTCCCGCGCCTTATCGCGATCGCCAGGAAATGGCCTATCGCACGGGCAAGCGCATCGACGACATGGTGCATGAGGACCTCAAGCCCTCCGACATCATGACCAAGGACAATTTCATCAATACCATCGTGGTCAATTCCGCGATTGGCGGGTCGACCAACGCCCCGATCCACATCCAGGCGATCGCCAAGCATATCGGTGTCGAGCTCGATCTGCAGGATTTCCAGACCTATGGGCATAAGGTGCCGCTGCTCGTGAACCTGCAGCCGGCCGGCGAATATCTGGGCGAGGATTACTACCATGCGGGCGGCGTGCCGGCGGTGGTCAACGAGCTGATGAAGCAGGGGCTGATCCGCGAGAACGCACCCACCGTCAACGGCAAGACCATCGGCGAGAACTGCCGCAACACGCCCATCCAGGACGAGAAGGTGATCCGCCCGTTCGAGCAGCCGCTCAAGGAAGAAGCCGGGTTCCTGGTGCTGCGCGGCAATCTCTTCGACAACGCGATCATGAAGACCAGCGTGATCTCGCCCGAGTTCCGCGAGCGCTACCTTGCCAATCCCGAGCATCCCGGCATGTTCGAGGGCAAGGCGGTGGTGTTCGATGGTCCCGAGGACTATCACCACCGGATCGATGATCCCTCGCTTGATATCGACGAGCACACGCTGCTGTTCATGCGCGGCGCGGGCCCGATCGGCTATCCGGGGGCGGCTGAAGTGGTCAATATGCGGCCCCCTGCCTACCTCATCAAGAAGGGCGTCCACGCGCTGGCCTGTATCGGCGACGGGCGCCAATCCGGCACGTCGGGCTCGCCCTCGATCCTCAATGCCTCGCCTGAAGCGGCAGCGGGCGGCAACCTGGCCATCCTACGCACGGGTGACCGGGTGCGTATCGACCTCAACAATGGCACCGCCGATATCCTGATCTCGGACGCCGAGATTGCGACGCGCCGGCAAGAACTGGCGGAAGCGGGCGGCTACAAGTACCCCGCGCACCAGACGCCCTGGCAGGAGATCCAGCGCGGGCTGGTCGACCAGCTTGGCAATGGCGCCGTACTCAAGCCAGCAGTGGCTTACCAGCGCATTGCCCAGACCTATGGCGTGCCGCGCGACAACCACTAGGCTCAGCCGACAACGACTTCGAGATCCCCGCTTCGGCGGGGATTTTTGTTTCCAAGGCACGGCGAAACTCCGGTCGGCGCGAGGCCTCCGGTTGGGAGCGGCGTTGGCGAGGCATTGCCTCAAAAAACGTTGCGCAAAACGGAAGCTCCGCCCCGCCAACAGCGACTGGGTGCCGATGCCCGCTCCCTCCTGCGGCGCATGCCAGATTCCGCGGATGTCGAACTAAACCCTGGCGGGCACCGCTGCCTGCGCCACATCAGGGTTCCGATGGCCAGTGCAGCTGCCATCGCGATTCTTCACCCAAGACCACCGGACGATAGAGGTCCACGGCTCTTGCGGACACCGGCCGGATCGCGGCGACCCACGATCCCCCAGCCTCCGCGCACCAACCACTCGTCATGATCTCGCTTGGGTGCGCGGATGAGGAGACTATGCGGGTGATCGGCGGGGGCGGGGATAAGTTATTGTCGGGGGGTATGGGGCTTGAGCGGATTGCGCATTGGAGGTGGCCAGCCGGGTCTAACGTCACTCGCGGAGGAGGGACTAAACCCCCACCCCGGTCCTCCCCTCAAGGGGGAGGGTGAAGGAGGGGGCATACAGGCGCTGGTCTGGTGCGGCTGATGAGGACCCTAGGGCGGCAATCGAGTTCCGTCGAAGAGATTATTTCTTGGCCGATTCCGGCTTTAGGCGTGGCGAGCGATGTGGGCGAGGGCCCGCTGGAACATGGGGTGCCATTCGGGGCCCGGTTGGCGCTCGAGTGGCCACCAGAAGAACTCGAACCTATGACCACCATCATCCTGGGTAAAGTGACGCCAGTGTTCGGGGACGGGAGCGGCGGCACTCACCACAACGAAGTGCCAAAGCTGTTGCTCTGCAATGGCACTGCTGGATGGCAGCGTGCGCAAAGCCTCTGCCTGCAGGCCAGACTCCTCCGCGAGTTCGCGCAGGGCACCGACTTCAATCGGCTCGGAGCCTTCCCGTGTTCCTTTCACCAGCTGCAAGCCAGCCAAAGGATGCCTGAACGCCAAGCAGTGGCGCTCTTGCCCCACCCCGCGCAGCAGGACAGGACAGAGTTTTTCGACCCTGGGCGTCAATATTTACGCAGCAGGCCCACCAGGCGGCCCTGAACCTTGACGCGGTCGGGCGGGAAGATGCGGGTTTCGTAGGCGGGATTGGCCGCTTCAAGCGCGATGGTGTTGCCCTTACGGCGCAGCCGCTTGAGGGTGGCTTCCTCGTCATCCACCAGCGCGACGATGATCTCGCCGGTCCCGGCAACGTCCTGGCGGCGGATCAGCACCGTGTCGCCATCGAAAATGCCGGCATCGATCATCGAATCGCCGCGCACTTCGAGCGCGTAGTGCTCGCCAGGGCCAAGCATTTCGGGTGGCACCGAGATGGTGTGGGAATGGCTCTGGATGGCCTCGATGGGGGTACCGGCGGCGATCCGGCCCATGACCGGGACCGCGACGGGGCGCACATAATCATCGCTCCAGCCCGAGCGTGGCGGCGGAGCGGCAACACGGCCCAGATTGCCTTCGATGACGCTGGGCTCGAAGCGGGCCTTGCGGCCGCCGAGCGCGGGGTTCATCGAATCGGGGAGTTTGAGCACTTCCAGTGCCCGCGCGCGATTGGGCAGGCGGCGGATGAAGCCGCGCTCCTCAAGCGCCGTGATCAGGCGGTGAATGCCCGACTTGGAGGCCAGATCCAACGCGTCCTTCATCTCGTCAAACGAAGGGGGAATGCCGCTTTCCTTCATCCGCTCATGGATGAACATCAGCAGTTCATGTTGCTTGCGCGTCAGCATCGGAGCCCTTCAATCGCAGAATCGGAACAAAGACTGAACGAGCATAGGTGTTCCAGTTATGTTCTGCAATAACGCTCAAGGGCGCAGGAGAAAATTCTTTGGCTCTGCTTAGAACCCGTCCAGCGGAATGGCCGCAGCTAGGGTGCCGGCGGGTTGTCCGGGATCGTACTCCGGCTGCACCAGCAGCATATCGGCACGGGCCAGCGAGGAGGTATGACCGCTATCGGTTTCGCTGATCGGGAGCAAGCCCGCACCTTGGCTTGAATGCACCATTTGGGCACGCATGAAGTGGCGCCGGGCGGTATTGGGCGGCGTGGGCGCAAGAAGCGGCAGGTGCCAGCGGGCGGGTTCGGCGACGCCGAGCCAGCGGCGGAGCGCCGGCTTGATGAAGACGGCGGCGGTCACCATGGCCGAAACCGGATTGCCAGGCAGGCCAAACACCAGGGTTTTGCCCAGAGTGCCGAACATCAGTGGCTTGCCCGGGCGCATATTGATGCGCCAGAAATCAAGCTGCACGCCGAGACTCAGCAGGATTTCCTGCACGATATCATGGTCGCCAACACTGGCGCCGCCCGTGGTGATGACGAAGTCGGGCGCTTCGGCAAAGATGCCGGCAAGGCGCTCGGCAAGCGCCGCCCGGTTGTCGGGAGCGATCCCGTAGTCGCGGATCTCGGCGGCGTAAGGCGCAAGGAGCGGCCGCAAGCCGAAGCTGTTGGAGGCAACGATCTGGCCCGGTCCGAGAGCGGTGCCGGGCAGCACCAGTTCGTCCCCGGTGGCAAGGAGCGCTATGCGCGGCTGCATGGCGACGGGCAGCGTCGCGCAATTAGCGGCGGCCGCGACGGCCAGTTGCATGGGCGTCAGGCGCGAGCCTTTCGGAATCAGCTCTTGTCCCTGCCGGAAGTCGTGGCCAAGCGGGCGAATGCTGCGCCCGATGGGAGGTTGGGCCGCAAAGCTGACGCGGTCGCCGGTGCGGGTCGCTTCCTCCTGCATGATCACGGCATCAGCGCCCGGGGGCACGGGCGCGCCGGTGAAGATGCGCACGCAGGTGCCCGGGGCGATATCCGCGCCAAAGCCGGCGCCGGCCTGGGCGGTGCCGACGACATCTAGGATCGCGCCCGGCACGATATCGGCCGCACGCACGGCATAGCCGTCCATGGCGCTGGCGGGGAAAGGCGGCTGGTCATGGCGGGCGAGCAGGGGCTCGGTCAGTACCCGGCCGGCGGCGGCCTCAAGCGGCACCGACTCGGTGCGGGCGGGCGGCACGCGGGCGAAAATGGCCGCGAGGGCGTCTTCAACCGGGAGCAGGCTCATGGCGCCCGCTGGAAATCGCCGGACTTGCCGCCCGATTTTTCGAGTAGGCAGATCGCGGAAATAACCATCTCGCGGTCGATGCCCTTGGCCATGTCGTAAAGCGTAAGCGCCGCGGTGGAAGCCGCCATGAGGGCTTCCATTTCCACCCCGGTCTGGCCGGTGGTTTCGGCAGTCGCAAGAATGGTGATGGCGCCGGGCTCGCGCGCCTCCATCTCGACGCTGACCTTGGTGAGCGGGATGGGGTGGCAAAGAGGGATGAGCTCGGCGGTCTTTTTGGCTGCCATGATGCCCGCGACGCGCGCGACGGCCAGGGCGTCGCCCTTCTTGAGGGCGCCACCCATGATGGCGGCAATGGTTTCGGGCCGACCGCTGATCACCGCCTGGGCGAGGGCGCGGCGGCGGGTGACTGCCTTGTCGCCGATATCAACGATCCGGGCCTCCCCGCGCTCGTTGAGATGGGTCAGCTGCGGCTCGCTCATGGATGGGCGGCCTGGGGCACACCCTGCAGGAGGGCGCGGGTGGCGGCGACCACATCGGCCTGGCGCATCAGCGATTCGCCGACAAGGAAGGTGCCGATGCCGGCTGTGCGGTCGAGATGCTGCAGGTGTTCGTGGCCGTTGATGCCGCTTTCGCTGACCAGCACCTTGCCCGCGGGCACGCCGCCAGCAAGGTTGACCGAGGTATCGAGCCGGGTTTCGAAGGTGCGCAGATTGCGGTTGTTGATGCCGATGAACTCGGCGTCGAGCGCCAGCGCCCGGTCGAGCTCAAGCTGGTCGTGCACTTCCACCAGCGCATCCATGCCCCACTCACGGGCGCTATCGAGCAGGTAGCGGGCAACATCGTCGCCAATAGCGGCAAGGATGATGAGGATGCAGTCGGCCCCCCAGGCGCGCGCTTCGGCGACCTGGTAGGTTTCGAACAGGAAATCCTTGCGCAGGACCGGCAAGGCGGTGGCGTCGCGCGCCTCGCGCAAAAACGCCGGCGAGCCCTGAAACGAGGGCTGGTCGGTGAGGACCGAAAGGCACGTCGCACCGGCCTCTTCATAGGCGCGCGCGATCTCTGCCGGGTTGAAGTCGGGCCGGATCAGGCCCTTGGAGGGACTGGCTTTCTTGACCTCGGCGATCAAGGCGTATTCGCCGCGGGCGCGCTTGGCCTTGATGGCGGCGAGAAAGCCGCGTGGCGGGGGCTGCTCATGGGCGGCGGCAACCACTTCGTCCCAAGGGCGCAGGGCCTTGGCCGCGGCGATTTCCTCGCGCTTATAGGCTTCGATCTGCTTGAGAATATCGCTCATGGGGGTGTTCCATTGGAGATGGCGACAAGGCGCTCGAGGGTTTCCCGGGCCTTGCCGCTGTCGATCATTTCGGCAGCCATGGCGGCGCCGCTGCGCAGATCGCTCACCACATCGGCCACGATCAGCGAGGCCGCGGCGTTGAGGAGGACGATGTCGCGATAGGCGCCGGGAGCCCCATCAAAGAGCGCGTGGATGGCGAGGGCATTATATTCGGGCTCGCCGCCCAGCAGGTCATTGGGATCATGGCGTGACAGGCCGGCGTCTTCAGGGGTGACTTCGAAGCTGTGAAGGTTGCCGTCAGCGATCTCGGCCACATAGGAGGGGCCAGTGACCGTAAGCTCGTCCAGCCCATCGCGACCATGCACGACCCAGGCCTTGATCGCCCGGTTGGCGAGAAGCGCGGCGGCGACCGGCTCCACCCATTCCGGGGAATAAACGCCGAGCATATAGCGCCGTACGCCAGCTGGGTTGGACTGCGGTCCGAGCAGGTTGAACATGGTGCGCACGCCCATTTCAGCGCGCGAGGGGCCGACATGACGCATGGCCGGATGATGGGACGGCGCGAACATGAAGCCGATCCCGGCCTCGTTGATGCAGCGCGAGATTTCGGCGGGGGTGAGGTCGAGCTTGACGCCGAGGGCTTCAAGGGCCTGGGAGGAGCCCGATTTGGACGACAAGGCGCGGTTGCCGTGCTTGGCGACGGGAACGCCGGCGGCGGCAACAACGATGGCGCTGGCTGTCGAAATGTTGAGCGTGCCAACACCATCACCGCCGGTGCCGACAATGTCGATGGCGTGTTCGGGAGCGTCGACCGTCACCATCTGCTCGCGCAGGATCGACACGGCGGCAGCGATCTCACCCACCGACTCGCCCTTGAGGCGCATGCCCATGAGGAAAGCGCCGAGCTGGGAGGGGGTCGCTTCACCGGCCATGATGGTGCGCATCACCGAGCGCATTTCCTCGCCAGTGAGATTGCGGCGGTCAGCAATCTTGGCCAGTGCCTGCTTGATGTCCATCAGGCGGTCTTTCCGTTGAAGTCGCGAGCGAGGTTGAGGAAGTTCTGCAACAGCGCGTGCCCGTTCTCGGAGGCGATGCTTTCCGGGTGAAACTGCACGCCATGTACCGGCAGGCTTTCGTGCTGCATGCCCATGATCAGACCATCATCGGTGGTGGCGGTGACCTTGAGGGTAGCGGGCAGGGTGGTCGGTTCAACCACCAGCGAGTGGTAGCGCGTGGCTTCAAAGCGCGAGTTGAGACCGCGGAACAGCCCTTCGCCCGTGTGATTGATGGCGCTGGTCTTGCCATGCACCAGTTCGGGCGCCCGCACGACGTCGCCGCCCATGGCCTGCCCGATGGCCTGATGACCAAGGCATACGCCCAGAATGGGGATCTGCGCCTTGAAGCGGTCGATCACCGCCAGGCACACGCCGGCTTCGTTGGGGGTGCAGGGCCCGGGAGACAGGACGATGGCCTGGGGGGCCATGGTTTCGATCTCGTCGGGGGTGATCTTGTCGTTGCGCACCACGGTGAGTTCGGCGCCAAGTTCGCCCAGATAGTGGACGAGGTTGTAGGTGAAGCTGTCGTAATTATCGATAACGAGCGTGCGGGTCATGGGTCTGCTCCAGCGCAGCTATGGGGAATGGGGGTTCAGAGATCAGAACCAGCCCCGCCATCGATAATTGTTCGACCTCATCGTGAGGTCCACGCTGGTCTTGTCGCCGCTCATTGCCCGATCCTCGCCTCGCCGGCATAGCGTAGCGCTTCCTCGGCAGCGCTGAAAAGGGCGCGCGCCTTGTTTTCGCATTCCAGTTGTTCGAGGGCCGGCTGGCTATCGGCAACAATGCCGGCGCCGGACTGCACATAAAGTTTGCCGTCCTTGAGCAGCGCGGTGCGCAAGACGATACAGGTGTCCATGGTGCCATCGGCGCCGAAATAGCCCACACAGCCGCCATAGATGCCGCGACGCGACTTTTCCAGCTCGTCGATGATCTCCATGGCGCGCACCTTGGGGGCACCCGAGACCGTGCCGGCCGGAAAGCCGGCGGCGAGCGCATCGACAAAGTCGTATTGCGGATCGAGCACGCCAACCACATTGGAGACGATGTGCATGACGTGGCTGTAGTATTCCAGAAAGAACTTGTCGGTGACCCGCACAGTGCCGGTCTTAGCGACGCGGCCCACATCGTTGCGCCCGAGATCGAGCAGCATCAGGTGCTCGGAACGTTCCTTGGGGTCGGCCAGTAGTTCGGCCGCCAGTTCCTGGTCGCGGGTCGGCGTCGAGCCGCGCTTGCGGGTGCCGGCGATGGGCCGGATGGTGACCTCGCCTTCGCGAACACGCACGAGGATCTCGGGGCTGGAGCCCGCCACGGCGAAATCCCCGAAATCAAGGAAATACATATAGGGGCTGGGATTGGTGCGGCGCAGCGCCCGATACAAGGCGGTCGGCGGCAGGGTGAACTCGGCCTCGAAACGCTGGCTGAGCACGACCTGGAAGATATCGCCGGCGGCGATGTAGTCCTGCGCCCGGGCGACCATGGCGAAATACTCGTCGCGCGTGGTGTTGCTCTGGACGGCGATGTGCTGCAGGTCGGGTACGGCCGGGGTCGTTGGCAGCGCCCGCCCAAGGCGGGCGATAGCGTCATCGATCCGAGCCGTCGCGGCTTCATGGGCCTGGCGGGCGGTCACCCCCTGGCGGACGTAAACGGGCGCGGTGAGATAGAGCTCGTCCTTGACCGTGTCGAACACCGCCAGCAGCGAAGGGCGCATCAGCATGGCTTCGGGCAGCTGCAGATCGTCCGGATTGCTGTCGGGCAGCACTTCCATATAGCGGACCATCTCATAGCCCAAAAAGCCATAAATGCCGGCCGATTGAGGCGGCAGGCCTTCGGGCACCGAAATCTGGGAGTCGGCCACCAGGTGCCGCAGGGCATCAAGCGGCTGGTCGGGCAGGGGCTCGAAGGCTGTCGCGTCAAGCTGGGCCTGCCGGTTGATCCAGGCGGTGCCTTGTTCAACCTTGAGGATCACATCAGGCAGCAGGCCGATAATGGAGTAACGCCCGCGGGTCGAACCATCCTGCACCGATTCCAGCAGGAACGTGTTGCGGCGATCCTGAGCCAGCTTGAGATAGGTGCCGATCGGCGTTTCGAGATCGGCCACGATGCGGCGCCAGACGATCTGGGACTCACCCCCGTCATAGCGATCTGCAAACTGCTGGGTGAAGTCGCTGGCCACTATCGTGTTTCCCGAAAGAGCTTACTGCGCCGTGGAGAGGGTCAGCGCCTGCTGGAGCGCCTGCTCGTTGACCCGCAGCCCCGCTTCATCTCGCACGGCGGAGACGAAATCACCGAACAAGCCGACGCGCACTTCGTTCTCGAGGCTGGCGCTGGTTTGCGGATTGAGTGGGCCTTCGGCAGGAACTGCTTCAACCACCTGGAACACCACGGTCTCACCAGCCTGATTGATGGCCATGCCATGATGATCGGGGCCGCCGTCAAAGGCGGCCGCCGCAACGAGGCCATCCACGGACGTGCCCTCGGCGCCACCGCGGTTAAAGGGCGGGCTCAACTGCGGGAACACGGAGAGCGAAGCGGCAACATCGGCCAGGGGCTCGCCGGCATTGAGGCGATCAACCGCAGCCTGGGCTTCGGTGGCGATCGCCGCGTTGATCCGCTCGGCGGTGATCGCGGCGACGACCGCATCGCGCACTTCATCAAGGGTCTGGTCGCGCGCTGGCTCGATGGCTTCCAGGTCGAACCATATATTGTTGTTGGCGCCCAGCGAGATGGCCGGCGTGAGATTGCCTTCCTGGGCGGCAAAGATCGACTGGACCACGCGCGGACGCTCGCTTTCGGGCAAGCTCGCGATAACGGCGAGTTCTGCCCCGCTTTGGGTAACGCCTACCTCATAGAGCTCAAGACCAAAGCGCTCGGCGATTTCGCTGAGCGGCCGGAAGGCGGCGCGTAGTTCCTCGACCTGGTCGAGCACTTCGGCGATTTCCTTGCGTGCTTCGGCCAGAGCCAGATTCTCGCGAATCTGTTCACGTGCTTCTTCCAGGCTGGTCTGACCGCCCGCTTCGATGGTCTGCACATGCACGACACGTGGGCCCGCCACGCCACTGATCACTCGGTAACCGCCGGCCGGCAGGCTAAAGGCGGCTTCGGCCAGCGTGGCGTCAGTGATTTCGGCCTGCCCTCGAGTGCCAAGATCGGTGACGGTGAGGCCGGCTTCCGCCACCACATCGGCAAAGGGGCGGCCCGAGGCGGCACCCGCTTCAAACAGCGCGGCTTGTTCGGGCGAAGCCAGAACGGCCTGCTGAATGTTGCGGCGCTCGATCGTGGTCAGGCTATCCTTGGTGCGCTCATATTCAGCGGCAACCGCCTCGTCTGAAATCGTCTTGGTTGCGGCGAGCGAGGCAGGCGACAGCGCAAGGAGCTGCACCTGGCGCGTTTCAACGGTGCGGTACTCGGCCTGGTGTTCGGCGAGATAGGCGGCCAATTCTTCCTCGGTTGGCACCGGGGGCGTTGGAACATTGGTGTCGCTGATCACGAAGAAATCGACGGTGCGCTGATCGGCAATGTAGCGGTTGAGCATCTGGGCGGCGGTCGGGGGCAGGCTGGTGTCGCCGAATAGCGACAGCGCCAGCTGCTGGCGGCGCGCAGAATCGGCCTGGTCCTCGAAATACTCGGACTCCGACATGCCATTTTGCTGCAGCACCTGCTGGAAGACCGCGGGATCGAAGGTGCCCAGCGTGCCGCTGAAATTGGGGTCTTCCCGCAAGAATTCGCTCAGCTTCTGCTCGGAAACACCAAGCCCCATGCGGTGGGCAAGACCATCAAGGGCCGCCTCTTGCGCAAGGGACTGCAGCACCAGGCTCGGAACGCCGAAGCTCTCGGCTTGTTCGAGTGTGGGCATGGAGCCGATCTGCTGGGCGATCTGGTTAAGCTGGCCGCGATAAGCGCGCAGGAAGTCGCGCGAGCTGATCTCTTCATCGCCAACGCGAGCAACGGTGCTGCCGCCCAGGTCGGTGATGACATTGTTGATGCCAAAGCCGGCAAGCCCCACCAGGAGGAAGGCCCCCAGGATCTTGCCCATCCAGGATTTTGCAAACAAACGCAAACTATCGAGCATGTGGGGCGTTCCGCTACACGAGATACAGGGCTTTACCGCTGGCAAGGCGGGGTACTACTAGAGTTAGTGACTGCCGGGGTTAGGGCAAAGCCCGCTCCGGTGCAAGAGGCAGGAGTATACAAGAGTGACCCGCACCATCACCCCCCTGATCGCCGGCAACTGGAAAATGAACGGGCTTCGCGCCGCGATCGACCAGTTGGGAGAGCTAGCCAGTCTGATGACCTCGGGCGATGCCCCCCGTGCCATGGTGGTGATTTGCCCGCCTGCGACCATTCTTCACGCCGTTGCCAATCGGGGCGCGACCAGCGGCATCATGGCCGGCGGGCAGGATTGCCACCAGGCCGCTTCGGGCGCGCATACGGGCGATCTGTCGGCACCGATGCTCGCCGATGCCGGCGCGCAATATGTGATTGTCGGGCATTCCGAGCGGCGGGCCGATCACGGGGAAAGCGACGACCTGGTTCGCGCCAAGGCGGAAGCCGCTATTGCGGCGGGGCTCAAGCCGATCGTCTGCGTCGGGGAAACCGAAGCGCAGCGTGACAGCGGCGAAGCCGAGAGCGTCGTTGCAGCGCAGCTGGCCGCCTCGGTCCCCGATGCTGGCGCCGAGCACGGCATCGTCATCGCCTATGAGCCGGTCTGGGCCATCGGAACGGGCCGCACACCGCGCAATGAAGAGATCGCTGCCATGCACAACCGCATCCGCCAGTTGCTGGTTGAGCGGTTCGGTGAAGACGGCCAGACCGTCCGGATTCTCTATGGTGGATCGATGAAGCCGCAGAATGCGCGCGAGATTTTGGCCATCGAGAATGTGAATGGCGGGCTGGTCGGTGGCGCGAGCCTCTTGGCAAAGGACTTCTACACCATTATCTCGGCGGTATGAGCCGATCCGGATGCTGCGCTGAAAAGCGGCGCAAGCGTCTGGCATTTGCGCGAGGGGGCGTGTAGAACGCCCCATCTTTTGCTTGACCGAAACTGAGATCGATGGCGAACGTCCTCATTGTTGCTTACCTCCTGATCGTGCTGGCGCTTATTGCGGTGATCCTGCTGCAGCGCTCCGAGGGGGGCGCGCTCGGAATCGGCGGGGGCAGTGGCGGCGGCTTCATGACGGCCCGCGGCTCGGCCAATCTGCTGACCCGCACCACGGCGATTCTCGCTGCACTGTTTTTCGCCACCGCCATCGGCCTGACCATTCTCAACGAAGTGGATCGCGGCAGCTCGGGCATTCTTGAGCGCGCAGTCCAGACCCCCGATGGCACCGCGCCCACCAGCGTGCTTGATGCGCTCAATTCGCTGCAAAGCTCGACCCCGTCCGATCTGCCCGTGCCCGCAGCCCCTGCCAATGACCCCGTTGCGCCCGCTGGTTCCGACCCGGTCACCGAGCCTACTGCGCCCGCTCCGGCTGCGGCCCAGAACAATGCGGCCCCAGCGGCTCCCGCTACGGACCTGCCAGTGCCCGAGGCACCGGCAACGGCCCCGGCGGCCCCGCCCGCCAACTAAGCCGCAAGGCAGAACCGAACAGGGGGATGGCAACATCCCCTTCTTCTTTTGTGGAGAGCGCAAAGGCGCTCTTTGATTCGAATCGCTGTTTGAGTAAGG
The DNA here is from genome assembly GCF_004005995.1 of Devosia sp. 1566. Lineage (NCBI taxonomy): Bacteria > Pseudomonadati > Pseudomonadota > Alphaproteobacteria > Hyphomicrobiales > Devosiaceae > Devosia > Devosia sp. 1566. Next base: position 1,711,742 of record NZ_CP034767.1, read on the forward strand.
TGAACGCCCATGGCTCGGTACGTATTCATCACCGGAGGCGTGGTCTCCTCTTTGGGTAAAGGTCTGGCATCAGCGGCTTTGGGCGCTGTGCTGCAGGCGCGTGGCTACAAGGTGCGGCTGCGCAAGCTTGATCCTTACCTCAATGTGGACCCGGGCACGATGTCGCCCACCCAGCACGGCGAAGTGTTCGTGACCGATGACGGGGCGGAAACCGACCTCGACCTGGGCCACTATGAGCGCTTTACCGGTCGCTCGGCCAACAAGCGCGACAACATCACCACCGGCCGCATCTATTCCGATATTCTCGCCCGCGAGCGGCGTGGCGATTACCTCGGCGCTACCGTGCAGGTCATTCCGCACGTCACCGATGCCATCAAGGAATTCGTGCGCGAGGGCAACGAGGACTTCGACTTTGTTTTGGTCGAGATCGGTGGCACCGTCGGCGACATCGAGGGGCTGCCATTCTTCGAGGCGATCCGCCAGCTCGGCAACGACCTGCCACGCGGCGATACCTGCTATCTGCACCTGACCTTGATGCCCTATATCCCCTCGGCGGGAGAGCTCAAGACCAAGCCGACCCAGCACTCGGTGGCCGAACTGCGCTCCATCGGCATCATGCCCGATGTGCTGCTGGTGCGTTGCGATCGTCCCATTCCCGATAGCGACAAGCGCAAGCTCGCGCTGTTCTGCAATGTGCGCGAATCGGCGGTGATCCAGGGCTTGGACGTTGGCTCAATCTATGATGTGCCGCTGGCCTATCATCACGAGGGGCTCGACCGTGAGGTGCTTGCTGCCTTTGGTATCACCGACGCACCGACGCCCGACCTGACGGCCTGGGAAGAAGTGTCCAAGCGCCTCCACAACCCCGAAGGCGAGGTCAATATCGCTATCGTGGGCAAGTATACCGGTCTCAAGGACGCCTATAAGTCGCTGTCCGAAGCACTCAACCATGGCGGCATCGCCAACCGGGTCAAGGTCAACCTGCAGTGGATCGATTCGGAAGTGTTCGAGCGCGATGACCCCGCGCCTTACCTGGAACATGTGCACGGCATCCTGGTGCCGGGGGGCTTTGGTGAGCGCGGCTCGGCCGGCAAGATCGAGGCAGCACGCTTTGCCCGCGTCAAGGACGTGCCGTATTTCGGCATTTGCTTTGGCATGCAGATGGCCTGCGTCGAGGCGGCGCGCAACACCGCCGGCATCAAGAATGCTTCGTCCACGGAATTCGGCCCGACCAAGGAGCCGATCGTCGGGATGATGACCGAATGGACGCGCGAGAATAACAAGGAAGTGCGCGGCAGCGACACCGACTTGGGCGGCACGATGCGGCTGGGTGCCTATCCGGCGCAGCTGACCCGAGGCAGCCGCGTTGCCGATATCTATGGCACCACGCACATTTCCGAGCGGCACCGTCACCGCTATGAAGTGAACATGGACTACCGCAAGCTGCTGGAAAAGAACGGCCTCTTGTTCTCGGGCGTATCGCCCGACGGCAAACTGCCAGAAATCGTGGAGCGCACCGATCACCCCTGGTTTATCGGCGTGCAGTTCCACCCCGAGCTCAAGAGCAAGCCCTTCGAGCCTCACCCGCTGTTCGCCAGCTTCATCGCGGCTGCCATCGATCAAAGCCGGCTGGTGTAGGAGCCTAGCGGATGGCCGAGATCGTCAATCTTCGTACCGCCCGCAAACGCAAGGCGCGCGAGGATGAGGCCGTCAAGGCTGAGCAGAACCGAATTCTTTTCGGCCGCACCAAGGCCGAAAAGAACCAGAGCAAGGCCGAAGCGGAACTCGCCGCCCGGCGCCTCGAAGGTCACAAGCTTGAGGACTAGGGCGTGCCTGGCGAAGCCGGGCGTACGGCGGCGATAATCTCCGCTAGCAGCGCTTTGAGATCATCGCGGTGCCCGGTGCTCGCGGCAGGCAGGCTCGCATCCGAGGTCATGACCACGGTGAGGTCCAGCTCGGGCACCAGATAAAGCATTTGCCCGCCATAGCCCCAGGCATAGCGCACCTCCTCGCCACCGATGCTGGTGAGGAACCAGCCATAGCCATAGCCATCCGCATTGAACCGAGACGTGGTGCGCCGAGTCCAGGACTGGTCGATCCAGCTCTGTGGTAGCACGCGCTCGCCATTGCCGGCCAGGCCGCCAGCGCGGAACATTTCGCCAAAGGCCAGCAACGAGCGCGGGCTCATCGCCATCTCGTTGCCGCCGAGATAGATGCCTTGCGGGTCACGTTCCCAAGCGGTGATCTCGAAACCTTCAATCGCACCCAGCCAGTCGCGCGCGAGGGCAAGGGTGGTTTTTCCCGTTGCCTTGGTCAGCGCCGCTGATAGAAGATGGCTCGAGCCGGTGGAGTAGAGCATGCGGCCCCCGGGCTCGTCGGCAAAAGGTTGATCAAGCGCTGCGCGCACCCAGTTGCGGCTCGCGATCCAGCGACCGTAGTTCGGCCCCGATGTGGGTTGCAGCCCCGCCTGCATGGACAGCAGATTGCCGATCGTGACCCGCTCGAGGCGAGGATCTGGATCGTCGGGCAGCTCTTCATCGAGAATGGTGGCGATGGGCTGATCGACGCCCTCCAGCACGCCGCGCTCGATGGCAATGCCGACCAGCGTCGCGAGGATCGTCTTTGACGCCGACTTGATGTTGGTCGGATCCGTGACGCTGTGGCCACGATAGCCCCGCTCGGCAAGAACCTTGCCATGCTGGGCTACGATTACAGTCTCGAGCGGCTCCAGCTGCTCGGCCGTGGTGAGTATCTGGGCAAGATCTTCCTGCGCCGCGGCGGGAAAACTGAAGGCGGCAAAGGCCGCAAAAAGCATGGTTCGGATCATGGGTGGAGCCTTCATCCAAAGCGCGGCAAATCAAGGGCGGTGAGCCCGGTACAAAAACGTAAAAAGCCGCAGAGAAGGTCATTCCACCCAGTTGACCGGCGCGGGCCGTTGTCGTCCTTTGAGCTTGCGTTTGATCGCAACCCTTCGGGGCGCCGAAGGGTTGGGGCAAGGCAACAATCTGCGCACAACAAAGGTGTTTCCATGCGTCTATTGCTTCTCGGAACCGGCGGCATGGCCAGGCTCCACGTCAAAGGGTTCCGCGAGGTCGAAGGTGTGGACCTGGTCGGGGCGGTCGATACCGACCCGAACCGGCTGCAGGCCTTCAGGGAAACGCACGATATTCCGCGCGGCTTTGCTTCGCTTGACGCGGCGCTTGAATGGGGCGAGTTCGACGCTATCTCCAATATCACACCCGACAGCGTACACTACCCGACGACCATGGCGGCGCTGACCGCGGGCAAGCATGTGTTCTGCGAAAAGCCGCTGTCCACCAACTATGCCAAGGCCCATGAGATGACGGAAACAGCCGAGCGGCTGGGCCTCGTCAACATGGTCAACCTCACCTATCGCAATGTGCCCCAGATCCAGGCGGCGCAGCGCATGGTTGCGGAGGGCGCAATCGGGCAGGTCAAGCACTTTGAAGCGAGCTATCTACAGAGTTGGCTGGTGTCCAAAGCTTGGGGCGACTGGCGGACTTCGCCGACCTGGTTGTGGCGCCTGTCGAGCAAGCATGGCTCAAACGGTGTTCTGGGCGATATCGGCATCCACATCCTTGATTTTGCGAGCTTTGTCGTCGGCAGCGATTTCGCTGACGTGTTTTTCCGCCTGCAAACCTTTGGCAAGGCCAAGGACAACCAGATCGGCGAATATGTGCTCGACGCCAACGACACCTTTGTCATGACGGCTGAAATGCAGGACGGCGCCATGGGCGTGATCCACGCCACGCGCTGGGCTACCGGCCACCTCAATGACCTGCGGCTGCGCATCTATGGCGACAAGGGCGGGCTCGATATCTCCGACCTTAATCACCATCCCAAGCTGATGGCCTGCCTCGGCGATGACGCGGAAACCGCCACCTGGCGCGAGATCGAGGTTGACCCGGTACCCACCAACTATAGGCGGTTCGCCGAAGCGGTGCGCGATGGCGCCAACCAGGAGCCATCCTTCCGCCACGCCGCTAACCTGCAGAAGGTGTTGGATATGGCCGCGACCACCGAGCGCGACCGCACCGAACATGTTGCGGGGCCGGCTAAGTCGGTCTAGCGCCAACGCCTAGCGGCTTTTTTTGCGCTGAGCCCTTTTCCTTGTCACACCCGACGTCTAGGAACAGGGCCAGCAAGTAAAACCGCCGAGGGAAGGGCTTTCCATGTCTTCGATCATCCACGTAACCGGCCGCCAGATCTATGACAGCCGTGGCAACCCCACGGTCGAGGTCGATGTGGTGCTCGATGACGGCTCCTTTGGCCGTGCAGCGGTACCCTCGGGCGCCTCGACGGGCGCTCATGAGGCAGTGGAGCTGCGCGACGGCGGGCAGCTCTACTTGGGCAAGGGCGTGACGCAGGCGGTCGAGAACGTCAACACGGCGATCTTTGACGAGATCCAGGGCATGGATGCGCTCGACCAGATCGCGGTCGACCAGGCGATGATCGAGCTTGACGGTACCCACAACAAGGGTCGCCTGGGCGCGAACGCCATTCTCGGCGTGTCGCTGGCGGTTGCCAAGGCGGCGGCGGAATCGAGCGAGCTGCCGTTCTATCGCTATATTGGTGGGCCCAATGCCCATGTGCTGCCCGTGCCGATGATGAACATCATCAATGGCGGCCAACATGCTGATAATCCTATCGATATGCAGGAGTTCATGATCCTGCCGGTGGGTGCGGAGAGCCTGTCTGACGCCGTGCGGATCGGGGCGGAGATCTTCCATACCCTCAAGAAAGGTCTTTCGGCCGAGGGTCATAACACCGCGGTGGGTGACGAGGGCGGGTTCGCGCCGAACCTGAAATCGGCAGATGAGGCGCTGGGCTTTATTATGAAGTCCATCGAAAAGGCGGGTTACAAGCCGGGTGAGGATGTATTCCTTGGCCTGGATTGCGCCGCGACCGAGTATTTCAAGAACGGTCAATATGCGATGGAAGGCGAAGGTCGCACTTTGTCTTCGGAGGAGAATGTGCGGTTCCTGGAAGATCTGGCCAATCGCTATCCGATCATTTCCATCGAAGACGGCATGGCCGAGGATGACTGGGATGGCTGGAAGGCGTTGACTGAAGCCATTGGCAAGAAGGTACAGCTGGTGGGCGATGATCTGTTCGTCACCAATACTGAGCGCCTGGTATCAGGCATCAAGATGGGTGTCGCCAATTCCATCCTGGTCAAGGTCAACCAGATCGGCTCGCTCTCCGAGACTCTCAACGCCGTCGATACTGCCCATCGTGCAGGTTACACTTCGGTTATGTCGCACCGCTCCGGCGAGACCGAGGATTCGACCATTGCCGATCTTGCCGTGGCGCTCAATTGCGGGCAGATCAAGACGGGTTCGCTGTCGCGCTCGGACCGTTTGGCCAAGTACAACCAGCTGATCCGCATCGAGGAGCAGCTGGGCACTTCGGCCAAATATGCCGGCTTCTCGGTGGTCAAGGGCCGCTGATCGCCACAATGATGAACGGATCCTGAACGGGTCCTGACGCAACGTTAAGAATGCGGAACAGCCGAGTTCGGCCATCGTTGATCTGGATGCAAAAAGTCCGGAGTTTGACATGGCCGAATTCGACAAACTCGCCGTTGTGACCGGTGCCTCTTCAGGCATCGGTTTTGAACTGGCCAAGCACTGCGCCGAGCAGGGCTATAATCTCGTGATCGCCGCCGACGGATCCGACATCGACGACGCCGCCGAAACGCTGCGCCAGTTCGGTGGCAGCGTCGAGGCGGTGCAGGCCGATCTTTCCACCTATGAAGGCGTCGATGAGCTCTATGCCGCTGTGGCTGCGCTCGGGCGACCTGTTGATGTGCTGATGGCCAATGCCGGCCGGGGGCTCGGCAAGGCATTCCTTGACCAGGACTTCGCCGACATCCAGCAGGTGATCGACGTCAATGTCATCGGCACGACCTATCTGCTGCACAAGTTCGTGCGCGACATGCGCGACCGCAATGCGGGGAAAGTGCTGATCACCGGCTCGATCGGGGGTTTGCTGCCCGGCAGCTTCCAGGCGGTGTACAACGCGACCAAGGCCTATGTGGATTCATTCGCCTATGCGCTGCGCAACGAGCTCAAGGACACCGATGTCACGATCACCCTCCTGATGCCGGGGCCCACCGACACCAACTTCTTTGAAGTGGCCGACATGCTGGACACCAAGGTCGCCACCGACAAGAAGGACGATCCGGCAATGGTGGCCAAGGCTGGCTATGACGCGATGATGCGCGGCGACGGGCATGAAGTGTCGGGCTTTGCCAACAAGATGCAGGCGCTGATGAGCAATGTGCTGCCCCAGGGTGCGCTGGCTGAACGGCACCGGCAGATGGCCGAGCCGGGCACGGGCAAGCAGTAGGGTTTCGGGCGTCTTCCGCGCTATGCTATTGCGGAACCGCCTGCACCCCCACCCTCGATCCCTCCCCTCAAGGGGGAGGGAGGCGATGGGGCGAGTTGTGGTGGTTCAATGTGAATCTCGTCCTACCACAGGTGTCACCCCGGTGTTGAGCCGGGGGTCATCCTGAGGTGGGCCCCGGCTCAGGGCCGGGGTGACAATCGGGCTTTTGGGGGGGCAGGTGGGTTCCACGGGGACCCCCTCCCTCGGTCCCTCCCCTCAAGGGGGAGGGAGGCGCAAGCCGCATCTGGTGTGGCGCAATAGTCCTTCTACTGAAACGCCGTTTCCACAAAGCTGCGCAGTTTGCGGGAGTGGAGGCGTTCGGCGGGTTGGTCGCGCAGGATTTCCATAGCGCGCAGGCCGATCAGCAGGTGGCGGTTGACCTGGGTGCGGTAGAAGTCCGAAGCCATGCCAGGCAGTTTCAGCTCGCCATGGAGTGGCTTGTCGGACACGCAAAGCAGGGTGCCATAAGGAACGCGGAAGCGGAAGCCGTTCGCGGCGATGGTGGCCGATTCCATATCGAGGGCGACAGCGCGGGACTGGCTGAGGCGCTGGGTGATCTCGGCCTGGTCGCGCAACTCCCAGTTGCGATTGTCAAAGGTTGCGACAGTTCCGGTGCGCATGATGCGCTTGGTTTCGAGCCCCTCGAGCTGGGTGATTTCCTCCACGGCCCGTTCCAGGGCGACCTGCACTTCGGCAAGGGCCGGAATGGGCACGGAGAGGGGCAGGTCGGCATCGAGCACATGGTCTTCGCGCACATAGGCATGGGCGAGAACGTAGTCGCCAAGTTCCTGCGAGTTGCGCAGGCCCGCACAGTGGCCGAGCATAATCCAGGCATGGGGGCGCAAGACGGCGATGTGGTCGGTGATGGTTTTGGCGTTGGATGGGCCAACCCCGATATTGACCATGGTGATGCCGCGGCTGCTGCCCGTGGTCAGATGGTAGGCGGGCATCTGCGGGGCGCGAGCGACGGGGGTGCCGGAGACTTCGCCGCCAAGCCGGACATTGTTGGTGATGAAATTGCCCGGCTCGATGAAGCTATCATATTGGGCATGCCCGGAGGACATATACTCCTTGGCGACCCGGCAAAACTCATCGATGTAGAACTGGTAATTGGTGAAAATCACGAAGTTCTGGAAATGCTGTGCATCGGTGCCGGTGTAGTGGCTGAGGCGGAACAGCGAATAATCCACCCGGGGTGCGGTAAACGCGGCGAGCGGGTAGGGTCCGCCCTTGGGCGGGATGAAGGTGCCATTGGCGATTTCGTCATCGGCATTGGCCAGATCGGGCGCATCGAACACATCACGTAGCGGAATATCGAGCGCGTTGAGCGCTTCACCATCCACTCGTGAATTGGGCGGCATGGCGAAATGCAGCGGGATCGGGGTATCGGATTCCCCGATATCGATCGTGCCGCCGTGATTGTTGAGGATGACGGAGAACTGTTCCTGGAAATAGGTGCGGAACAGGTCCGGCGCGGTCACGGTGGTGCGGTAAAGGCCGGGCGTATGCAGATAGCCATAGGGCAGGGTGGAGCGCCCGCGCCCGAAGCTGGTTGAGCGCACCTCGACCTGCGGATAGCAGGCCCGCACCCTTCCGCCCGGGATCACCCCATGCGCCAGCCCATCCAGATGTTCGCGGATGAAGCTGGTGTTGCGGTGGTAGATCTCGGCCAGAAACTCCCAGGCTTCCTGTGGATCGGTGAAGGACCTGGTGGCGATGTGAGGCGGGCTGATCGTCGTCATTGTTTTTCTCGTTGACCGGCGCGGTGGGGAGCGGGCTCAGGAACAGCTACCATCAAGTCGTGGCAGCCTTGCGACGCCAACCAAACACCGGTGACGCGGCTTGGTTTCACAACGCCGTGTGCTGCTGATTTTGCGCCGCAATTGCCCTTCATCTTGGTCCCTGTTCACTGGCAAGGCAAGCGACCCATGCAGCTGGTGAATCGGGACCATGTTCCGCTGCTTGTCCCCAAGCCCTCAACAGTGCGGTGGGGCTGGTCCCCCGAGGGCTGCAATGGCTGACGCTGTTGCAGCCCTCGCCTTTTTAGGCGTGCCGCAGTGGACGGCGGCGCTATCCTTGGCTTAAGGGAACCCCATCGGCTTTGGTCAAGGAGAGTGCCCAATGACTGCCAGGATAATCGACGGAAAAGGCTTTGCCGAAGGTCTGCGCCGGCGCATTGCCGCTCATGTCGCGCGCCTCAAGGCCGAGCACGGCATCACGCCCGGATTGGCCGTGATCATCGTCGGCAGTGATCCGGGCAGCCAGGTCTATGTCGCCCAAAAGGCGCGGCAGACGGTTGAAGTGGGCATGCACTCCGAAAAATACGAACTGCCGGAAACCACTGATGAAGCCGAGGTGCTGGCGCTGGTCGAGCGGCTCAACGCCGATCCGGCCATCCACGGCATCCTGGTGCAACTGCCACTGCCTGGCCAGATCGACTCCAAGAAGGTGATCGAAACCATTTCACCCGACAAGGACGTGGACTGCTTCACGCCCGAAAGCGTCGGCAAGCTCGTGATCGGCCTGCCGGGACCGGTTTCCTGCACGCCGCTGGGTTGCCTCATGCTGCTTCGCGACACGCTGGGGGACCTTTCGGGCCTGCATGCCGTGGTGGTTGGCCGCTCCAATCTGGTGGGCAAGCCGATGGCGCAACTGCTGCTGCGGGAAAACTGCACGGTCACCATGGCCCATTCGCGCACCCGCGACCTGCCGCGTGTTGTTGGCCAAGCCGATATCGTGATTGCCGCCGTGGGACGTCCCGAGATGATCAAGGGCGATTGGATCAAGCCCGGCGCGACCGTGATCGATGTCGGTATCAACCGGGTTGATGCACCCGAGCGCGGCCCCGGCAAATCACGGCTGCTGGGCGATGTGGACTTCGCTTCGGCAGCGGAGGTTGCAGGCGCCCTCACGCCAGTGCCGGGAGGGGTCGGGCCAATGACCATTGCGTGCCTGCTGGCCAATACGGTGACAACAGCTTCGCTGATCAATGGGCTGGTGCCCCCAAGCGATCTGACCGCATGATTGGAGACGACCATGATCCGGGCGGTCGGGTACGCCTGGCCTTGCCGCCGGGCGTGCGCGGGGATGCGCAGTTCAGCGACCATGAACATCGCCAACTGATGCGGCGCTGGCTGGGCGACAGCTTCCCCGAACAGTACATCATGTTCATCGGCATGAACCCTTCGACGGCCGATGCCACTGTCAACGATCCCACCTGCGCGCGCGAATGGACTTTCGCCCGCCGCGAGGGCTACACGGCCATGGCCAAGGGCAATGTGGGCGATTATCGCGCCACCGACCCCAAGGCGCTGCTGGTGCCGGGCGTTGTGGTGTCCTCGCCGGCCAATTTGCCCTCGCTGCGCGCTGCAGCGGCCGGGGCTGACCGAGTGGTGCTTTGCCACGGCAAGCTCAACAAGGCGCTGGCACCGGCCGGGCGGGAACTGGTGGAGGCGCTGCGCGCCGACGGCGTGGAGCTGTGGTGCTTTGGGGTCAACGCCGATGGCTCGCCCAAGCATCCGCTGTATTTGCGACTCGATACGCCCCTGATGCGGTTCTTTTAGCGTTTTTGCGGCTGCCGGAAGTCGCTGCGGCTGCCGATAGCATGGATGTGCCCTCCCGGGCTTAAGCCGGGATATCGGGCGCTAGGAGGCGATCTCGCTTGGGGGGTAAATCTCGGGATGAGGCCCGGGGTAAGGCCAGGGTGACATCGGGGGTGGGCCGGGGCGGTGCAGGGACGACGAATTCAGTCGTCTCTGCGTCAGGCCTCGCTGGCGAGGTAGAAGGCGCGGGCGACGGCGTGGTCGCGCAGGGCCTGGGCCGGGAGCTTGCCCTGGAGCGCGGCCACTAGCCGGGCCTGGTCCTGGACGGCACTGGCATCCACGACGACCTTGGAAAAGGGCGCGCGCAGGCCCTGGCGGGCTTCTTCCAGCAAATTGAAGAGCTGGGCACGAATGTCGAGCTGGGCGGCGCAGGCGGGGCACTGCTCACCATCAGCGTGACCGTGCCCGGTATTGGCGGGGAGACGGAGCAGGGCGGTTTCCGGGTCCAGGGCCGCAAGAAAACGAGGGGCGCTCACCAGTGTCACCGGAATGCGGTTATGGGGCATCGCTGACCTCGCCGCTGGCCCCGGCCGGGTGGCCGAAGGTGGGACGGAATATAGGAGGCGTGCCCCAGTTGGGGCACGCGGGTTCAGCATCACTCGGCGGCCACGATGGCCGGGCCGGGGATGTAGTTGAGGATCGGGCCGAGCCAGCGCTCCACTTCCGCCACGCTCATATTCTTGCGCCTGGAGTAATCGAGCACCTGGTCGCGTTCCACCTTGGCTACGCCGAAATAGTAGGCGTCGGGATGGCTGAAATACACGCCTGAAACCGATGAGCCGGGCCACATGGCATAGCTTTCGGTTAGGGTGACGCCGGCGGCGTTTTCCGCATCGAGCAGCCGGAACAGCGTAGTTTTTTCCGTATGGTCGGGTTGGGCGGGATAGCCGGGCGCCGGGCGGATGCCGCGATAGGGCTCGGCAATCAGCTCTTCGGGTGCGTAGGTTTCGTTCGCGCCATAGCCCCAGAACTCCTTGCGCACCCGTTCATGCATGGCTTCGGCCATGGCTTCGGCGAAGCGGTCGGCCAGCGCCTTGACCAGAATGGCCGAGTAATCGTCATTTTGCTGCTCGAAGCGCTCGGCGATCGCCACTTCCTCGAGCCCGGCCGTGACCACGAAGGCGCCGATGTAATCGGGCTTGCCGCTGTCGACCGGCGCCACGAAATCGGCCAGCGCCATGTTGGGCTTGCCGTCGCGCTTGGTCAGCTGCTGGCGCAGGGTGAAAAGCGTGGCGAGTTCCTCGCTGCGGTTCTCGTCGCTCCACAAGCGGATATCGTCGCCGACGGAAGCTGCGGGCCAGAAGCCGACCACGGCCTTGGGCTTGAACCACTTTTCATCGATGATCTGGGCCAGCATTTTTTGGGCATCAGCCCAAAGCTGGCGCGCCGCTTCCCCTTGGCGCTCATCCTGGAGGATCGCGGGATAGCGGCCCTTGAGTTCCCAGGTCTGGAAGAACGGGGTCCAATCAATATAGCGGGCGAGCTCGGCCAGGTCCCAATCGGCAAAGATGCGGGTGCCAAGGAAGGCGGGAACCGGCGGGGTGTAGCTCGACCAATCCGGCGCGAAACGGTTGGCCCGGGCTTTTTCCAGCGACAAGCGCTGCTTTTCCGATTCTGCGCGCTCATGGGCCGCGGCGGCCTTGGCATATTCGGCGCGGATATCGGCGATGAACGACACCTTGTTGTCGGGCGACAAGAGGTTGCCGACGACGCCGACGGCGCGGCTGGCGTCGTTGACATGGACGGTCTGGCCGCGTTCGTAGCGCGGGTGGATCTTGACGGCGGTGTGGACGCGGCTGGTGGTGGCGCCCCCGATCAGCAAGGGAATGTCAAAGCCCTCGCGCTCCATTTCGGCCGCCACATGCACCATCTCGTCGAGCGAGGGGGTGATGAGGCCGGATAGGCCGATGATATCGACCTTCTCGTCGCGAGCGGTCTGCAGGATCTTGGCGGTGGGCACCATGACGCCCAGATCGATGATCTCGTAATTGTTGCAGGAGAGCACGACCCCGACGATGTTCTTGCCGATGTCGTGCACGTCGCCTTTGACGGTGGCCATCAACACCTTGCCCGCGCTTTTGCGGCCGGTGGCGTTGCCGTCGGCGTTCTTTTCGGCCTCCATATAGGGGAGGAGCAGCGCCACGGCCTGCTTCATCACCCGAGCCGATTTCACCACCTGTGGCAGGAACATCTTGCCCGAGCCGAACAGGTCGCCAACAATGCTCATACCAGCCATCAACGGGCCTTCGATGACATGGAGGGGGCGTTCCGCATTGCGGCGGGCTTCGTCCGTATCGGCGTCGATATATTCGGTGATGCCGTTGACCAGCGCATGGGCGATGCGCTCTTCGACGGGCTTGTCGCGCCAGCTCAAGTCCTTGGCCGCGGCTTCCTTGCCAGCGGTGCCGCGATAGCGCTCGGCGAGGGACAGCAGGCGGTCGGTGGCGTCCGGGCGGCGGTTGAGGATCACGTCCTCGCAGGCATCGCGCAGCTCGGGGTCGATGGACTCGTAAACGGCGAGCTGGCCAGCATTGACGATGCCCATGTCCATGCCGTTCTGGATGGCATAGTAGAGGAAGACCGCGTGCATGGCCTCCCGCACCGGCTCATTGCCGCGGAACGAGAAGCTGAGATTGGAGATGCCGCCCGATATATGGACATGGGGCAGGGTGTCGGTGATCTGTTTGGTGGCCTCGAGGAAGGCCACGCCATAGCCATTGTGTTCCTCGATGCCGGTAGCCACGGCGAAGACATTGGGATCAAAGACGATGTCTTCGGGCGGAAAGCCGACTTCCTCGGTGAGGAGCTTGTAGGCGCGCGTGCAGATCTCGACCTTGCGCTCGAGGGTGTCGGCCTGGCCCTGCTCGTCAAAGGCCATCACCACCACGGCAGCGCCATAGGCGCGAACCAGGCGGGCCTGGTGCAGGAATGATTCAACGCCCTCCTTCATCGAGATGGAATTGACCAGCGCCTTGCCCTGCACGCATTTGAGGCCCGCCTCGATCACTTCCCATTTGGAAGAGTCGATCATCAGCGGCACTTTGGCGATATCGGGCTCGGCGGCGAGCAGGTTAAGGAACTCGATCATCACCCGCTTGGAGTCGATCAGGCCCTCATCCATGTTGATGTCGATGATCTGGGCGCCATTGGCGACCTGGTCGCGTGCCACTTCCAGAGCGGCCGTGTAGTCGCCGGCGGTGATGAGCTTGCGGAAGCGCGCCGAGCCCGTAACATTGGTGCGCTCGCCGACATTGACGAAGGGAATGTCCTCCGTCAGCGTAAAGGGCTCGAGGCCGGCAAGGCGCAGGAGCGGCTCCTGGGTCGGGATTGCCCGGGGCTGAAAGCGGGACACTGCGTCGGCAATGGCGCGGATATGGTCAGGCGTCGAGCCGCAGCAGCCGCCCACGATGTTGAGATAACCGGACTCGGCAAAACCGGCGATCTGCTCGGCCATGAATTCGGGCGACTCGTCATATTGCCCGAAGGCATTGGGCAGGCCGGCATTGGGATAAGCGCAGATCAGCGTATCGGCGACATCGCTCAATTCGCCCAGATGAGCCCGCATGGCATTGGCGCCCAGAGCGCAGTTAAGCCCGATGGTGATGGGATTGGCGTGGCGCACCGAGTACCAGAACGCCGAAGGCGTTTGCCCCGAAAGGGTGCGGCCGCTGAGATCGGTGATGGTGCCTGAAATCATGACCGGCACATCAATGCCGCGTTCTTCGAACAAGCGCTGCGCGGCAAAGATGCCGGCCTTGGTGTTGAGCGTATCGGTGATGGTTTCAAACAGGAGCAGATCCGCGCCCGCATCCACGAGCCCGCGAATGGCTTCGCCATAGGCGACCACCAGCTCATCAAAGGTGATGGCACGGTGACCGGGGCTGTTGACGTCCGTCGACATGGACGAGGTCTTGTTGGTGGGCCCAAGCGCCCCCGCAACAAAGCGGCGGCGGCCATCAGCGGCCTCGGCGCGCAATGCGGCGCGACGGGCGACGACGACGCCCTGATAGTTGATGTCGTAGACGGCAGACTCCGTGCCGTAATCGGCCTGCGCCACGGAGGTCGCCGAGAAGGTGTTGGTTTCGGCGATATCGGCCCCGGCCATGAAATAGGCGTAGTGGATATCCTCGATCTGCTGCGGCTCGGTCAGCACCAGCAGGTCGTTGTTGCCCTGGAGCGGCAAGGTCCAATCGCGGAAGCGCTCGCCGCGGAAATTTTCTTCGGACAGCTTGAGCCGCTGGATCATGGTGCCCATGGCACCATCCAAAATCAGGATGCGCTCGCGCGCTGCCGCAGAGATGGCCTGGCGAACCTCGGTCCAATCGGGCAGGGCGGGCTGATCTGGCTGGGCAACGGGCTGAGTCATAGCCGTCCTATCTTAAACTTCGGTTCGTCGGATCGCGCGAGACATAAAGATATCTTTATATGACCTGCGCCGCAAGGGTGGGCTGCGTCGCGCCTATTGCCGCTAATTGCGGATAAAGGCGAGCTTTGTCGCTCACATTTCGTTCGCCTTAACTTCACTTCAACCAGATTCCCGTTCCATAGGCGCCAAGCAGGCCAGCACCGGGCTTCAGTCTGTGCTCAGCAGCGTGGTTACATGAGTTTGTATAAAGTGAAGACCTCCAGGCAGTCCGCCGTTCGCGCCCTTGCCCTCGCGGCCCTCATTGCACCTGTGATCGCCGCATGCGGCGGTGGCGGGCTAGGCGCCACCGTCAAGCGCGATGCATTTACCTCCGAAGAATTCGGCGTCAGCGCTTCGCCGCGCGTCACCAATCATCCCAACCCACCCAAGGGTGGCGGGCGCTATCAGCTTGGCAAGCCCTATAAGGTTCGGGGCAAGGTCTACGTACCCCAGCACGACCCGAACTACCGGGCTGCCGGTGAGGCGTCCTGGTATGGTTCTGACTTCCACGGCCGCCGCACCGCCAATGGTGAAATCTTTTCAGCCAATGCCATCACCGGCGCCCATCCAACCCTGCCGCTGCCCTCCTATGTGCGCGTGACCAACCAGGCCAATGGTCGCTCGGTTGTGGTGCGGGTCAATGATCGCGGCCCTTATATGCCCGGCCGGGTGATGGATCTGTCCCATCGTGCCGCCGAGCTGCTGGGCTATGTGAATAATGGCCATGCGCAGGTGAGCGTCGAATATGTCGCGCCGGCCCCGCTGGAAGGCGACGATACCCGCATGCTGCTCGCCAGCTATTCGGGCCCGCCGATCAACAGCGGCAATACGCGCTTTGCCGATAGTGGCAATAACAGCTTGTTCGACATGGTCGGCGGCCTGTTTGCCTATGCCGATACCACGCCCGAGGCGCAGGACCTCAATATCGATACCGCCCATGCTGCCGCCACGGCGATGGCAACCCGCGCGCCCCAGCTCAAGGATTGGGTGGAGGCGGTGGATGCCGACGCCCGAGACATCAAGCTGGCACTGGGCGTGTTCAGCGACAGCGATAATGCCATTGCGCTGGCGCAGCGCTTCGCCGTCCTCGGCGCAGTGGACGAGAAGCCGGTGAGCGTCAATGGCCGCGCGGCAACCCAGCTGGTGCTCACCAAACTCAAGCCCGGTGTATCACGCACTGATGTACTCGAACTTGCGCGAGAACTTGGCCTCAACGACATAGTCCTCTATTAATCGGCGAAGGGCACTTTGTGCCCGGCTCCCCTCCGGAGACTCAAGCCATGGGATTGTCGATCGTGAACCGCTTTCTTGTCTGTCTGGCAGCGCTGCTGGCGCTGTCAGTTCCTGCCTTTGCGCAAGCCAATTTCGACACTAAAGCCAAGTTCGCCGTCCTGATGGATGAGGAATCGGGAACCGTCATCTTCCAAAAGGATGGCGATGTACCCATGGAGCCGGCCAGCATGGCCAAGCTCATGACGGTCGCCGTGGTGTTCAATGAAGTGCGGGCCGGACGGGTCAACCTTACCGACGAGTTCTTTGTATCCGAGCATGCCTGGCGCACCGGCGGCGCGTCCTCGGGTGGCTCGACGATGTTTGCCGACCTCAACAGCAAGATCAAGGTCGAGGATCTCGTCCGCTCGGTGATCATCCAGTCGGGTAACGACGCGGCAATTGTGCTGGCCGAGGGTATTGCCGGTTCGGAAGGCAGCTTTGCCGCGATGATGAACGAGCTGGCCGAGGATATCGGGCTGCGCGGTTCGCACTTCACCAATTCCACGGGACTGCCTGATCCCGAGATGCATGTGACGGCGCGCGACCTCGCGAATCTGGCCCGCTATTTGATCCGCGAATATCCTGAATACTACCACTACTTCTCGGAACCCGAGATGGAGTGGAACGGCATCCGCCAGCCCAACCGCAACTCGCTGGTGGAAATGGGCATCGGCGTGGACGGCCTCAAGACGGGCCACACGGAAGCGTCCGGTTATGGCTCGGTGATCTCTACGGACGACGGCGGCCGCCGCCTGATCGGGGTCGTGCATGGATTGACATCGATGGCGCAGCGCACCGAAGAGGGGCGCAAGCTCATCACCTGGGGCACGCGGGCGTTCGAGCGCATTGCCGCTTATCCCGCGGGCAAGGTTGTCGCCTATGCCAATGTTTATGGCGGCAGCAGCGGCAGCGTTGGCCTTGTGGGCGACGGCGAGGTTTCGCTTTACCTGCCGCGCGGCTCGCGCAAGTGCCTCAAGGGCGAAGTTGTCTATACCAGCCCACTGATGCCGCCGGTGCAGGCGGGCGACCAGATCGCCGAGTTGCGCGTATTCTGTGACAACCAGCTGGTGCAGGCTGCGCCCCTTTATGCCGCCGAAACGGTGGAAGAAGGCGATTTGGTGCGCAAGGCAACCGATGCTTTGAAGCAGCTCGCCCTCGGCTGGATGTAGGCAGAACATAGGCCCCATCTCATGCTTCAGGCTCCCATTCCTCGCCCCGCCCGCTTCCTGACCTTCGAAGGGGGCGAGGGGGTCGGCAAGTCGACCCAGGTCAAGCGTCTGCTCGCCAATCTTAACAATTTCTCAATCCAGGCCGTGCGCACCCGCGAGCCGGGTGGTACGCCTCGAGCCGAGGCCATCCGCTCCTTTATCCTGCAGGGACGTTCGGAAAGCTGGGGGCCGGGAGCCGAAGCCATCCTGTTTGCGGCGGCCCGCCACGATCACGTGACGCAATTGATCGCGCCAAATCTGAGCCAGGGGACCTGGGTGATCTCGGACCGTTTCCATGACAGCACTCGCGCTTATCAGGGGCTGACTGGAGGCGTTGACGACAAGCTGATCGAGGCGCTCGAAGTTCTGGCGCTGGACGGCCACACGCCGGACCTCACCATCGTGCTCGACATGGATCCCGAACTGGCGTTTCGGCGCGTCGCGCAACGCGACCTCGAGGATGGGCTGGCGCAAACGGGCGATCGGTTCGAAAAGGAAGAGCTCGACTGGCACCGGCGGCTGCGCGAGGGATTTCTCGCCATTGCCGCGGCCAATCCCGACCGTTGCGTCGTGCTGTCCGCCGACCAGGACGAGAACGCGCTGGAAGCCCAAATCTGGGACGCGGTGCAGGCGCGCTTTCCCGAACTGCTCGAAGGCACCCAGGCGTGAGCGATCCTGACGCGCTTGCCGATCTGCCCGCGCCCGAGCGGCGCCAGCGCGCCCGGGGGCACGATAATGCCCGCGCCACCATCTTGGAGCGGCTGGCGGCGGGGCGGCTGCCCGGTGGCATTCTGCTGCACGGCCCGCAGGGCATCGGCAAGGCTACGCTGGCCTTTGAACTGGCGAGTGCCATCCTGGGGGCGACGGGCGACGAGGATGCCCATCGTGTTGCCGAGCAGGTTGCGGCCATGTCGCATCCCAATCTCTTCGTGTTGCGGCGGCGCCCCAAGGACGCCAAGGGCTTTTACACCGTGATCCGGGTCGAAGATGTGCGTGACCTGCGCGACAGCATGCACCGCACGCGCGGGCGATCGGGGCATCGCGTTGCCATTATCGACCCGATCGATGATGCCAACCCTTCCGCCGCCAATGCCTTGCTCAAGACGCTCGAAGAGCCACCACCAGATACGACGTTCCTGCTGATCTCGCATCGGCCGGGGCGGTTGTTGCCCACCATCAAGTCGCGCTGCCATGTGCTGGGGCTGCGGCCGCTCGCCGACGCCGAGCTGCGGGCTGTGGTGGAGGGGGAAAAACCCGATCTATCCGTCGCCGAGCTCGATCGGGCCGTAGCGCTTGCCGGCGGGCGGCCACGCCGGGCCTTTGAAACCCTGGCGCTCGGGGAAGACTCGGCGCTTGGTGCCCTCAGCGCCTGGCTGCAGGCGCCAACGCGCCAGCCCGCCAGCGTGCACCTGACCCTTGCCGATGCACTGGGCGCCGACCCGCACGGGGCGGAGATGTCCTTTGCCAAGGAAATGCTCGACAACTGGATGGCCGATGAAGCGCGGCGGGCGGCGATTGAGCCATCCAACCGCTTGCGGCTTGCCTCGGCAAACGAGCTATGGGACAAGGCGCACGCATTGCTCGAGGAAGCCGAGAGCATCAATCTGGATACCAAGCAGACCCTGGTCGTTATCTTCGATGCCATTCGGCGGCACCTCGACCGGACCGCTGCCGCCCCGACCGAGTACTCATGAGCAACAGCTTTTACATCACCACCGCCATCTCCTATCCCAACGGCGCGCCCCATATCGGCCACGCCTATGAGATGATCGCGACCGACGCCATCGCCCGCTGGAAGCGGCTCGAGGGGCGCGAGGTATATTTCCTCACCGGCACCGACGAGCACGGCATCAAGATGGTGCAGACCGCCCAGGCGCAGGGCATCCCGGTGCGCGAGCTGGCGGACCGCAATTCGGGCGAATTCCGGCGGCTGGCCGAAGCGCTCGAGCTTTCCAACGACGATTTCATCCGCACCACCGAGCCGCGCCACCATGAAGCGAGCCAGGCCATCTGGAAGCGCATGGCCGACAGCAGCAATGGCGACATTTTCCAGTCCACCTATAAGGGCTGGTATTCGGTGCGCGATGAGGCCTATTTCGATGAGGACGAACTCACCGAAAAGGACGGCAAGCGCTTTGCGCCCACGGGCGCCGAGGTGAACTGGGTGGAAGAGCCCACTTACTTCTTCCGCCTTTCGGCCTACCAGCAAAAGCTGCTCGACCTCTACGAGGCCAATCCCGATTTCATCGCGCCCAAGGAGCGACGCAATGAAATCATCTCCTTCGTCAAAGGCGGGCTGCAGGATCTGTCGATCTCGCGCACGACCTTCGATTGGGGCATTCCGGTCCCCGATGCGCCGGGACATGTGATGTATGTCTGGGTCGACGCGCTGACCAACTACATCACGGGCCTCGGTTTTCCCGATGAGCAGAACGAGCTGTTCAAGAAGTTCTGGCCGGCTGATTTGCATGTGATCGGCAAGGACATCATCCGCTTCCATACGGTGTACTGGCCCGCCTTCCTGATGAGCGCCGGCCTGCCGGTGCAGCATCGCGTCTTTGCGCACGGCTTCCTGACCGTCGACGGGCAGAAGATGAGCAAGTCGCTCGGCAATGTCATCGACCCGTTCCATCTGGTCGAGACCTTCGGCGCTGACGCCCTGCGCTATTTCTTCCTGCGCGAAGTCTCGTTCGGCAATGACGGCGACTACAGCAATGAAAAGCTGGTCAACCGGGTCAATGCCGATCTCGCGAACAATCTGGGCAATCTGGCGCAGCGCTCGTTGTCGATGATCAACAAGAACTGCGACGGCAAGGTGCCCGCTGTTGGCCACGCCACGGCGGCCGACGAGGCGCTGGAGCGCGAAGTCGGCGAGGCCATCCAAACCGCGCAGAAGGCGATGGACGAGCAGTTGGTGCACGAAGCCACCGGGGCGATCATGGCCGCGCTGAGCTCGGCGAACAATTACTTCGCGGCCCAGGAGCCTTGGGCCCTCAAGAAAACCGATCCCGAGCGCATGGGCACCGTGCTGTATCGCACTGCCGACACCGTGCGGCGCCTGGCCATCCCGATGCTGGCCTTTGTGCCGGGCTCGGCCGCCAAGCTGCTCGACCAGCTGGCGGTGCCCGAAACCGACCGGCTGCTGCCGTTGGCGCTAGTGCGAGACCGCCTCGCTCCTGGCACGGAACTGCCCGTGCCGCAGGGCGTTTTCGCGCGTCTGGACAAGCCGGCAGAGTAAGATGCTGATCGATAGCCACTGCCATCTCGATTTCGAGGCGCTGTCCGCCGATCTGGACGGCGTGATGAGCCGGGCCAAGGCCGCCGGGGTTGCCGGAATGGTGACGATTTCCACACGTGTGGAAAACTTTTCGACCTATACGGACCTGGCGGAACGATACGAGAACGTCTGGTGCTCGGTCGGTACCCATCCGCATAACGCCCATGAGGAACTGCATATCACGGCAGATGAACTCGTGCGGCTAAGTGCCCATCCGCGCTGCGTAGCCATTGGTGAGGCGGGACTGGATTACTTCTACGACAATGCGCCCCGCGATGCGCAGGCCACAGGCTTGCGCCGCCACATCGTGGCTGCCCGGATCACCGGTCTTCCACTGGTTATCCACAGCCGCCAAGCGGACGAGGACATGGCTGCCATCCTTGAAGAAGAGGCCGGGCAGGGGGCCTTCCCCTTTGTTCTGCACTGCTTCACGGCGGGTCCCGAACTGGCGCGGCGCGCCTTGGCGCTGGGTGGCTATATCTCGTTTTCGGGGATCATCACCTTCAAGAATGCCGAGGAGATCCGGGAAGTCGCGAGCTTTGTGCCGGCCGACCGTTATCTCGTGGAAACCGACGCGCCCTATCTCGCGCCCATTCCGCATCGCGGCCAATCCAATGAGCCGGCCTTTGTGCGCCACACCGCCGAAAAGCTCGCCGAGGTGCGCGGCATCGATCTGGAAACCCTTGGCGCGCAGACCACCGCGAATTTTGCGCGGCTGTTCAGCAAGACCGGGCTGGTTTGAGCGATGGCAGCCGCGACCAAGCTCGTTGCGACGATCCTGGGCTGCGGCTCCTCGGGCGGCGTGCCGCGCGTGGGCAATAATTGGGGCGATTGCGACCCCAGCGAGCCGCGCAACCGGCGTCGTCGCTGCTCGCTGCTGATCGAAGGCTGGAGCGAGGGCAGCACGGAGCCGACGCGCATTCTCATCGACACCGGCGCCGATCTGCGCGAACAACTGCTCGATGCGCAAGTTGGGCGGCTCGACGCCGTGTTCTATACCCACGAGCATGCCGACCACACACACGGCATCGATGATCTGCGCGTGCTGGCGCTGCAGAACCGCCGGCGGGTAGATGTGTTCTTCACGCCTGAATGCGGGCAGCGGTTGCGCGAAGCCTTCGGCTATTGCTTTGCCACGCCCAAGGGTGGGGATTATCCGCCAATCCTCAACGCCAATGAGATCGAGCCCGGGGAAGGGCTGACCATTGACGGTCCGGGTGGGAGCATCGACATTACCGGCTTCGAGCAGGACCACGGCAATATCCGCTCGCTGGGCTTCCGCGTCGCTGACTTCGCTTATTCCTGCGATCTTTCGGGCATTCCAGGCCAGTCCTTTGCGGCGGTGTCAGGGCTGACGTCCTGGGTGATCGACGCGCTGCGTCCGGCGCCGCATCCCAGCCATCTGAGCCTGCCCGAAACGCTCGAACTGATCGAGCGCTTCGCGCCAAGCCAGGCGGTACTGACCAATCTGCATATCGACCTGGACTACCGCGCCACCGAAGCGGGCACACCCGACAATGTCACGCCAGCTTTCGATGGCATGCAGATCGACATGCTGAGCGGCGAAGTGCTCAATCGCTGACTGAGCCTGCGGGCGCCTCGCGTTCCCAATACCACGCGACATACATGGCCTTGCGATCATGGCCGCGGCTCTTGAGGAATGAGCGCACGGCGCGGACATCCTGCTTCTCGCAGGCCACCCACACATAGGTCTGGCTATCAACCGCGCCGAGGGCTTGCTTGATTTCGCCAGCGAAGGTGCCCTGGCTTGCATCGGGATAGGTCTTGCGGTGCAGCCAGCGGATATCGAGCGCGGCGGCGGAACGGAGTTCTTGCTCTTCGCTCTCGTCCCAAACCTCAATCAGGGCTTGCAGGCGCGTTCCCGCCGGCGCTTCCTCCGCGATGCGTGCAATGGCTGGCAGAGCCGCTTCGTCCCCGGCAAGGAAGATCGAAGCGCCCTCCGGCAACTTGCCGCTGGATGGGCCCAAGAGAGCCACTTGCATTCCGGGTACTGCATCGCGCGCAAAGTCCGCGCCCGGCGTTTCGACGCCTGGTACGGGGTGCTGCAGGAAATCGATCCAGAGTTCGCCGCGCTCGGTGTCGACCGCCCTGATCGTATAGGCGCGAACAAGCAGCGCATCATCACCCTCAGGCCAGTTCACCCGGCCATCGCGGCGATAGCTGGGCCAAACCGGCGGGCGGTTCTGCGGCGGCACCAGGAGTTGCACATGCATTTCTCCGCCAACGAATGGGGTAACATCGGCGCAGCTGAATTTCACGCGCCGCATGCGGGGGGTGATGTCCTCGGCGCCCGCCACCGTGACATGGTGCAGGTTCGGTAGGGTCAGGGGCTGGGCTGGCTCGGACCATTCCAGCGCGAATGGCTCCTTGCCGGCGAAATGGAACAGATGCTCCGCCAGATCTGTGCGGCTCATTTCCAGCGCCAGGGGCGTGGGCGCGGTCAGTTCGATCAACAGTTTGCCGGCATCGGCCCGGATGCTGGCCAGGCCGGCTTCATTGCGCAACAGCGCGAAATTATCCAGCCGCTGCACTTCGGCGTGCTCGACGAAATGCTCGCAGATTTCCTCCAGCATCCAGATCGGATCGCTCGGAAGCGCCACGCCGGAAAGCTTGTATTCCTGCAAAGCGATCATGGGGAGGTCTCCTTGAAGCGGTGGTGGGGGTTGGAATGGGTTGGGGGCGCCAGCGTGCCGTGCCGACTGATGGGCAGCATGATGGGGCGCCCCGAAACTGGGTCGGTGATGACCTGGCTCGCGATGCCGAACACCTGCTGGATGGTGGCTGGTGTCACCACCTGATCGGGATGGCCGATCACCTGCACTTGCCCGCCGGCCATCGCCACAAGGCAGTCAGCATAGCGAGCGGCCAGGTTGATGTCATGCAGCACCATGACAATGGTGGTGCCGCGCGAGCGGTTGAGGTCGGTCAGGAGGTCAAGCACTTCGATCTGGTGACTGATGTCGAGAAAGGTGGTTGGCTCATCGAGGAGCAAAATGTCGGTTTGCTGCGCCAGCGCCATGGCAATCCAGACGCGCTGGCGCTGTCCGCCCGACAGCTCTTCGATCGGGCGCTCCGCCAGTTCAGTGGTCCGGGTGGCAAGGAGGGCGTTCTCGACCGCTTCGTCGTCCTGCCGGGTCCAGCGCGCGAACAGCCCCTGGTGTGGATGCCGGCCCCGGCTCACCAGATCGGCCACGGCTATGCCTTCAGGCGCAATGGGCGACTGCGGCAGCAAGCCCAGTGTCCGGGCCAGCTGGCGCGGTGGGGTCTGGTGGATCGCCTTGCCGTCCAGCACCACTTGCCCGCTATAGGGGATGAGGAGGCGCGACATGGCGCGCAGCAGGGTGGACTTGCCACAGGCATTGGCGCCCACGATCACCGTGATCCGCCCCATCGGCACCTGCAGATCGAGGCCATGGAGGATCTCCGTCTCGCCATAGCGAGCGCGAAGCTTGTCGACCGTGAGGGAATGGCGCGTCACAACGTGCCTCCGGTGCGGTTGGTCCGCACGATGAGGTAAATCAGGTAAGGCGCGCCCAAGGCGCCGGTGACCACACCCACAGGATAGCGGGCGGGCAGCAGGAACTGCCCGACGTAATCGGCCCCCAGGACCAGCAATGCCCCCACCAGCGCCGCCGGAAGGAGCAGCGATTGGCGCGGGCCCACGATCCGGGCCGCAATAGGTCCGGACAGGAAGGCCACGAAGGCGATTGGGCCTGTAACCGCCGTGGCCGTAGCGATCAGGCCTACGGCCGAAACGATCACCAACACCCGCGTTTGCGAAACGCGTACGCCAAGGGCCGAGGCCGTGTCGTCGCCCAATCGAAGTAGATCAAGCTCGCGGGTGAGGAGGAGCAGAACGCCACCAAACAAGGCGAGGGCTCCTAGCACCGGAACGGCCTGAACCAGCTGGACGCCGTTGAGGCTGCCGGACAGCCAACGCAGGGCCTCCTGCAAATTCCAGTCCGGGGCCTGGGTGAGGAGATAGGCAACCATGCTTTCCAGCATGGCGGAAACGCCGATGCCCACGAGGATCAGCCGGGTGCCCGCGACCCCGTTGCGAAAGGACAGCCCGTAAACGAGGAGCGCGACCGAAAGGCCCGCGCCAACGGCAAAAAGGGATACGACGGTTCCCTTGAGCGAGAGCACGACAATGGCGAACACGGCGGCAGCACTCGCGCCCGAACTGATGCCGATGATGTCGGGGCTGGCCAGGGGATTGCGCAGCATGATCTGAAAGGCCGCGCCCGCCATGCCAAAGCTCAGGCCGGACAAGATTGCCAGTACACCCCGGGGCAGGCGCAACTGTCCGACGGCAAAGCTGGCGCCGGCCACATCCTCGCCGAGCAGCACCCGCAGCACATCGGCCGGTGGCGTGAAGGATTGGCCCAATGTGAGGGTCAGCGCGAAAAGAGCCCCGAGGAGCGCAAGCAACCCGGCCGTGACAGTCGCCTGGCGGGCCATGCGGTTGCGCCGGCCGGCGGCGAAGCTGAACGGAGCGGCGGCGAGCACGGTTACAGCTCCCGGATACGTTGGCGGCGAACCACCCAGATGAAAAAGGGTGCGCCGACCAGGGCCGTGATGATGCCGACATCGAGCTCGGCCGGACGGGCGACAATGCGTCCGACAATATCGGCCAGCACCAGCAGGCCTGCGCCACCGATGGCCGAAAGCGGCAGCAGCCAGCGATAATCGGAGCCAAACAGCAGGCGGCACAAATGCGGCACCACAAGGCCGACAAAGCCGATCGGGCCGCAGGCCGCCGTGGTCGCGCCGCAGAGCAGGATGGCCCCGAACGCCCCCACCGCCCGGATCAAGGCAACGTGCTCTCCCAGGCCTGCAGCCAGGTCATCGCCCAGAGCCAGCGCGTTGAGCTTTTTGGCACAAAGCAGGCTGACAATGAGCCCGACAGCGAGGAAGGGGAGCACAACGAGGATGCGCTCGAAGTCAGCGCCGCCGACCCCGCCGATCTGCCAGGAGCGGATGCCGCCGGCGATGTCGTTGCGCGGCAGCACCACGGCCGTCACCAGCGAGGAAAAGGCAATCGAGGTTGCGGCACCAGCCAGCACCAGCTTGAGCGGGGTCGCACCACCGCGGCCCAGCGAGCCGATGGTGTAGACCAAGAGGGCGGTGCCTCCCGCGCCACCGATTGCTGCCCAAACAAAGGCTTGGGTCGAGCTGATGTTAAACCAGGCAATGCCAAGAACCACCGCCAGCGCAGCCCCGGTATTGACCCCCAGAATACCTGGATCGGCCAGGGGATTGCGGGTGATGCCTTGCATTACGGTGCCAGCGAGGCCAAGGGCGGCGCCGCTCAGCAAGCCGAGCACGGTCCGGGGGATGCGCAGCGAAACCGAGGCCTGTCCGATCGTGTCTTCATGCCCGAGCAGGGCTGCGGTGATGTCCGCCCAGGAAACTTCGCGCGAGCCCACGGTGATCGAAAGTACGCAAAGCAGCGCCACGAGTGCAACACCGGCGGCCAGCCACAGGCTGCGTTGGCCACCCGATGGGCCAAACAGCTTGGGGGGAGCGGTCCTTGACGCGCCGGACACTGTCATTGCAGCTTTTCCGCCGCATCCGACAGCAGCGCCAGGTAGTCGTCGAGAATAAAGGAGATCGAAAGCGGGGTCGGATTGGCCGCGGTTCCCGCGGGATCGGAGCCCAGAACGACCAGTGCACCCCGCGCAGCCGCCGGCATCTTGGAGATCAAGGAATTGGCTTTAACGGCATCCACCAGCTGCTGATCGCCATAGGTGACGAGGATATCGACGTCGTTGAACATGTCGATCTGCTCGGCACTCACCGAGCCCGAGTACTTCCCGGGAAGGGAGGCACTGGTGACGCTTTGGGGGGATTGCAGCCCCAAATCCGCGAAGAATTTCACCCGCGTGTCGTTGGCCGTGTAGAAATTGATGGTGCTGAGGTCAAAGGCATTGAGATGGGTCACGAACATGGCCCGCTTGCCGAGCAGGTCCGGGTGAGCGGCGGCTGCCTCGGCGATCTCGGCCTCGATGCCGGTGACCAGCGCTTCGCCTTCGGCGCCCAGGCCGAGCGCCTGGCTGTTAAGGCGGATCATCTCGCGCCACTCGGTCGACCATGGCGCATCGGGATAGGCGACCACGGGAGCGATTTGGCTCAGCATGTCATAGTCCGGCTGGCTGAGCCCGGAATAGGCGGCCAGGATCACGTCGGGATCGGTTGCGGCCACAGCCTCGAAATCGATCCCGTCGCCCTCATCGAATAGCACCGGCGTTTGCGCCCCGAGTTCCTCGAGCTTGTTGGCCACCCAGGGCAGCACGCCATCAGCATTGTCATCGCCGAAATCGGCGCGGGCAAAGCCCACGGGCACAATGCCAAGCGCCAGCGGCACCTCGTGATTGGCCCAAGCGACCGTCGCAATGCGCACTGGCTTGGCGGGAATCACCGTGGTGCCCAGGGCATGCTCGATGGTGAGGGGAAAGCTGGCGCTTTCCTGCGCCATGACGCCGCCGGCAGCGCCAACAGCGCTCCAGGCCATAATGAGGATCGCAGCAAAACGAGGCAGCCGCAGCATCGGCATAGTCCTTCAGGTATAAAGCGGACTGTCCATGTCAGGTTTGACGGTGCGGCGTCAACCGGCGAAATCGCACCACCAGCAAGATTTTGAAATTGCCGGTGAATTGCCATGCATCTGTCGGCTTTGCTAAAACCGGAGCACAGCAGTCAGCTTACCAGCGAGCCACCGAAACCGGCCGGATCGCTGTTGAACCAGTATCATCCGGATTGAATTGGGTACGACTATGGGCATTGAGGGATACGGCGAAACGAGCAAGCGCAAGCGGGGGCATTTGGGGATCCCCATGCTGCTGGGCTGCACGGCCCTGGCGGGCATGGTGCCCAGCCTCGTTTTTGCGCAGGATACCGCCGGCGCCGGCTCAACGCTGGTGCTGCCTGCCATTACCATCGAGGGGCAGGCCCAGAATAGCGACGATGACCGCGCCTCGATCGTTGCGCGTACCACCACCAGCGGCTCCAAACTTGCGACCCCGATCCTCGACACCCCCGCCACGGTTTCGGTGATCACGGCCAAGGAAATCGAGCGCCGCGACGCCGAAACGGCCGAAGAGATCCTGCAATATACACCCGGCGTGGTCACCGACTTCTATGGTTCGGATGGTCGCTTCGATTACTTCAAGATCCGCGGGCTCGATGCTTATGCCTATCGGGATGGCCTTGGCATCGGCCGGCCGTTCCTGGGCGTGCGCGAGGAGCCTTATGCCTTTGAGCGGGTGGAAGTGGTCAAGGGCGCCAACTCCACCGCATTCGGCCTCGGCGACCCCGGCGGTTCGGTGAACTATGTCAGCAAGACCCCCAGAAGCGAGAAGTTCGGCGAGGTCTTTGTGACTGGAGGTTCGTTCGGCCGGGGCGAGATCGGCGCTGATTTCGGCGACAATATCACCCCCGATGAGACGCTCTCCTATCGTCTCACCGGCAAGGTGCGCCTGGCGGGGGACGAATATGACTATTCCAATGACGACGAGGCCTTTGCCATGGGCGGCGTCACCTGGCGCCCAAGCGACGCCACCAAGTTGACCGTCGTCTACGACCACCTCCGCAAGCGGAATTCGCCCAATAGCGGCGGCCATCCGGTGGGCACCGACTTTGACCGCGACGTGTTTTTTGGCGAACCCGACTTCAACTACGCCACGCTTGACCGTGACACCGTGAGCCTGATGTTCGACCACGATTTCGGGTCGGGCCTCACTTTCAGCTCCAACGCGCGCTATTCCAATTCCGCCAGTGACTATGGCTACGCCTATATCTCGGGCCCAACCACGGGCACCGTGGCGGCCCGCGACTTCGTGGCCAGCGAAGGCAGCCGCGAACACTTCATCATCGATGGGCGCCTGCAATACGAGGCTAGCCTCGGCGATGTCGATTCCCGCACACTGGTGGGCGTCGAGCACAATGACGACAACTCCACGAGCAAGGGCTTTTACGGCGCTGCTCCTGGCATTGATTGGACGGACCCGGTTTATACCGGTGCGCCCAAAGTGCTGCCGATCTATGCCGATGCGGCCTACAACACCAAGGGCAACGCGATCTATCTGCAGCAGGAATTGACCTTCTCCGATAGCCTGATCGCCACAGTCGGCGTCCGCAATGATTGGCTCGATCTGGAGCAAACCGACAATCTCAGCGGCACCACCTTTGGCGGTGACTTCAGCGAGTTCACCAAGCGCGCCGGCCTGGTCTACAAGTTCACCCCGGAAGTATCGGGCTTTGTCAGCTATGCCGAGTCAGCGGTTCCGGCAGCGCCCTATGGCACGCCCGTCACCACCCTTGCGCCCGAGCGCGGCCAGCAATGGGAAGTGGGCGTCAAATACCAGCCCGAGGCTTATCCGGCGCTGTTCACCGCTTCGCTCTTCAGCCTGTCCAAGGACAACATCACCGTCACCATACCGGGAACCCCGCCGACGCAGGAAACCCTGGGCGAAGTGAGCGTCAATGGCATCGACCTCGAGGCCAAGGCCGAGCTGATGGAAAATCTGACGGTCACCGCCGCCTATAGCTACATGATGTCGGAGATCGTGGAGGATGGCGCCACGGGCAATGCCGGCAACGAGCTTTCCCGCGTGCCCAATCACCTCGCTTCGCTTTGGGTGGACTACACCATCCCCAGCATCGGCAGCCTGGGTGAGATCACTCTTGGCGCCGGCGCGCGCTATACCGGCGCCTATTACATCGACGACGCCAACACGACCAAGGCCGATGCGGCCATAATCTTCGATGCTGCCCTGAACTATGAGATCCAGGAAAACACCACCCTGCAGCTCAATGTCAGCAACATCTTCGACGAAAAGCATGCCGCCCAGAAATATGTCGGCGGCTTTGGTGCCACCTTCTACAATCCCGGCCGCACCATCAGCGCGACCCTAAAGCAAACCTGGTAAGCTGTAACTCACGCCCACCCGCTGTTTAGCGGGTGGGCACGGCCCGTTTCTTGATGCGGTGGCCTTCGCGGGAGCCCTACCAAACAAGAAACCGCTCTGAGCGGCTCGAAATTGTTCGGCTGGCAGGAGATAGAAAGTTAAGCAATCTCGGCTGCGGCCAAAATTGCTATAGTGTTGTCCACACACAACTTTTGCCCGCAGCAGAATACCTCCTTGACACTGCAGGGCGAACGCGACAGCCTTCCGGTAAAGGTCAGACCGCTTCCTGGGAGGCAGGCGGTCATGGCTAGGAGGATATAGCGGCGATGCCAAGTCAGGCCGTCGAACCACGCCGGGTTTATCGGCAGATCGCAGACCAGCCACGCCAACGGATAGACGCCAGGGACTTCTTGGCGAGCGACCGGTTGCGGTATCGCTATGGTTGGCTTGACATGTGGCGCGCCACCGTCTGCGGGGCGCTGCTTACGCCTGCAGCTGAAGTGCGGCGTTCGTGCAACCCAATCCCGACCATGATTCCAGGCCCGCAAGACCGATGCAAAGGTGTCCGCTGCTATTGGAAACCCGATGCTCTGAGAGCTTTGCGGAAATTACCTCAGCGAAGGGGCAGGGGCTAGTCACGCGCCGGGAGGAGACTTGGCGCAAGAAGTCAGAGCAAAAACAAAAAGGAGGTTCACTGTGTTGAAAAAATACGCCGTTCTACTGGGCACCATTGCTGCAGTCGCGCTGCCAATTGCGTCAGCTTCGGCCCAAACTGCGCTGAAATGGGCCCATGTCTACGAAACCTCCGAACCTTTTCACACGGAATCGGTGTGGGCGGCGGAAGAGATCGAGAAACGCACCGATGGCCGCTACACCATCGATGTGTTTCCGGCCTCGCAGCTGGGCAAGGAAACCGACATCAATCAGGGGCTTACCCTTGGAACGGTTGATATCATCATTTCCGGCTCAAGCTTTGCCGCCCGGGAGTTTTCGCCGATCGGGGTGACCTATTTCCCCTTCATCTTCCGCGATGCCAACCATCTGCTCGCCTATACGCAAAGCGATAAGTACAAGGAACTGACGGCCGGTTACGAAGAGGCGTCAGGTCACCACATCGCGGCCACCACCTATTACGGCACGCGGCACACCACATCCAATCGGCCGATCGAGAAATGCGCGGACATGCAGGGGCTCAAGATCCGGGTCCCCGATGTGCCAGCTTACCTGGCCATGCCCCGTGCTTGCGGCGCCAACACGGCACCCATTGCCTTTGCCGAAGTCTATCTGGCCCTGCAGCAGGGAACGGTGGAAGCGCAGGAAAATCCCCTGACCACCATCGACGCCAAGAAGTTCTACGAAGTGCAAAAGCACATCATCCTGACCGGGCACATCGTTGATCATCTCAATACGATCGTGTCGCAGTCGCGCTGGGCGCAGCTCTCCGACGAAGACAAGGCGATCTTCACCGAGGTCATGCAGGAAGCCGCAGAGCGGGCCACCAACATCGTCGTCGAGCGCGAAGCCGAGCTTGTGCAAACCTTTACCGAGCGTGGCCTGACGGTCACCGAGGTGGATCGCGCCGATTTCGAAGCCAATGTCATGCAGAAAGTGACTTTCGAGGAGTTCGGCTATCGCCAGGCCGATTGGGAGGCGATCCGCGCCATCCAGTAGTTCGCGAACAAGGCAGGCCCGGCAGCACAAACCGCGGCCTGCTTTTCCGCCCCCTTGCTTTCGGAGCTGCGGCGAATGAGCCAAGAAACCCACACCCAGATTTCCGCCGAAGAACTCTCCAGCGCTTTCCAAGAAGACACTGCGCCGATCGATCTCAAACAATATGCCTGGGAAGATTGGATCACCCTCGCCGTGTTCTGGGGCATGTCCCTTTGCGTTTTCCTGCAGTTCTTCACGCGCTATGTGATGAACAACAGTTTCGCCTGGACCGAAGAGATCGCGATCAACTGCCTGGTTGTGGTGGTGTTTCTGGGCGCAGTGATGTGCACCCGAATGACCCGGCACATCCATGTGGATGTGATTTATCACTATCTGCCTGCGGGGGTTGGGCGTTGGCTGGCGCTTGCGGTCAACCTGATCACCATCGCCTTCTTTGCCTACATGACCTGGCTGTTCTGGCGCTATGTCGGCATCGTCCATGACGAGCGCATGGTCACGATCGACCTGCCGCGCAATGTGGTGTTCTACGCCGTTCTGGCGGGTTTTGCCTTAATGACGGTGCGCGCCGTCCAGGTGTTCGTCGGCAATATCCGGCGAGGCTATTCGGTGCTGGAGCGGCCAACCGCCTTTGACGGGCTGGGGGAATAAACCATGCTGCTCCTGATCGGCGCCTTTCTCGCCCTGATGCTTATCGGCGTGCCCGTCGCAGTATCGATGGCGGGCTCCTCTCTGCTTTACCTGCTGGTTTATGGGGTGGCGCCCGACATCATCGCCGCCCAGCGCATGATCGCGGGCGTCGAGAGTTTCCCGCTGCTCGCCGTCCCGTTCTTCATTTTCGCCGGCAATCTCATGAACATAGCCGGCGTCACCGGGCGCATTTACACCTTTGCCCTGGCCCTGGTGGGCTGGATGAAGGGTGGCCTCGCGCAGGTGAACATCATCGGCTCGGTGATCTTCTCGGGAATGTCCGGAGCGGCGCTCGCTGATGCTGCGGGCATCGGCACCATCGAGATCAAGGCCATGCGCGAGCACGGCTATCCGGTCGAGGCAGCGGTGGGGGTGACTGCGGCCTCGGCGACGCTGGGCCCGATCTTTCCGCCGTCACTCCCCTTCGTGATCTACGGCATGATGGCCAATGTTTCGATCGGGGCGCTGTTCATGGCCGGTATTCTGCCCGGCGTGGTCATGACCCTGCTAATGATGGTCACGGTCGCCATCTTTGCGTATCGCCGGGGCTGGGGCTCGGACACGCCGTTCCAGTGGCGCAAGCTGGGTGCGGCCTCGGTTGAGATATTGGTGGTCGCCGCCTTTCCCTTGTTCGTCTACCTGCTGACCTGGGCGGGACTATCCCTCAACCTGGCGGTAGGACTGGCCTTGCTGGTCCTCATTGTCTGCGACTGGTATTTCGATTTTTCGGCCGTGATGGCGCTGATGACCCCGGTTATCCTGATCGGGGGCATGACCATGGGCTGGTTCACCCCGACCGAGGCCGCCATGGCGGCGGTGGTCTGGTCACTGTTTCTGGGGCTGGTGCGCTACCGGACGATGACGCTGGCAAGCCTGGCCAAGGCGAGCTTTGACACTATCGAGACCACGGCATCGGTGCTGTTTATCGTAACGGCAGCGTCGATCTTTGCCTGGCTTTTGACCGTCAGCCAGGCAGCACAGGTGTTTTCGAGCTTCATCACCTCGTTGACCGACAACAAATGGGTGTTCCTGATCCTGGTCAACATCCTGATGCTGGTGATCGGGTGCTTTCTCGACACGATCGCGGCGATCACCATCCTTGTGCCAATCCTGCTGCCGATCACCCTGCTGTATGGCATCGACCCGGTGCATTTCGGCCTGATCATGACGCTGAACCTGATGATCGGGCTGCTGCATCCGCCGCTCGGCATGGTGCTGTTCGTGCTCTCGCGCATCGCCAAACTTTCGGTGGAGCGCACGACCATGGCGATCCTGCCCTGGCTGGTTCCCCTCTTGGTGGCCTTGATCCTGATCACCTTCATCCCCGCGATCAGCCTTTGGCTGCCGACGCAAATGGGACTGATCCGATGACCAATGAGCCCATTGCGGCGACACTGTTCGGTCCCGAAGATCTTCGCGTCATCGAGCACCCGCTCGGGGCACTGGCGCCCGGCATGGTCCGGGTGCGCTTTGGTGCCGGCGGGATCTGCGGCTCAGACCTGCATTATTTCCGCCACGCGCGCACTGGCGATTTCGTGGTCAATGCGCCGCTGATCCTTGGCCACGAAGTGGCGGGTGAGGTCGTCGAGATCAATGGGGCGGCGCCTGGGCTCAGCGTCGGCGACCGCGTAGCGGTTAATCCTTCCCGCTGGTGTGGCCATTGCGCCCGCTGCGAGGAGGGGCGGGCCAATCTATGCGAAAACATCTACTTCATGGGCTCGGCGTCAAAGACTCCCCACATGCAGGGCGGCTTTGCCAGCATCTTTGACGCAATGCCGGCGCAATGCGTGCGGGTTGGGGGAGACGTTTCCTTCCAGGCAGCAGCACTGGCCGAGCCGCTCGCAGTCAGTTTGCACGCCGTGGCGCGAGCCGGGGAGATCGGGGGCAAGAACGCGATCATCTTCGGCGCCGGCCCTATCGGCCTGCTGGTGATGCTCGCGGCGCGCCTCAAGGGCTGCGGTCAGATGACGGTGGCTGACATCGCCCAGGCGCCGCTGGCTTTTGCCGACCGGCTTGGAGCGGACCGCGCCATCGATCTGTCCCCTGGAGAGGCAGAGTTGACCGGCCTGGCGGCCGAAAGTCCGTTCGACATTGCGTTTGAGGTTTCCGGCACTGCAGCCGGGCTTGCTGCCGCCATTGCCAGTGTTCGCCGCGGTGGCACGGTGGTGCAGATCGGAAATCTGCCGGGCGGCAAGATCCCGGTGCCGGCCAATGCGGTGATGAGCAAGGAAATCGACCTCAAGGGCACTTTCCGCTTCGGCACCGAGTTCAACGAGGCCGTGGAGCTGATTTCCGCCGGGGAGATCGACGTGCTCAAGCTGGTGACGGCGGAACGATCCCTAGCCGCGGCAAATGATGCGTTTCAGCTTGCCGCCGACCGGTCGCGCAGCGTCAAGGTCATGCTCACGGCGGACTAGGCGGAGAGAACCTTTGCAGCCACCAGGGCGAGCAGCTTCTCGTCGGCGAAATCCCTGGCAGCCATACTCGCTCCTGCGGCAACGAGTTGCTCAAGTTCAAGCCCGGTGGCAATGCCAATCGTGGTGATGCCGGCGGCGGTGGCCGACATGATGCCGGTGCGCGAATCCTCGAAGGCCACGCAGTTGGCCGGATCGGCGCCGAGGATGCGCAGGCCTTCGAGATAGGGCAGGGGGTGCGGCTTGCCATGAGCGAGCTCGTCGCCAATGACGACGTCCTTGAAGCGCTTGCGCACCCCGATGCTGTCGAGCAGCAATTCGGCGTTGGGACGGGGGGCGTTGGTCACCGCGATGGCGGGCAGGCCTTGCGCATCGGCCCAGTCGAGCAAGGCAAACAGGCCGTGCACGGACTCGACGCCCGCGGCAGCCAGGTCACGGAACAGCGCTTCCTTGCGCATCATGATGTCCCATTGGACTGCGGGCGTCTCGCCGGGGAAAAACCGCGCGCCGATGGCTTCGTTGGCCATGCCCTGCAATTCACGCCCGAAACGCTCTCTATCGAACTGATGCCCATAAGGAGCAAAGGCCTGGTTGAAGGCCTTGAGGTGCAGCGGATCGCTTTCAACCAAGGTGCCGTCGAGGTCGAAAAGCAGTCCGGAGCGAGGTTTAAGGGTCATTTTGATCTTGCGGTTCCAGCGCGGGGGTTAATCGTCGGCGGCGCGAGCTGTCGGCCGTGAGCCTGCTGTGGGATGCCTAGCGATGCTCCATGGACATGACTTTAAGCGTTTCCTCGCGGATGTCGGCGAGGACGTCCCGCTTGAGGGCTGAGAATTCGGGGCTGGTGACGATGTCGTAGCGGCGGGGGCGCTCCAGATCGACCTTGAGTTCCCGCTTGAGCCGGCCGGGCCGCGACGCCAGAACAACCACCCGGTCAGCCAGGAAGATGGCTTCCTCCACGTCATGGGTGACGAACAGCACGGTGACCTTGTGGTCTTCCCATACTTTGAGCAGCAACTCCTGCATCATGCCGCGGGTCTGGGCATCGAGGGCTCCGAACGGCTCGTCCATCAGGAGCAGGGAGGGCTTGTAAACGAGGGCGCGCGCAATGGCGACACGCTGGCGCATGCCGCCCGAGAGCTGGCGCGGATAGGCCTGCTCGAAGCCGGCGAGCCCCACTTCGGCGATGAACTGGCGCACCAGTTCAGCTTTTTCGGCCTTGCCCATGCGGCTCTTTTCGAGCGCAAAGAGGATGTTGCCCTCAACGGTCATCCACTCGAAGAGGCTATAGCCCTGGAACACGAAGCCACGGTCCCGGCCGGGGCCGGTCACCGATTTGCCGTCGATAAGGACATCGCCAAAGGTCGGCTCGGTCAGGCCGCCAACCATGTTGAGGAGCGTAGACTTGCCACAGCCCGAGGTGCCGACGATGGAAACGAATTCGTTGGGCGCGACGGTCAGATCGATGCGGTCGATGGCCAGGAACTCGTCACCGCCCTCGCCAAAAATCTTGCCGACCGCATCAACGACGATCTTGGGAGTGGATACGGCGCTCATCGATTACCCGTCCAGCGGAATAGGGAGCGGCCCGTGCGTTTGAAGGCGTAGTCCGTCAGCAAGCCGAGCAGGCCGATAAACAGCGTGCCGAAGATGATGGTGTCGGTGGCAAGATAGCGCTGGGCGTCCATGATGCGGCGGCCAAGGCCGGTTTGGGCGGCAACCAATTCTGCAACCACGAGATAGGTCCAGGTCCAGCCAATGGTGATGCGGCACGTGTCCCAGATGGCGGGCAGGGCGGCGGGCAGGATGATGCGCCACAGGATCTCGGTATTGGAAAAGCCCAAGGTCTGGCCGGCACGAATGAGGTTGATGTCGATGGTCTTGACATTGTCCATCACCATCAGGGCCATCTGGAAAAAGGTCCCGAGGAAAAGGATCAGGATCTTCTGCTCGTCCCCGATGCCGGCCCATAGGATGGTCAGCGGGATCAGCGCCACGACGGGCATGTAGCGAATGGTCGAGATCAGCGGCTCAAGGGCGCCTTCGAACAGGCGAAAATTGCCCATGAGGATGCCAATCGGAATGGCCAGCAGCGCCGCACTCAGCCAGCCCACAAGGATGCGGTAGACGCTGACACTGGCGTCCTGAAGGAGAATGCCCGTGCTGATCTGCCGCCAGGCTTCCTCGAGGATGGCGTAGGGGCTGGGAAGAAAGAGGGGTTTGACGAGGCCCAGCGCCGTGACCGCCCACCACACCAACACCAGCGCAACCGGAACCACAAAGCCCGCGCCGTTGAAAACGCTGTCTGGAATGGATTGGCGCAGCCGCAACAGGCCGGCGCGGCTGCGGCTCTTGCGGCGATCGGTCCGGCCGGCAGCGGCGGCTTGGGCGATGCTCGAACTCTTGGGCATGCTGGTTCTTGTGATCCGGAGTGAAAGCCGGCGCTTGGGGGCGCCGGCCAGGGATTAGCGGCTGGCGGCCGCGTTGACCGCCGCAAGGTCGAGGAAGTCTTCCCCGGTCGGCACGGTCTTGACGTCGTTCGGATTGGCCTGCTGCATGATACCGCCGATCTCTTCGACGGTGGCCTGGAACTCGCCGCCAAGGGCTGCGGCATTTTCAGCGAGGTCATAGAGGTGCACGCCGGCAAAGGCGGTGTTGAATTCCTCGATGGGGCTGCCGACGGCGTCGGCAATGATCTTGCCGCCTTCTTCCGGGTTGTCGCGCATGAAGGTCACCGCCTGGTCCCAGGCCTTGATGATGCCGACCAGGGCGTCTTGGTTTCCGGCAATGAAGCTTGCTTCGGCGGCCAGGACGTCACTGATCAGGCCCGGCTTTTCGCCAGCCGTATAGAGCACCTTGAAGTCCGGACCCTGCGCCAGGGCAGCGGAGATATAGGGCTCATAGGTGACGGCAATGTCCACGCGGCCAGCGATCAGCGCCAGGCCCGCATCAGCGGCCGCCAACGGGACAGCCTCCACATCGGCAATGGTAAGGCCGTTAGAGTTAAGCGCGTAGTTGATCAGCAGATCGCTGGTGGAGCCGATCTCATAGGCGACCTTCTTGCCCTTGAGTTCGGCGATCGAGGCAATGTTGTTGCCCGCCAACACGGCATCCGCCGTCGTCGAGCCGTCCATGATCATGAAACCCTTGAGATCCACGCCGTTGTTGATGTTGAGGATCACGGTATTGGTGGCAGCCGAGATGACCTGGATATTGCCGCTGGCTAGTGCTGCCGCCATGTCCTGGTCCCAAGTGAAGTTGATAAGGTCAACTTCGACGCCGTTCTCTTCAAAAAAGCCCTTTTGGTCGGCAATCCAGAGCGGGCCATAGCCAAGCCAGGGCTGCACGCCGATCTTGATGGCCTCAGCCTGAGCGGGAAGGGCGAGCGCGGTCAGCGCCAGGCTCGCGAAGGCAATCGATGCAATTTTCATGGGCAATTTCCTTTGGTGACACGCCGGTGAGCAATTCGCCGCATACATGAACGGATTAGATCAGCTTGCAAAGTGCAAGAGCAGGTTCGTGGTGATCCTGCCCACATCGTTTTGATCATCGGGGCCGGGCAGGGCGCCAAGGAAACATACGGAACTGGCGGAAAAGACGGCCCCGCCAGATGGATGGGGCAGATAGGTCATCTCGGCGAGCCGACGAGCTTCTCGCTCCGGCGAGCCACCTTCATACCACCGGCCGGGATCGTCGACATAGTCCTCGGAAAAGCCCGAAGCGGTGGCGAGAACCACGATCCCGTCCGGGGTGCCGAGGAGCCAGTTGGTGTTGTCGACCTCGTAGCCAGCGGCTCCGCCGAGAACCATGCCGGTATCGCCGAAGTTCTCTCCGATCACGCCATCGAACAGCCAGGCGAACGCCTCGTCATGGCTGGCCGGCGCGCGCGTAAAGGGCAGGGCCTTGCTGAACCCCATCAGGGCGATGCCAACGCCGGTCAGGCTGAACTCGCCCCGGCCCCGGTCGCGCAAATAACCGCCCGGCTCGTTGGTGAGGGCGAGCGGCATCTCGGCGAGCGGGCCGTCCCAGGTGCGGCCCGGCTGGGTGGGGCCACGGCGCAGCTCCATCAAATTGTCCTTGAAGGCGACTGCGGCGGCAAAGCCATTGCCCCCCATATAGGCCAGGCGCCCGCCACCGGCCACATAGGTGCGATAGGCTTCTTCCATGGCGACCGAGAGATATTCGGGGTGGCTGCCGGTGACAACGCCCTTGTAGCGCGCCAGCAGGCCAGCGCCGTCCCGATGCAGATCGTGATCGGTGGTAAGGTCGAAGGCGATGCCGTTGCGGGCGGCAAAGCGCAGGAAGTGCAGATCGACGGGCAGCAGGTGTGGCGCGCCGCAAAGCGGGTAGACGTAATCGTCGCGCAGGGTGGCCTTTGGCCGCCGGGTGGATGCAAGGGAAACACCACTCGCGTCCGAGTGATAGTCGTAGAGTGAACGTAGATTGTTGGCGCGGGCGAACGCATGACCACGATCGGTGCCGATCCATTCGTAGAGATGCGGCGGCAGGAATTCATCGGCATAGGCGAGATAGGTGGCGGTGGGTGCCACAAAGAGCAGCCGAGATTGGGCCTGTTGAGCAGAAACAAAGAACGGCAGCCGCTCGATCTCGCCGCCTGCAGTCACCAGTTCAACCGCGTAGACGCCCGATCGTGCATCGGCGGGAATGTCGATGGCGAAGTTTGCGGACCACTCAAGGCCAGCCATGTCCGTGTCGTGAAAATGGATGGCGTCGTAATGGCTGGGTGTCAGCCGCGGATCAAGGCTCGAGCCGTCCCAACGGGCGGAGCGGACGCAAAAGGTTGGGTTGTTATGCAGCGTCAACTGCAGGTCGCCCGCGGGAAGTGGCTCTGCGGTGAATAGCGTCGGAAACGTCCAGTTGGCCCGGTCACTCTCGGTGGTGACGGCGATGTTGGCGAGGCGGCAGTTGAGGGTCGGGAGTGCTTCGCCTGAATCCGAGCAGAAGATCAGCCTTTGAGGTGTCTGAGCTGCAAGCTCGCAGGACAGCGTGAAAGGGCTGAAGCGATGGAGCGCGGTGATCGCGAGGGTCCCAGCGGCGAACTCGACCTTCAGCCATTGGTTGGTGGGCAGGGTGCCGATCTGGGTTTCAACGCCTGGAGCCTGGTAGATCAGCCGGTCATTGTCCTCGATGAGAAGCGCGAAGCTGCCGGTGTCGAGCAGCACGCGCCGACCGGAATTACGGGTGAGCAGGAGCTCGAACGACAGCGCGGTGACTGCGGCCGGGGCCTCGATGCTCAGCCAGGAGCCTTGCGAGAAGCTGCAATGCTTGACCTCCTGCAAACGCTTGACCGGCCAGTCCAGCTCCGGCAGATCGTCGCGATCAAGAGCACGGATACGGACCGCTTCGACCGGGCTGCGGCTCGAACAGGAAACCAGGCGCTGCCGAGCGGCATCGCCGGTCCAGGGTTCGACATAGCCAGTCACGGCCATGGCCGCGTGATCAATAGTGCGCCGCATAGGTTGAAGTCTCGCAGAGGAGCTTGGCTTCTAGAGCACCCAAGACGCGACGCAAAGTCCTGTCTTGCCATCCGTCTGACCCAGGAAGCTTGGTGAAGCCGGAAACAAGCTTGGGCCCAGCAGGCTCGCGGCAGGGCGGAGCCGATGAGACAGCCATCCAACAGGGCGGGGGCGGTGTATGAATAATTTCAGCACAAAGAGGACTTGCTAAGAATATTTTCAGCGCTAGGCTTGGTGCCTCCCTCCAGCCTCCTCAAGGACCCGCAAGTGACCTCGACCTGCCGCATGATCCTCGACGTTGATACCGGCATCGACGATGCCATGGCCGTGGTGTTTGCGCTCAATCATCCCGGCATTCAGCTGGAAGCGCTGACCACAACCTACGGCAATATCGATGTGGCTTCCGCCACGCGCAACACGCTGCAGCTGCTGGAAGCGGCGGGACGGACCGATATTCCGGTGGCGGCGGGGTGTTCGCGGGCGCTGACGCGGCCGTTTCACAAGCGCGGCAGCCGCATCCATGGCTCCAATGGGTTGGGCGAAGTGGAACTGCCGCTGCCCACAAGCCAAGCGCGGCCGATCTGGGGGCCAGACCTGATCATTGAGCTGGTACGGGCCAATCCGGGCGAGTTGACGCTGGTGCCGGTGGGGCCGATGACCAATGTGGCGCAGGCCTTGATGAAGGCGCCTGACATTGCCGAAAAGCTCAAAGGTCTGGTGCTGATGGGCGGCACGATCTGGCATCCGGGCGTGCCCGG
The DNA here is from genome assembly GCF_004005995.1 of Devosia sp. 1566. NCBI lineage: Bacteria > Pseudomonadati > Pseudomonadota > Alphaproteobacteria > Hyphomicrobiales > Devosiaceae > Devosia > Devosia sp. 1566. Next base: position 1,751,851 of record NZ_CP034767.1, read on the forward strand.
CATCGCCTCGCCGGTGGCCGACGCCAATTTTTTCAATGATCCGGAAGCAGCGCGGATCGTGTTGCAATCGGGCGCGCCGATCACATTGGTGGGCATGGATGTGACCATGAAAACCAAGCTGACGGCACCGATGATGGACGAAATCGCCGCGCGCGGCGGCAAGGCGGCCGGGATCACCATGCAGGCGGCGCGGTTCTATCTCGCAGCTTATCAGGCGCAGTATCCGGACATAACTTATTGCGCGCTGCATGACCCGCTGGCAGTGGCGGTGGCGCAGGACCCATCGGTGGTGACCATCGAGCCGATGCAGATCGATGTGGAATGCGTCGGGGAGCTGACACGCGGCCAAGTTATTCCCGATCGCCGCCGCACCGGCACGACGGTGCCCAGTGCCGGAGTGGCCGTGGCGGTGGACAGCGAGCGCTTCGAGGCGCTGTTCTTGGAAACGATGGTCGCCGGGGCCTAGCGGCTGCGTTCGGGGGCGATGAGCCAGGGATAGGCGAAGTCGGCGAATTTTTCGGCGGCTTGCGTGGCGCCGGGGGAACGGGAGGCGACCCCGGCTGCGACGGCTTCGAGCAGGGCCAGGATCGCGGTATCGGAAGTGGAGCTGAAGGAGCGGGTGGCGCGCACATAAAGCGTCAGCGTGCCAAGGCTCGCCAGGGGCGAAGTCTGCTGATCGGTGATGGCGAGAATGGGGATGCCGCGGCGCTGCACGGTGCGGGTGATTTCCACGGTGTCGCGCATATAGCGCGGGAAGGCGATCGAGACCACGAGGTCCTTTTTGGTGAAACGCGAAAGATTGCGGGCCGCCGAAAGCGTGCCCCCGCCATTATCGATCATGCGCACCGGCCGGTCGGCGAGTTCCAGGCGATGGGCAAAGACATTGCCGAGGGCGGCGGCATTGTCGAAGGCGAGGATGAAAATGTTCTCGGCCCCGAGGATCATCTCCACGGCCTGCTCGGCGCTGGCAGTATCGAGATTGCGCATCGTCTGGGTGAGGTTGTCGATGTCCTGCTCGATGGAGGCAGCGATCACATCGCGCAGACTCGACTTTTCCGAGAGCTTGGTGCGCAGGCGCTCCACTGGGGCAAACACCGATTCAAAACCCTGCACCACTTCGGCGCGAAACTGCGCATAGCCCTCAAAGCCCAAGGAACGGGCAAACCGGTTGGCGGTAGCGACGGAAACGCCCGAGGCGGTGACCGTGTCGTTGATGCTCATCTGCGCCACCTGCATAGGCTCGGACAGCACGAAATCGGCGAAGGAACGCAAGGCTGGCGACAAACCTGGATAAGCCCTGGCGATGCGCTGGGCGACTTCGGAATCGGCAGGCAAATAGCCAAATGATGAAGTTTTAGGCAGGTTCAATTTTTGCCTCCGAATGCTATTGTAATCAAAATTACATATGCTAGCGTAGCTGTAACAACGGATTACAGCCAGCGCTTTTGCGGCCGTAAACGCCAAGCTTCGCATGTGTGGACAGCAGCAAGGAGCCGTGCCGATGGGGTTTTCGCGCTATTTACAACCGAGTCGGCGGCAGGTGTTGCTGGCCGGGATTGCCGGTCTGGGATTGAGCCTGCTGCCGCGAGGGGCCTGGGCGCAGGGAACGGGTAAGACCGCAATCACCCAAGCCTTCGGCTGGATCTCCAATGTGGAATATGCCGGCTTCTGGACGGCGCTTGAGCAGGGCTATTTCGCCGAGGAAGGGATCGAGGCGGACTTCCTGGCTGGCGGCCCCAACGCCCCCGATGTGCTGGTCTCGCTCGCAGCTGACAGCGCCCAGATCAGCAATGCCAACTGGCTGCCGGTGCTCGATGCTATCGAAAAGGGCAATGACTTCGTGGTGCTCGGCGCCATGTGGCAAAAGAGCCCCGCGGCCCTGATATCGCTGGCAGCCAAGCCCGTGCGCGAGGCCAAGGATCTGGTGGGGGCGCGGATCCTCGCGCAGAACCCCACAGACAAGCTGATCATCGACGCCATTCTGGGCAATGCCGGACTGCCGCTGGACTATGAGATCATGCCGACCGGGTTTTCGCCCGAGCCGCTCCTGTCGGGCGATGGCGATGTGTATTTCGCCTTTGCGACCAATCAGCCGATCACGCTGGAAAATCTGGGCCTGGTGCAGGGCACCGATTTTTTCGTGACGCTGATGGATGACCTTGGCTACCAGGTCAAGCAGGCGCTGATGGTGACCAAGAAGTCGTTTCTGGCCGAGAACCGGCCGGCGATGGTGGGCTATATCAGGGCGCTGATCCGCGGCTGGGATTATGCCTTTGCCAATCCCCAATATGCGCCAGAGATCGTAGTGGACAAATATGGCGCCGATCTGGGGCTCGACCTCGCCCAGCAGCAGCGCCAGATGGAGCTGCAGATCCCGCTGATCAAGCCGGACGGCGAGGGCAAGCTGTTCTGGTTCGACCCCGCGGTGATCGAGGGGGCGATGACGGATGCAGCAGTGGCGGCGGGCCGCAAAGTGCCGCCCCTTGCCGAGCTGGTGGATATGAGCGTGCTCGAAGAAGCGCACGCCACGCTCTGAGTTTCTGAGAGCCTCCCCATCTCTTGGTTCCATCCCGCGCCGTGGCGGGGTGGCTGGTTCAACGCGCCCATGCGCAGCCCTTTGGAGTGTGCCGATATGCTGAGACGCCAACTGCTTGCATCCGCTGCCGGGGGTCTGTTGGCCTCGGCCTTGTTGCCGCGCTTTGCCATGGCGCAGGCGAGCACGCCGTTGCGCGTGCAACTCGGCTGGATCGCCAATGTGGAATATGGCGACCACTGGATTGCGCTGGAAAATGGGTTGTTCAGCCAGGCGGGGCTGGATGTGACGGTGAGCCCGGGCGGGCCCAATGCACCCGATCCGTTGACCCTGATTGCGGCGGGCAATGCCGAGATCGGTTACACCAGCTGGCTGCCATTTCTGGATGCGGTGGGGCGCGGCAATGATTTCGTGCTGATCACAGCGCGCCAGCAGACTTCGCCCTTGGGGATCATTTCGCTGGCGGCCAAGCCGATTTTAACGGCCCAAGACATTGTGGGTTCGCGGATCTTGGCGCAGGGCCCGGCGGAAGAAACCGCCATCCAGGCGACGTTGGGCTTGGCGGGGCTCGACCCGGAGAGCTGGACCATGGTGCCCGCCGGGTTTTCGCCCGAGCCGCTGGTGGCAGGGGATGGCGAGGGTTACACCGCCTTTGCGGTGAACCAGACCATTACGCTCGAAAACATGGGCCTGGTGCCAGAGAAGGACTTCTTTTTCCGCTCCTTTGATCAACTGGGCTTTCCCTCCTATGCGGGGCTGGGCTTTGTGTCGCGGGCGTTTCTCGAGGCCAACCGGCCGGCGATCGTGGCCTATCTCGCTGCATTGATGCAGGCGTTCCAGGTCAATGAGGCGGATCTGACGCTGGCGCCCAAGCTGGCGGTGGAGAAATACGGCGCCGATTTCGGGCTCGAATTGGCCCAGCAGACCCGACAGAACGAGCTGCAGCTTCCCTTTATGCGACCGGGCGGCGATCCGGCTTATCCGGTCTACGGGCTCGACAAGGCCAAGATGGCGGGCCCGATGTATGACGCGGCACGCGCAACCGGGCGCACCGAACTCCCCCCCATTGACGATATCGTCGACACCAGCCTCGCCCAGGAAGCGCTGGCTTCGCTCTGACCTGTTTATCCCAAGGAGATCACCCCATGACCCCAGACAACTTCACCACCAAGGGCGAGCCGCAGCTGGTGGATGTGGTGGTGACCGGCGCCGAGATCGTGACCCTCGATGCCGAAAATCGGGTGATCAGCGATGGCACGATCGCGGTGGATGGGGGGCGGATCGTCTTTTTGGGTGAGGGGGAAGGGGGGCGAGCCTATCGGGGGCGCACCACCATCGATGCACGAGGGCGGATCGCCATGCCCGGGCTGATCGATGCGCATTTCCATACCGGGCAGCAATTGCTGCGAGGAAAGCTGCAGGCGATTGCCAGGAAGCGTCCACTCAAGCTGCCGGTGTGGAAGAACTACCTGATCCCGTTCGAGAGCTGCCTCGAGCCCGAGGATGTGTATTTGTCGGGGCTCGTCGCCTACACCAACATGATCCAGGTCGGCACGACCTGTTTCGCGGAAGCGGGCGGACCGCATCCCGACGAGATGGGACGGGCGGCCATGGATGTGGGCATCCGGGGTTTCGTGTCGCTGTCGACGGTGAACCAAAGTGAAAACATCGGCGCGGAAGTGCCGGCCAATATGTTGATGACGCATGACCAGGCGCTGGAGCGCAATGTGGCGCTGGTGGAGCGCTGGCAGAGCAATGAGCGGGTGAAGGCCTGGCTGAGCCTGCGGCAGGTGATCGTGTGCTCGCCCGAGTTGATCCGCGATATCTCGCAGGCTTCGCGGGACCTGGCGGTGAAGATCCATACCCATTTGTGTGAGGGCAGCTATGAGATCGACTATACGCTCGAAAAATTCGGGCTGCGGCCGACCGAGTGGCTCGAGACCATGCAGGTGCTGGACCACAACCTGCATTGCGCCCATTCGGTGCTGCTCTCGCCCAAGGAAGTTGATCTTTACGAAAAGTACCAGCTCTCGGCCTGTCATTGCGGCTTCAACAATTATTCCATCGGCCATCCCCGGCTGATCGAAATGTGGAAGCGCGGCATCGCCATCGGGCTGGGCACGGACGGGCCGGGTTCGGCGGGGACGCTCGATCTGTTCCAGGTGGCGCATGTGGCGCGCGTGGGTCAGCAGGCGGTCAATTCAGCCGTGTTCCACCAGCGCGAGCCGATTTCCTCCGAAGAACTGCTGCGGATCGCGACGCATGGCGGGGCGCGGGCGCTGGGGATCTTCGATGAGGTGGGGAGCCTCGAAGTGGGCAAAAAGGCCGACCTCCTGCTTTGCGACACCTCGCATATGGATCATGCGCCGATCTATGACCCGCTGTTTGTTGCGGCTTCGATCCTGGTCGGCCGGGACGTGGAAACGGTTGTTGTGGATGGCAAGGTGGTGATGCAGGACCGCGCCATGCTGGGGATCGACCAGGAAGCGATCCGCGCCAAGCTCAAGGAGCGCCTGCCAGTGATTTCGGAACGGTTCGAGCGGCTGGTGGCGTGATGAGCAGCCCAACGGTGTCACAGGACTGGTCGATCAATGTCGACCGCGTGCGCAAGAGTTTCAAGCTCGACGACGGCAAGGAACTGGTCGCTATCGAGGAGGTCGATCTCAAGATCGGCAAGGGCGAGTTCGTCGCGCTCCTTGGCCCTTCGGGCTGCGGCAAGAGCACGGTGTTGCGGCTGGTGGCGGCGCTGGACAATGCCACCCATGGGCGGGTGACGGTTGAAGGGCGCGATCCGCTGGAGTTGTCGCGCGCGCACCGCTTAGGCGTGGCATTCCAGGATCATGCGCTTTTGCCCTGGCTCACCATTCACGACAATATCGCGCTGCCGTTCAAAGTGGCCGGGCGGCAGGTGGATGAGGCGCGCGTGGCCGAACTGCTGGCGTTAGTGGGGCTGACGGGGTTCGAGAAGGCGCGGCCCAAGCAGTTGTCCGGCGGCATGCGGCAGCGCGTTTCCATTGCCCGGGCGCTGGTGCTCCGGCCCGATGTGCTGCTGCTCGACGAGCCCTTCGGTGCACTCGACGCGGTGACGCGCCGGCACATGAATGTGGAACTGCAGCGCATCTGGAGCGAAAGCAAGATCACGACGCTGCTGGTAACCCATTCGGTGGAAGAAGCGCTGTTTCTGGCTGACCGGGTGATCGTGATGAGCGGCCGGCCGGGACGGGTGATCAAATCCATCGACGTGCCATTTGCCCGGCCGCGCAGCCCCGATGTGCAGCGCACGGCCGAGTTCCATCACCTCGCCGACGAGCTGACACTGGCGCTGGAACCCGAGGGGCTGCACTGATGCGCATCTCGATGGAAAAGCTGCAGTCGATCGTGCTGGGCGCCGTCGGCATCCTGCTGTTCCTGAGCCTCTGGGAAGTAATCGGGGTTAACCGGTTGGCAGGGCTGACTTGGCCGCCGCTGAGTACGGTCCTCGTGTTCATGTTTGATCCCTCGCGCCAAGCGCTGTTTTTGCGCGCCATGGCGGCGAGCTTTTCCATGGTGGCGGCGGGCTATGCGCTAGGGACGCTGATCGGCGTTCTGACCGCAGGGCTCGTGCATGTGGTGCCGGTGTTGCGGCCGGGTCTCGACCGGCTCGCCGGGGTGATCCACGCCATTCCCGCCATTGCGCTGGCGCCCTTGTTTATCGTGCTGCTCGACCGGGAACTGACCGGGATGGCGATCGCAACGCTCAATGTGTTCTTTGTGCTTTATGTCGCGACCACATCGGGACTGGCCAATTCCACGGTGACGCACCGGGACCTCTTCCAGGTGCTGGGCTCCTCGCCATTGACGCGCCTATTGCGCCTCGATTTGCCTGCCGCACTACCGGCTATGGTGAGTGGGCTGAAATTTGCCATTCCTGCCGCTTTCATCGGCGCGATCCTCGGCGAATGGTTTGGCTCCTCGCGCGGGCTGGGGCTGCTCATGGTCAGCGCGATGCAGAACTTCCAGATCCCGCTCCTGTGGAGCGCGGTATTTATTGCCTCGGCGGCTTCGCTTCTGGCTTTTGGAGCGATGAGCCTGCTCGAGCGCTTTGTTTATGGGCGATACGCATGAGCACATCAGCGAAACGAAGCTTTGGCTCTACCCTGCGTATCGGCCTCTCGCGCTACTGGGGCGTCCTGGCGGTGTTGTTGGCTTGGCAGGCCTGGGTGTCGATCTCGGGCGTCAACGCCATTGTCATGCCCCAGCCCATCAATGTGCTGACAGATCTGGTCACCAATCCGATGGTGTACATCACCAATGGCGGGCAAACCCTGATACTTGCCGCCCTGGGGCTGGTGCTGGGCATGTTCCTGGGCACGATTGTTGCGGTGCTGGCCTGGACCTCGCGGCTGCTGAACGGGATCCTCGTGCCATTGGGGCTGATCTTTTCTTCGGTGCCCGTAGTGGCGCTGATCCCGGTGCTGGCGCGCCTCCTCGGCTATGACCTCAAAACCGTGCTCGCCATTGTGGTGATCATCTCGTTTTTCCCGGCCTTTGTGTTCACCTCGGCCGGGCTCAAGGCACTGCCGCCCGGGAGCGATGATCTGTTCAAGGTCCTCGGGGCTTCGCGTCTGACGCGGTTTTTCCACCTGGTGCTGCCTTCGGCCGTGCCCAACTGGATGATCGCGCTGCGCCTGGCCGCGCCGCCCTCAGTGCTGTCGGCCATGGTGGCCGAATTCCTGATGGGCTCGAGCGGGCTTGGCTACCTGTTCCGCTCGGCGGCCAGTGATTTCCAGACGGAGCGGGCCTTTGGCACCAGTGTCGTGGCCACCGTGATTTCGGTGCTGTGCTTTACCGCGGCCCTTGGGGCAGAGCGGCGCGTCAACAACAGATGGAAGTGAGCGCAATGAACGAAGATCTCGAACATCTCATCCCCGCCATCGCCACGGTGCAGGTGGACAATGAGCGGGTCAGGGCCACCCGCTACCACTTTGCGCCGGGATCGGAGACCGGCTGGCACAAGCATGGCCATGACTATGTTGTCGTGCCCACACTGGCTGGAACGCTGACCATCGTGGAACTCGATGGCAGCCGGCGCGAGGTCGCCTACCAGGTGGGGGAAAGCTATGGGCGAGTGCTGGGGGCCGAGCACAACGTGGTCAACCTTTCCGACAGCCCCGTCGAATTTGTTGAAATCGAACTGAAATAGGTTGTTTGCCGATGTCCAAAGTCACCTTGCCTCCTGATCCCTGGCAGAACGTCAAGACCCAGCACGGCATCCCTGCCGATGAGGTGATCTCGGGCCTGCAGAAATGCCTCCGGCGCGGCATGGCTGAGACGGCACTCCTGCTGGCCTATGAGATGTATGTGACCAGCCCCGAGATGGAGGAAATGCTGTGGTCGCGCTTGTGCGTGATCGCAGTGGAGGATGTGGGGGCGGGCAATCTGAACCTGCCGGTGCTGGTGGATACGCTTTATCGCACCCATCAGCGCTATCCGCGTCCGATCGGCGACAGGTTTCTATTTGCCGCCCATGCCATCCGGCTGATCGCCGAAAGCCCCAAGGACCGCACCACCGACGACATGGTCAATTTCGCGCGGCTGGAAAACGTCGTGCGCAACAAGGCGCCCGAAGTGCCCGACTTCGCCATCGACATGCATACCAAGCGCGGCTGGGAAATGGGCCGCGGCTACGAGCATTTCATGACTGAAGCGTCGCGCGTCGAGAACCGGATCGAAACCGGCGACACCTCTTATCGCGACCGCATCATGGCAGCCATTGCGGCGGGCGAGTTGTCCTGAGGGCGCGACATGAAAACGGTTTACCTGGCCGGCCCCGAGGTGTTTTTTCCGGACGGGGCAGCAATCACCGCGGCCAAACGCGAGCTGACCCGCAGCTATGGCTTTGTGCCCCAAATCTGGAACGAGGAGCGGGACTGGCCCAGCGACAAGTTCGAGATCGGTGTGTTCATCGCTCGGGGCAATGAAGCGGTGATGAGCGGCAGCGACTTCATTATCGCCAACATGACCCCGTTCCGGGGCATCAGCGCCGATGTGGGCACGGCCTATGAAATCGGCTTCATGTGCGCGCAAGGCAAGCCCGCCTTTGGCTACACCAATGATGGCAGGTTTTATGGGCAGCGCGCCGCCGAAGATTTCTACGGCGGCAAGGTGGCGCCGGATGCCAAGGGCGTGACCCGCGGGCCGGACGGGCAGATGGTGGAAGACCATGCCATGTCCGACAATCTGATGCTGGATGGGGGCATGCATTTGCGCGGCGGGCTAGTGGCGCGGCCGCCGGCAGGCACGGTGCTGCCCTTTGGCAATCTCAGCGTGTTTGAGGCGTGCCTGGCGGCCGCCAAGCGCTTTTTCGGGACGGCTAGCTGATGGCGCCTGATGCCACGGCGCTGAGCGCGGAGCTGGCCACAGGTCGGGTATCGGCGGTGGAGTTGGTGGAGCAGAGCATTGCCGCCATCAAGGCTGGCGATGGCGTGCTCAATGCCGTGGTGGTGCGCGACTTCGAGCGGGCGCGGGCCGCGGCTGAGCAGGCCGACCGGTGCCTCGCAGCGGGCGAGCGGCTGCCGCTGCTGGGCGTGCCGATCACCATCAAGGAAAGCTTTGATGTGGAGGGGCTGCCCACCAGCTGGGGGCTGGAGGCTTTTCGCGGCGCGGTGGCGCGCGAGGACGCGGTAGCGGTGGCCCGGCTGCGCGCCGCCGGCGCGGTGATCCTCGGAAAAACCAACGTGTCCCAGGGCTTGGATGGCTGGAATGCCGATAACCCGGTTTATGGCCGGACGGGCAATCCGGTGCGGGCAGGGTTGTCGCCGGGCGGTTCGTCTTCGGGGGCAGCGGCGGCGGTGTCGGCGGGTTATGTGCCGCTCGATATCGGCTCTGATCTGGGGGGCTCCATCCGCGGGCCGGCGCAGTTTTGCGGCATCTGGGGCCATGTGGCGAGCATGGGGCTGATCCCCTTGCGCGGGCATGCGCTGGCTGGGCGCAAGGCGCGGTTCGACCTTTCCTGTCCGGGGCCACTGGCGCGGAGCGCGCGGGATCTTGAGTTGGGGCTCACGGTCATGGCGGGGCCCGATGCCGATGAGGCAGTGGGATATACGCTGACGCTGCCGCCGCCAAGGGTGGAGAAACTAAGCGAGTTGCGGGTCCTGGTGCTGGAGGAGCATCCGATGGTGCCCACCGACCCCGAAGTGCGGGCAGGGGTGGCGCTGGCGGCGGAACTGCTCGGGCGGGCAGGGGCGAAGGTGCGGCGCGCCGAGGGCGTGATGCCCGATGTGGAGGAGGCGACGCAGATTTATCTGCGGCTGCTTGGGGGCGCGGTGGCGCTGGGGCAGACGGCGGAACAGTTGGCGGCGGCACGCGAAGAACTCCGGGGGCTTGATCCTGGGAGTATGGCGGCGTGGCGCATCGGCGGCATGGTGGCGAGCCATGCCGAATGGATCGAGGCCAATGAAGCGCGGGTAAAGCTGCGCTGGGCCTGGCAGGAGGTATTTCGCGATTGGGATGCGCTGATCTGCCCGCCCATGTCTGTGGCGGCGCTTGGGGAAGCGGAAGCCGCGGCGCCGAGCGTGTTGGTGGATGGCGTTGCCATGGAGCGGGGCGACAGCGTGGCCTGGACGGCGCTGGGAAATGGCGCGGCGCTGCCGGCCACGGTGATGCCGATAGGGCGCATGCGCGACGGCCGGTCCACCGGCATCCAGATCATCGGGCCTTATTTGGAAGATCGCACCACGATCGCCATCGCAGGACTGCTGGACGTCGCGCATTGTCGGTAAAAACCGCGTTTGTGAAAGGTTGATGCAAGATAGGAGCAGTATGGTGCTCGAGCTTCAAGCAAGGCATTGATTCGCCGGTGCGATGAAGGCAGGATCCTAGACAAGGTGGAACAAGTGCGACACGACTTCACAAGCCGCTTGAAGCGCAAGGCATTGCTGAGCGCCCTTGTTCTATCGCCAACAGTCGCCCAGGCGGCCGACTTCGATTCTTTCGGTCCGGCCGCAACCGAGCTCGTGGCGATCGAAACGAGCAAACCTGACCTGATTTTCGAGTTCGGCCTGGGTGTCGGCACTGCCCCAATCTATCCGGGCTCGACCGAGTACGGCATGACGGTCAACCCAATCATTCGCGTTGAGCGTCTCAATATTCCCGGGCTCATTGATATCGGCGGAGAAAAGTCCGCCGGCGGTTTGCGGTTCGGTCCATCCTTTGCAGTGCAAGGGGAACGGATCAGTTCAGACCACGAGCAGCTCCTGGGACTGGACGACGTCGATACGACCTACGAGGTCGGCGGCCGAGTTGGCTACGAGTTCATTTTCAGCGACGTGCTCAGTACAGAGCTATATGGGCAGGCACGCTACGCCTTTGGCGGTGCGGAAGGGCTCGTCGGGGAAGTGGGACTGGACGCGACGGCTCGCCTGACACCGCAGCTTGAGGTTGTGGGCGGCGTATACGCGAGCATGGCGGGCGAGGATTATGTGGACACCTATTTCGGCGTGACGGCGCCAGAGGCCATAGCGAGTGGCGGGCGTTTGGACGCGTATGATCCTGGAGCGGGTGTAACGGCGGTTGGCGTCAAGTTGGCCGCGCGGTACGAATTGTTTTCGGATACTTTTTTCAATGCGAGTGCCGAATATAGCAGGCTGGTGGCCGATGCTGCCGACTCTCCAGTCGTGCAACTGGGTACCGAAAACCAGTTCGTTGTTGGCGTTGGCCTGTCCAGACGATTTTCGTTCAACTATTAGGTGCCAGACCAAGATTGGGGAATCCGTCGCCCTCGCACCTGCGCAGCAGGCACTAGGTCCATCAGACCTGCCTATCCGGGCGCGTGCCGCCATAAGGGCAGGGTGCTCGCTACCGCCCGATCAAGCCCACGTCAGGAAAGCCTGATTGGGCTCCGACCAGCGGAGTAAGGCGTGCCAACATAAGACATGTTGCGGCGTACGTTCTGGTCATCTGCCCGCGGTCGCTCTAGTCTCGGAAAGACGGAGGCGGAACGGAGCGGGGCTGATTTTGAGCACCACTGACCTGGAGATCGTTCGGCGTGGCTACGCCCGGCAAGTAACAGCGCTTCTGGGCGCCCGCAACGAGAGGCTCGAAGCGGCTTTTGCCGCTGTGCCACGAGAGCGTTTTCTGGGGAGCGACCCCTGGTATATCGTCAAACGGGCTCAGGGCTTTGTTCGCCTGCCAGCCAACGACCCGGTCTATGTGTATCAGGATGTGCTGATTGCCCTCGACGAAGAGCGAGGCATCAATAACGGTAGCCCGTCTTTGCATGCCAGCATGCTCGACGCCTTGGCTCCCAAGCTTGGCGACACCGTCGCCCATATCGGTGCTGGAACAGGCTATTACAGCGCGATCCTTGCTGAACTGGTGGGAGCAACGGGCCGCGTTGTTGCCGTGGAATTTGATCACAACCTCGCCCAGCAAGCGCACAGCCACCTCGCTGATCGGCCCAATGTCGAGGTCATCACCGGTGATGGGGGCGATTGGCCTCGGGAGGACGTTGAAGGCGTTTATGTCAACTTCGCGGTGGAGCGGCCTGCCGAGCCATGGATCGACCGCCTCAAGATGGGCGGACGCCTGGTATTCCCGCTCGGGGTCGCAAGCCCGGCCAAGCCAAATGGCGCCAGGTTTGCTCAAGGTGTGGCGCTACGGGTCGAAAAGGCAAGCGGGTTGCATCCTGCAAGCATTATCAGCCCGGTCAGCTTTATCTTCGCGGAAGGCGCGGCCGGCACGCCAGACCCCGGTCTCGTCCAGGCATTCAAGGACGGTGGCGTGGAGCTCGTACGAAGCCTGGCCTGGCACCAGGAAGTGGACCCGGCCAGGTGCTGGCACGTTGGGGCTGGGTGGGCGCTTTGTTATGGAGGCGTTGCGCAGGGCTTAGGGCCAGAAGGCAGTGCGAGATGACGGGCGTCTGCCAGCCGACACTGCTGGCCGTCTATAACGCATGCATCTTGCTGCGCTTCAGACACATCGCAGTTCCATAATATATCTTATGCGAACTGCGGATGTGCAGAAAACCGTGGCTGCTGACGGCTTGGCGAACCCGCCTCACCCGCTCTAATTGGCTGTTGCCGTGCTGGGCTACTGGCAAGCCCTAGGCATTGCTAAGCTGTCGGCGCTGATTCCAATCAAGGTTCCTCCATGCAACCCTCGCGCGAAATTTCACGGCTGATCGAGATCATGGCGGCGCTGCGTGATCCGGTGACGGGTTGCCCGTGGGACCTGGAGCAGACCTTTGCCACCATCCGGCACTACACGATCGAGGAAGCCTATGAGGTCGCCGACGCTGTTGAGCGCGAGGACTTTGCTGATCTGCGCGAAGAACTGGGTGATCTGCTGCTGCAGCCGATCTACCAGGCGCAGCTGGCCAAGGAAGCTGGGCACTTCGATATTGGCGATGTGATCTATGCCATCACCAGCAAGCTGATCCGCCGGCATCCGCATGTGTTTGGGGATCTCGATGCCAATGATGCGGAAGCGGCCCAAAGCCGCTGGGAAGCCATCAAGGTCGAGGAACGCGCCGCCAAGGCGGCTCGCAAGGGCGAGCAGACGCCTTCAGTGCTCGATGATGTCCCCTCGACGCTGCCAGCGCTTGCCCGGGCCGAGAAGCTGACCAAGCGTGCGGCTCAGGTTGGCTTTGACTGGCCCCACTATGCAGCGGTCAAGGAGAAGCTGCTGGAAGAGCTGGCTGAAGTCGACAGCGCGCGTGAAATGCAGGACCAAGCCGCGGTGCAGGAGGAAATCGGCGACCTGCTGTTCGCCGCCGCCAATCTGGCCCGTCAAGCCGGCGTTGATCCAGAAGCCGCGCTAAGGGATGCCAACAGCAAGTTTAGCCGGCGCTTTCACTATGTGGAGGCGCGGTGCCGCGAGGACGGCGTTGCTGTCGAGGACGCCGGGCTTGATCGCCTCGACAGCTACTGGAATGAGATCCGTGCGGCGGACAAAGCCTAGGCTTCGACGCTTCCGATCCGGCCATTGAAGCGCTCGAGGAAGGCCGCCTTCTGGCGCGGTTCGACGCGCACCACATAGCCCGAGCCTTGCTCATTGGGTTCGTCGCGCGAGATGATCTCGGAATGGGCATGCAGCCAGCCGATATCGCTGCCGGCGCTGTGGGGCACATGCACATGATAGGTGCGGCTCTTGTCGGCGAGCGCCGTCTCGACCGCGAGCTTTAGCTCGTCGAGTCCCTGCCCGGTTTTGGCGGAAACCTGTACCACTGCCGCGACCTTGCCGGCCGGGCTGACCGAGGCGAGCAGCGGATCATCGCCGTCAGCGACGGGTGCCAGCAGATCGATCTTGTTCCACACTTCGATGACGGGCGTGGTTTCGGGCGAAACGCCCAAGTCACCCAGGACCTTGAGCACATCGAGCGCCTGCGCCAGATGGTCATTATTGGCGATGTCGCGCACGTGGAGAATGACGTCGGCATCCACCACTTCTTCAAGGGTGGCGCGGAAAGCAGCAACGAGGTCGGTGGGTAGATCGGCAACGAAGCCCACAGTATCGCTGATCATCACCTCGCGCCCATGCGGCAGCTGCAGCTTGCGCACAGTGGTGTCGAGGGTAGCAAAGAGGAGGTTCTCGGCAAACACCCCTGCCCCGGTCAGAGCATTGAACAGGCTCGACTTACCGGCATTGGTATAACCCACCAGCGCCACGATGGGGAACGGGGTGTCGTCGCGCTGCCGCCGCTGCTGGGCGCGCGTCTTCTTGACCTTTTCCAGCCTATCCTCGAGCAGCACGATGCGGTCGGTCAGCTGCCGCCGATCGCTTTCGATCTGAGTTTCGCCCGGGCCGCCCATGAAGCCCAGGCCGCCGCTGCCGCGCTGACGCTCAAGGTGGGTCCAGGAGCGCACCAGACGGCTCTTCTGGTAGTTGAGGTGGGCCAGTTCCACCTGCAGCACGCCTTCGCGGGTTGCCGCGCGCTCGCCGAAAATTTCCAGAATCAGCGCGGTGCGGTCGAGCACCTTGGCGCCGGTTTCTTTTTCGAGATTGCGCTGCTGGATTGGCGTCAGCGCCGCATCCACCAGCAACAAGTCGATATCGTCGTTCTTGACGCGCTGCGCCAACGTTTCCACGTGACCGCCGCCAAGAAAAGTGGCCGGCTTGATCTCGCGAACCTTGAGCACTTCGGAGAACACGATGTCGAGCCGAATCGCTCCAGCGAGCCCCTCGAACTCGGACTTGCGCGATTCGATGGTATGGGCGGAGGAACTGCCGCGCACATCGGGGCAAATCAGGCCGGCGCGCGTGGGTACCTCGCGCCGGTCGATAAAGGCCTGGGGTCCGCCTGGCAGGTCGTCGTCTAGCTCGTCGTGATCGGTCATGGATTAGTCGCTGTCTTGGTTCTGCTCCGGATCGAAAAGCTGGATTGGGGCTCCGGGCATAATCGTCGATATCGCGTGCTTGTAAACGAGCTGCGACTGCGCATCGCGCCGCAGCAGCAAGCAAAAATTGTCAAACCAGGTGATCACTCCCTGCAGTTTGACGCCGTTCACCAGGAATATGGTGACCGGTACCTTCTGCTTGCGCACGTGATTGAGGAAGGAATCTTGCAGATTCTGCTGCTTTTCACTGGGCATTCAGGCCTCTTTTATGCGGCAGTCTTGTTGCGCGACGCCTCTGATTGAGCGTCTGTCTGGTCCCCGGAAGCACCGCGTTGTTCCGGTTTATGGGGTAGTCTTTTGGTCTGGCACTATGGCACGCCTGCTTTTTGCTGCCTACCCGCGGCGGCTGCATGGCTCGGCTTCGTTTTCCTCGGTCTTAGAGTCCCAGCGACTTGATCTTGCGATGCAAAGCACTGCGCTCCATACCGACGAACTCCGCAGTCTTGGAGATGTTCCCGCCGAAACGCTCGATTTGCGCCAGCAGATACTGCCGCTCGAACACTTCGCGCGCATCGCGCAGCGGCAGGCTCATCAGATGGGCCGACGAGTCGGTGTCCCCTACGGTTGGCAGCACCTCGCCGATATCAGACGGCAGCATGGCTGCGCTGATTGTGCCGTCTTCGGGCTGCTGGTCCTTCATCAGAATCAGGAGCCGTTCGATCGAGTTGCGCAACTGGCGGGCATTGCCGGGCCATTCCTGTGCCTGGAGCACCGCCATGGCGTCGTCGCCGACGGCCAGGCGCTGAAGATTGTGCATGCGGCAGACCTGCTCAATGAACACGTTGACCAGCGGCGGCACGTCTTCGCGCCGCTCCTTAAGGGGCGTGATTGGCAGGGGCACGATGGAAAGCCGATGGAACAGGTCGCTGCGGAATTCTCCCGACTCGATCTGCGCGGCAACGTTCTGCGAGCTCGAGGCGATGATGCGAACATCGATCGGCACCGCCTGGGTTCCGCCGACACGATTAAAGCGGTTCTCGACCAGCGTACGGAGCAAGGCTGCCTGGGTGGCTTGCGGCAGCGTGGTGACCTCAGAGAGGTACAGCGTGCCGCCATGAGCTTTCTCGAGCGCTCCGACCTCAACCTTGAGCACGCCGGACTTGTCGCGGGTTTCGCGCCCGAACAGCACCACCGGCACTTCTTCCGGGGCGTAGAGCGAGGCGTTGATCTCGACAAACGGCGAATCGGCGCGGGGGCTGCGTTGATGCAGCAGGCGCGCGACGAGCCCCTTGCCAACGCCTGAGGGGCCGGAAATGAAGATGCGCGAATTAGTCGGCGCCGATTTCTCGATCAGGCCGCGGACCTGCTGGAGCGCGGGGGAGCTGCCCACCATTTCGCTCTTGGTGGCCGATCGCTCCTTGAGCTCGGCAACCTCGTTGCGCAGGCGCGTCGCTTCCATCGCTCGCTGGGTGATATGGAGCAGCCGGTCGATCTTGAACGGCTTTTCGATATAGTCATAGGCGCCGCGGCGAATGGCCGAAACGGCGGTTTCGACATTGCCGTGGCCCGAAATCATCACCACCGGCATTTCGGGGTGCTGGGACTGGAAGACATCGAGCAATTGCAAGCCGTCGAGCCGCGAGCCCTGCATCCAGATGTCGAGGAAAACGAGGCTGGGCCGCCGGCGGGCGATCTCGTTGAGACCGCTATCGGCGTCATGAGCCTGGCGAGCTTCAAAGCCCTCGTCCTCAAGGATGCCCGCAATGAGTTCGCGGATGTCGTCTTCGTCGTCGATGATCAGAATGTCGAGTGCCATTAGGTGTGAACAGCCGCTTGCATGAGCGGTTCCTCCTGTTGGGATGGCCATTGTTCCTGCCGCGAGGAACCGGCGTTATCCGAAAAGCTGTGGGGCGAGCGGAGGGGCAGCGTGAAGGTCACGCAAGCCCCTACCCGGCCGCTGGGATCTGGTTCGGCGTCGACCAGCTCGACGATACCGCCATGCTGTTCGACAATCTTGGCAACGATGGCGAGGCCCAGCCCCGTGCCCTTTTCGCGCGTTGTCATATAGGGCTCGAGGAGCCGCTGCCGGTTGTCCTTAGGCCAGCCCTTGCCGTTGTCAGAAACGGTGACCCGGGCGAAATTGCCTTCAAGTTGCGCCGCGACCGTGATGGTGGGCTCCCAATCGGGACCAGTCGGCACCGACTCGAAAGCTTCCACCGCGTTCTTGATGAGGTTGGTGAGCGTTTGGGAGATCAGGCGACTGTCAAAGAAGGCAATGATGGCCTTTTCGGGCAGATGCGTGATGATGTTGAGATCGGGCAAGCGGACGCTTTCCAGGAACACGGCCTGGCGCACGGTATCTGACAGATCGGCCGGTTCGGGCGCCGCTTCTGGCATGCGCGCGAAGGCCGAGAACTCGTCGACCATCCGACCGATATCGCCAACCTGCCGCACGATGGTGTTGATGCACTTGTCGAACACATCGCGATCATCTTCGAGCTTGGCGCCATAGCGGCGGCGCAGGCGCTCGGCGGAAAGCTGAATGGGGGTCAGGGGGTTCTTGATCTCGTGGGCAACGCGGCGCGCCACATCGGCCCAGGCGCTGGTGCGCTGAGCCGATTCGAGATCGGTGATATCGTCAAAGGTCAGCACATAGCCCTTGGATTCGGCGATGGAGCCTTCGCGGGTGAGCTGGACCTGATAGGTGCGCCGGTCCGTTTCGTTGCCGAGCTGAATTTGATCACGAACCTGGCCGCGACGCGCCGAACGGGCTCGCTCCAGGATGGGTGCGAGCTGGCTCATCACATCCTCGATGCGCTTGCCCATCAGGCTGATTTCATCGGTGTCGAGCATCTCGCAGGCGCGGGCGTTCACGAGAGTTACCGCGCCAAATGAGTCGAGGCCGATGATGCCGGCGGAGACGCCCTCCACCACTGCTTCCGTGAACTGCCGACGCTTCTCGTTCATCTCGTTGGCCGTCAGCAGCGCTTCGCGCTGAGAGCGCAGCTGCTGGGTCATGCGGTTAAAGCCAGTGGAGAGATCACGCAGATCGCCCCTGCCCTCCTGCACGGGCACCTGAACGTCCAACTCGCCGCGGCTGACGCGGGAGGAGGCGATCATCAGGTTACGGATTGGGTCGACGAACCGGTTGGCGAGCGCAATGCCGGTCCAGAGGGCGGCGAGGAGCAGCACCACCGCAAGACCGATATACATGATGGTAAAGGTGATCTGCAGCACCAGCCGGTTGGAGGCGTATTCCCGGTACTCGGTGATGTTCTCGTCGGTGAGCCGCATATATTCGAGCACCTCGGCGTCAACCGGCCGGGCGACGAACAGGAAAGTATCGTCGTAACCGCGCAGCTTGACGATGGAGCCGACCAGATTGGTCTTGCCCGGGGCAATTGAAGTCGGAGCCCCCTCCCCCACGCCTTGGGTGATTCCCTCGGGCAGCTTGGGATAAGCGCCTTGGACCGCAATCTGGGCGCGCATCAGCGTTTCACCGTCGCCGGTGATCAGGGAGGTGAAAGGGAGCGAGCGGGTAATGGCTAAGGCAGTCAGGATGCGTCGGAAGCGGTCTTCGTCCTCCTCGAACGTGCCATGGGCCTGCTCGAGTTCAGCCGCCACCCAAATGATGTCGTCCCGCAGCACCTGAGCATGCTCGAGCATGTAGGAGCGGGCTACGAGCCGCGAGCTTTCTACCATGGCCCGGGTTCGCTCGGAGAACCACTGGTCGAGCCCCTGGTTGAGCGCCAGCGAAGCCACGACGGCAACGATCACTGCGGGAACCGCTGCCACAAAGGCGAACATGCCAACCATCTGGATCTGCATGCCGGCGCCTGCC
Organism: Devosia sp. 1566; assembly: GCF_004005995.1. Classification (NCBI taxonomy): domain Bacteria; kingdom Pseudomonadati; phylum Pseudomonadota; class Alphaproteobacteria; order Hyphomicrobiales; family Devosiaceae; genus Devosia; species Devosia sp. 1566. The sequence goes on from NZ_CP034767.1 coordinate 1,770,539, forward strand.
TGACGGCGCAGGCGCGCCTGCACCAGCAAGGTCGCCTCGGTCACCACCAGCGCAATCACCAGCAGCACGAGGATGCCAGTGACGATCCAGATTGCGGTCCACACCTCCGGGGATGGCTCGATCCGCGTGATGCCAGACAGAATCAGGAAGGACAGCGAGGACATCAGCACCGATGCCACTACGACCACAAAGCCCAGAACGCGGAGCGGTCCATTGCCAGCGGCGGCAAACAGCGAGCGCGACTTTGCTGCAGCCTTCGCTGGCCGCCCCGCCTTGTATCGGATGATCCTGCTTGTCGCTTCGGTCAAATCGTGGTCCGGGCCCGTTGCTGCCGTGGGGAGGCGGAGCCTGACCCAATTCGCTCCTTCCTTCAAGATAATTGTTGCCGAAATGTGACACCCGCGCCGCGGCGCGGCCGTGCTTCCGCTGCGTGGAGCGGTTTTGGTCTCTAATCGACCCGGATCAGCCGTTGCGTCGGCTGTGTTTTACAATTTCGATGCTGTGAGTGCGGATCTTCTTGCGTAGCGTGTTGCGGTTCAGGCCCAGCAGGTCCGCGGCCTTGATCTGATTGCCGCCGCAGGCGTTGAGCGCCATGGCGATTAGCGGGGCTTCCACCTTGTCGATCACCCGCTGATAGAGCCCGGCCGGAGGCAGATTGGGCTCGTACTCGCGCAGCAGTTGCCCCACATGGGTTTCCACCGCCATGGAGACGTCGACAGGACCGCTGGGGGCTGACGAGGGGGAGCGATCAATGATGTTCAGTTCGTTCTGGACGATCTCGGCGGAAATATTCTCGTCGACATAAAGGGCGGAAAGCCGGCGAACCAGGTTTTCCAGCTCGCGCACATTGCCGGGCCAGGCATAGTTCTGCATGAGCCGAATGGCTTCGGGCGTGATGGTCTTGGGCGGCTCGCCTTCCCGTTGGGCCGAGCGCAGGAAGTGGGCTGCGAGGTCACCGACATCCTCCACCCGCTCGCGCAGCGGCGGCAGCCGAAGCGGCACGACATTGAGGCGATAAAACAAATCCTCGCGGAACAGTCCTTGCCGGATCATCTGGCTGAGGTCGCGGTGAGTGGCGGCGACGATGCGCACATTGGTCTTGATGGCGCTGCGACCACCGACCATCGTGTACTCTCCCTCCTGCAGCACGCGCAGAAGCCGGGTTTGCGCGTCCATCGGCATGTCGCCGATTTCATCGAGAAAGAGCGTGCCCCCTTCGGCCTGCTCGAAGCGGCCAGAAGAGCGCGCATTGGCACCGGTGAACGCCCCTTTTTCATGGCCGAACAATTCGGCCTCAATCAGGTCGCGGGGAATGGCGGCCATGTTGATGGCTACAAACGGGCCATTGCGGCGCTTGCCGAAGTCGTGGAGCGCGCGCGCCACCAGTTCCTTGCCGGTGCCGCTTTCGCCGTTGATCATGACGGTAAGGTCAGTCTGCATCAGCCGGGCAAGAGCGCGATAGATGTCCTGCATCGCGGTGGAGCGGCCCACCAGCGGCATGGTTTCGCCTGGATCTTCCGCCTTGCGTTCGGCGGGTGTGGGCTTTTTGGCATCGGCCAGTCCGCGTGCGACAACCGACAGGACTTCGGTGATGTCGAACGGCTTGGGTAGGTATTCGTAGGCACCAACCTCGGAGGCGCGAATTGCCGTCATGAAGGTGTTCTGGGCCGACATCACGATCATGGGCAGGTCCGGCCGGATCTTCTTGATCTTGGGCATGACCTCAAAGGCATTGCCGTCGGGCATGGCCACATCAGTGATGAGGATGTCCCCTTCCCCGCGGCTGACCCAGTTCCACATGGTGGATATATTGCCCGTGGGACGAACCTCGTAGCCCGCACGGGTCAAGGCCTGGTTGAGCACCATGCGAATGGCGGCATCATCATCGGCAAGCAGAACAACGTGACTCATGGAGCCGAAACCTCTTCGGATGGCGCTTGAGAAACGCCACTGGCGACCGGAAGGAGAATGCGGAAGCGCGTGCGGCCGGGGCGGCTCTCGCAATCGATGACACCACCATGATCACCGACGATCTTGGCAACAAGGGCAAGGCCAAGGCCCGAGCCATTGGTCTTGGTGGTCACGAATGGATCAAACAGGAACGGCAGAATATCGGGAGGGACTCCCGGGCCATTGTCTTCGATCACGATCTCGAGTGGCAGCGAGATACGTTCGGAAACGCCGGTGACGCTGATGCGAATGCCGGGGCGAAACGCCGTTGTGAGCCTTATCTCGGGTTTTTGCGTGCGCTCCAGTGCCTCGGAGGCATTCTTGACCAGGTTGATGAACACCTGGATCAGCTGGTCGCGATTGCCGAGCACTGGAGGCAGGGACGGATCGTATTCCTCAGAAAAGGCAATGCCGCGGGCAACACCATTGCGCGCGAGCAGCTTCACCCGATCAAGGATGACGTGAATGTTGATAGCGTCTCGTTCCATCGGCCGCTCGTCGCCAAAGACCTCGACGCGGTCGATCAGGTTGACGATGCGGTCGGTTTCCTCACGGATGAGTCGGGCGAGCGGAATTTCCTCGCTGGCAACGGATTGTTCCAGAAGCTGCGCGGCACCTCGGATCCCTGAAAGCGGGTTCTTGATCTCATGGGCGAGCATGGAGGCCAGGCCGGTGACCGAACGGGCGGCACCGCGCGAAACCATCTGCCGGTCGATCTTGTCGGCCATGGTGCGCTCCTGGATGAGGATCGCGATGCGGCCATCGGTGTCGGAAATCGGGCTGGCAAACACGTCGGCAATGCGCTCGTCACCGAAGCGCGATGAACCCACCCGCACGCGATATTCCGTCATCGGTGCCCGCCGGGTAGCAACGGTATCAACGAGCCCGATAATGGGCGAGCCGAAGGCAATGAGATCATCAAGCTTTTGGCGGCTGAGAACGCTGAGCGAAGCGCCGAAAAACGCCTCGGCGGCGTAATTGACGAAGGTGATCTGGCGGTCTTCCGCGCAGACGATGATGGGCTGTGGCAACGCCTGCAGCACGGCGGTGGACGGGAACTCATCAAGCGTCGCGTTCAAGCGGCAACCCTCCAGTCGGCGGCATAAAGGCGAGAGATCATGCTGAGCACCTCAGGCGGCGACTCACAGTTAAGCAGCGCGGTGCGAGTGGCTTTGTCGAAGGAAAGACCCGCCGCTTCCGCATACCAGTCGAGGTGCTTGCGGGCGGCGCGAAGGCCAACAGCGGTGCCATATTCAAGCAGGATCGCTTCGTAATGCTCGGCGACGAGTTCGGCCAGCGCAGTGCCGATCGGTGCCGGAGCGGGCGCTTCGCCAGCAAGCTCGGCGCCGATTTGACCCACCGCCCAGGGGCGGCCTTGGGCCCCCCGGCCCAGCATCACCGCTGCAGCGCCCGACAGGGCCAGCGCCTCGCGCGCCGTGGCGAGATCGATGATGTCGCCATTGACCACAACGGGCACTGAGACAGCCTCAACCACGGCGCGCACGCGGTCCCAGCGGGCCTGGCCCTTGTAGAATTGCTGGCGAGTGCGCCCATGCACCGTGATCATCTGCGCTCCCGCCTCGACCGCCCGTCGGGCGATTTCGGGCGCGTTGAGCGTGTCGTCGTCCCAGCCCAAACGCATTTTCACCGTGACAGGAAGCGGAGTGGCGGTCACAACAGCATCCACCAGGGCAATGGCCTGATCGGGCACCCGCATCAGGGCTGAACCGGAATACCCGTTGGTCACCCGCTTGGCGGGACAGCCGAAATTGATGTCGATGATATCAGCGCCAGCCTCATAGGCCGCGCGCGCCCCAGCGGCCATCCACTCTGCTTCGCAGCCGGCCAACTGTACCATATGCGGCAGGGAGCCGGCGGGCTTGCCGAGCTTGCGCACCATGTCCTGGTGTCCGGTGGTGAGCGCGGCGCTGGCGATCATCTCCGACACTACCATGCCGGCACCGAAGCGCTCGGCCAGGGAGCGGAACGGGCGGTCGGTTATGCCCGCCATTGGGGCCAGCAAGGCATTGTTCGGAAGCTGATGCTTTCCGATGCTCAACGCGCAGGCAAACTTACTCACCAACTGCCCCGGATTTATTCACTTCGTGGGATTTGCCTGCACAATAATCAATTCCACCGAGCACGCAACAGTCAAACGCTGCGCTGAGGGAGAGGCCTGCCTGCACTTGCCGCATGGCTGCAGCGCGGTTAGACCAGCGCGATGTGACGGTTTGTTGTTTCAGGTTCCCTGCTTATGCGTTCTCGATCCATTGCCGTCATCGTTGTTGCTGCGGGGCGCGGCGAACGAGCCGCTGCAGGCGGCGTTTCCGAGCCCAAACAGTATCGCATGCTGGCGGGCGAGGCGGTGCTGTCGCGCACCCTCAAGGCATTTCTGGGGCTGCCCGAAGTTCAATATGTGCTGCCGGTTATCCATGCCGAGCATGCCGATCGCTTTGCGGCTCTAGAATTGCAGCATGAGAATCTATTGCCCCCGGTGTCTGGCGGCGCTACCCGGCAGGCTTCGGTGCTGGAGGGGCTAAAAAGCCTCGCCAAGCTGCGGCCGGACTACGTCTTGATCCAGGACGCTGCTCGCCCGCTGGTGGAAGGTGACGTGGTCGCCGGGGTGATCGATGCGCTTGCCGAACTGGAAGGCGCCCTGCCCGCCGTAGGAGTAACCGACACCATCAAGCGCTCGCCGGATGGCGCCCTGGTCACGGCGACCGAGGATCGCTCGACCTTGTTTGCGGCGCAGACCCCACAGGGTTTCCGCTTTCCCCAGTTGTTCTCGGCGCATATGCGCGCTTCGACGGTGCGGCGCACCTTCACCGACGATGCCGAGATCGCCGAATGGGCCGGCCTACGGGTAGGGCTGGTGCCGGGCACGCATCGCAATATCAAGATTACCCACCCAAATGATTTCCAGCTAGCCGAGCGCCTGCTGGCAGGAGCTGAGATGATCACAGAAACCCGTGTTGGCACCGGCTTTGACGTGCACCCCTTCGAGCCGGGCGACGCTGTCTGGCTGGGCGGCGTGCGTATTCCACACACCGCCAAGCTCAAGGGTCACTCTGACGCGGACGTGGCGCTGCATGCCCTCACCGACGCTCTGCTGGGTGCCATAGGCGAAGGGGATATCGGCATTCATTTTCCGCCCAGCGACGACCGATGGAAAGGCGTGGGTTCTGTCGTGTTCCTGCGGCACGCCGGTGACCTCGTGAACAAAGCGGGCGGCCGGATCGTTAATGTCGACGTCACGATAGTTTGCGAGCGGCCGCGGATTGCCGAACATGTGCCCGCCATGCAAGCTGTGATCGGCGAGGCGCTTGGAATTGCGACTACGAGAATCGCGATCAAGGCGACGACGAACGAGCGGCTCGGTTTTATCGGGCGGGAGGAAGGAATGGTCGCCATGGCCAGCGCCAGCATTGAACTGCCGAGGCTCGATTGATGACCCTCACACCAGAGCCTGGTCGGGCGGAGCGCGTCATCGCGCTGCTGGCTGCTGCCGGCAAGACCATCGTCACGGCCGAAAGCTGTACCGGGGGGATGATCGGGGCGGCCATCACCGATGTTCCCGGCTCATCATCGGCCTTTTACGGCGGCTATATCACCTACGCGAACGCGGCCAAGTCGCGCATGATCCAGGTGCAGCCCCGCTTGATCCGGGATTATGGCGCCGTGTCCAACCAGGTTGCCCGCGCCATGGCGGACGGCGCGCGCAACACGGCGCGGGCTGACTACGCCCTGTCAGTCACTGGTATTGCCGGTCCGGACGGGGGCAGCGAGAAAAAACCGGTGGGCCTGGTTTATGTAGCGATGTCGTCAGAACTCGCGACCGTCGTGATCGAGCACCGCTTCGGCGATCTGGGTCGCGACGGTATCCGCCGCGCCAGCGTCGATGCAGCGCTCGATTTGGCGCTTCAGGTGCTAGCGGATGTTCAAAGCCCGTAGCGCCGGTCCGCTTCCTCGCCAAAGGCGCGCATGATCTCTTCCTGCTTGGCCGCAAAGGCCGGCTCGGCTACCGCCGCAATGAAGGGATTGGAGATCTTGAAATCGATCTCGAAACGCACACGGGTGCCCTCCCCTTCCGGCTCGAAGCGCCAGCGACTGTCGAGATGGCTAAAGGGACCGTCCACCGCCTTGGCATCGATTACCAATGCTTCAGGATCCAGCTTCACCCGGCTCGTATAGGCCTGTGTGATGGGACCAAAGGACAGGGTCATGCGGGCGAGCCGGGTACTCTCGGGTGCGGCCGGGTCGGGCTGCACCACCATGTTACGGCAATTGGGCACGAAACGCGGGTAGTCTTCCAGATCGGCGACGATTTCGAACATGCGTTGGGGCAGATGCGGCACATGCCGCTCAAAAGTACGTTTCATCAATAACCAAGCTTCTGGAGCCGTGCAGTGCGAAGGCGTGCGAAATCTTCGCCCGCATGGTGGGACGAGCGCGTAAGCGGGCTAGAGGACACGAGGGAGAAGCCCTTAGCCGTCGCCACGGTCGCGTAGGACTTGAACTCCTCGGGGGTTACGAACCGCTGCAGCGGATAGTGCTTCTTGGTGGGCTGCAGATACTGGCCAATGGTGAGGAAGTCCACATCGGCTGAGCGCAGATCGTCCATCAGCTGGAGCACTTCGTTGCGCTCTTCGCCCAGCCCAACCATGATGCCTGATTTGGTGAACATGGTGGGATCGAGCTCCTTGACCTTTTGCAGCAGGCGGATGGAGTGGAAGTAACGGGCGCCTGGCCGCACCTTCAGATATTTGGACGGCACCGTTTCTAGATTATGGTTGAACACATCGGGCTTGGCGGCGACCACGATCTCCAATGCGCCATCCTTGCGCAGGAAATCGGGGGTCAAAATCTCGATCGTGGTGCCAGGGTTGCTGGCGCGGATCGCCAGGATCACTTCGGCGAAGTGCCGGGCACCGCCGTCAGCCAGGTCATCGCGATCCACCGAAGTGATCACGACGTGTTCGAGCCCGAGCTTCTGCACGGCCTTGGCGACATTCTCCGGCTCATTGGGATCAAGCGGCCCCGGCAGGCCCGTGCGCACATTGCAAAAGGCGCAGGCGCGGGTGCAGATCTCGCCCATGATCATCATGGTCGCGTGCTTCTTACTCCAGCACTCGCCGATATTGGGGCAGCCCGCTTCCTCGCACACCGTGACGAGATTGTTCTCGCGCACGATCTGCTGGGTTTCCTTGTAGACCGGCGAGCCCGGCGCACGGACGCGAATCCAGTCGGGCTTGCGCAGGACGGCGTTGTCGGGCCGGTGCTCCTTTTCAGGATGACGGGGCCGGAGGAGCGAATTGTCGATGAGCGTAACCAAGATAAGGTCCTGACTGGCACGGTGTGCCTGCTATATCGCTCCCTTACGGGGCCGGTTCAACCCAGCCTCTCGTTGCATGACGGAGAAGTTCAAACCCTCTCCATCACCTCGGCGATTTCGACCCACTCCCCATCGCGAAATGCCGAAAGGATCGTCGCCTGGACGAGGGCTAGGGAATAAAGGTTGTCCTCGCCCGAACTGAAGCGAGCCGGGACCGACCCGGTCTCGATCACCTTGGCGACCGCGGCTAGGGTTCCCCTGCGGTCGGGGTATTCCACCGGCGCCAGTTCAACCTGCTTGGGCTGAGCATCACGCTCGCGGGTTTGCAGCCGATCCGGACCCGCCTTGCCCATGAAGTGATCCCGCGAGGTCCACCAGATTTCGCCTTCCGAGCAGTCGATGGTCCATTCCCCGGCCCAGGGCGTGGCCGGACCATTGCTCATCCAGGAGCCCCGATAAGAGACAATCACGCCCTTCTCGAACTCTATTGTCGCAACGCCTGTCGGGTGATGCCCAAAGGGGCTGCCCGCCGGGTTCCAGGTGCGGCAGGACACGCGCTTGGGATTGTCGTTGAGCACCATGCGCATCAGGTCAAAATGGTGGATCGACATATCAGCAAGCAGCGGATCGGGCATGTCCCAATAGCGGTAGCCCTGGGACGGCGCATGCCGGCGGAAGTCGATGGAAACCAGATTGATTGGCCCGAACTTTTGCGCGCCGATCATTTCCGCGGCGGCGATCGGAGCTGGCTGGAAGCGGTAGTTCTGGCTGACCATCAAGATACGGTTGCGCGCTTTGGCGAGCGCCACCAACTCCTTGGCCTGCGCGATAGTTGAGGCAAAGGGCTTTTCGACGATGACGTTGAAATCGAGTTCAAGCGCCTGCTTGACCACCGGATAGTGTGCTTCGGTGCGCAAGGTGGCGATCACCAGATCCGCTTCAACGCTGCGGGCAGCTTCTTCGAGGCTCAGAAAGCATTTGTTCTGGGGGACACCCAGTTCAGCCTGGACGCGCGCAATCGCCTCGGGATTGGCATCCACATAGGCCACCATCTCGACCGTGGGGACCTGGGGAATAACTTCCTTGGTCCAGTCAAAGCCCCAGAACCCGAGGCCGACCTGAATGGCTTTGACCATCTGGCTTGTTCCCTGTGTTTGTCCGCAGCGCGCTCGGTGCCGGCGCGACTAGACGTTCAACGCCCGCCCATAGGCATCCAGCACGCTTTCCTTCATCGTCTCGCTCAGCGTAGGGTGCGGGAAGATGGTGTGGATCAGCTCTTCCTCGGTGGTTTCGAGGTTCATGGCGATCACAAAGCCCTGGATCAATTCGGTCACTTCAGCCCCGATCATGTGGGCACCGAGCAACTCGCCGGTCTTGGCGTCGAAGATGGTTTTGACGAGGCCATCGGGTTCGCCCAGCGCAATGGCCTTGCCATTGCCCACGAATGGGAAGCGCCCAACCTTGATCTCGCGGCCGCTTTCCTTGGCCTTGGCTTCGGTAAGACCCACGCTGGCCACCTGCGGCTCGCAATAGGTGCAACCCGGGACCTTTAGCTTTTCCAACGGATGCGCATGCATACCGGCGATCTTTTCCACGGTGATCACCGCTTCATGCTCGGCTTTGTGCGCCAGCATGGGCGGACCGGCGACATCGCCGATGGCCCAGATACCGTCCACATTGGTCTTGCCGAAGCTATCGATCACGATGGCGCCGCGCTCGGTTTTCACACCAACGGTCTCAAGCCCGATATTCTCGATATTGCACTGCACACCGATGGCCGAGATCAGCTTTTCGCCACGGATCTCCTGCTTTTCGCCGCCCTTGAGCTCGACATGAGCAACAATGCCGTCCGCTGTCTTGTCGACCTTGGCCACCTTGGCTTCGGTCAGGATCTTGATGCCGCGCTTTTCCAGGCGCTTGCGCGCAAGGCCCGAGATCTCGACATCTTCCACCGGCAGGATCTGCGGCAGCAACTCGATAATCGTCACTTCCGCCCCCATGGAGCGGTAGAAGGATGCAAACTCGACGCCAATCGCGCCCGAGCCCATCACCACCAGCGACTTGGGCATGCTCGCAGGTTTCATGGCTTCGAAATAGGTCCAGATGCGTTCCCCATCTGGCTCGATGCCGGGAAGCACGCGCGGACGGGCACCGGTAGCGATAATGATGTTCTTGGCCTTGTAGGTCCCCTCGCCCAGCGCATTCTTGGGCACCGGGCCCTGCGGCTGCACGATCGCCTTCTTGGTCGGCGCGACACGCACTTCGCCCGGCTTGGTGATGACGGCTTCGCCCCAGATGATGTCGACCTTGTTCTTCTTCATCAGGAACTGCACGCCGTTGTTCATCTGCGCCGCAATTGCGCGCGAACGCTTGACGATGGCATCCATGTCAAAGCCGTAGTCATTGGCCTTGAGCCCGTAATTGCTGGCATGCTCCATATGGCCATAGACCTCGGCCGTGCGCAGCAGAGCCTTGGTGGGGATGCAGCCCCAGTTGGAACAGATGCCGGCCATGTGCTCGCGCTCGACAATGGCAACTTTCATGCCCAGCTGTGCCCCGCGAATGGCGGCCACATAGCCACCAGGGCCGGCGCCGATCACGAGTAGGTCGTATTGGTCAGCCATTTTGGCCTCCGAATGGTCGATAGAAGCGGCTCAAAGAGCCAGCATGGATGCGACGACAGGCGCAAGGCCCTCGCCGATTGCGCGGGTATTGGCCGCGTCCAGATGAATGCCGTCCAGCGGATCAGGCGTGGCAACGGTGCTGGCGTCAAAAAAGCCGGTGTTCAATTCCTGCGCCCGACGCTGGTAGTGCGCTGCGAACTCGCCCGATTCACGCACCGCATGCTCGACGCCGCCAAAGCTCCGGATCATGTCGGCATTGTCGGTGGCGCAGGCGAGCGGGGGCGCCACCAGCAAGATTTGTGGTACTGGCTCGTTGAGCATGGCGAAGTGACCACGCGTGAGCTGCACCAGGCGACGCATGCCAAAGGATGCGGTCAGCGCGCTGCCGCACACTGCCGGCTTCAGATCATTGGTGCCCAGCATGATAATCACGAGATCAAGCGGAGCATGGCTCGCGAGCAGCGTCGGCAGGATGCGGGCGCCATTGCGATCGGCGTCAGCGGTCCAGTCGTCAAAGGCCGTGGTGCGACCACCGAGGCCCTCGGCGATCACCCGCACCTGACCGCCTAGGCCAGCCTCAAGGACGCTGGGCCAGCGGTTCTCAAAGGCATGGCGCGGGCCGCCAATGAGCGGGTTGGCGCCATAGGTCAGGCTATCGCCATAAGCCAGGATGGTTTTCATCGCGCTCACGCCAGCATCATCACGGGAGTTTCGATCAGGCCCTTGAACACGCCCAGGAGTTCTGCGCCCAGGGCACCGTCGACGGCGCGGTGATCGCAGGAGAGCGTAACCGTCATGAACTGGCCGGTCTTGACCTGACCCTTTTCGGCATAAACGCGCTCTTCGCCGGCACCAACCGCCAGGATCGTGCCATGGGGAGGGTTGATCACCGCCGCGAAGTGCTTGATGCCGTACATGCCCATATTGGACACCGAAGTGGCGCCGCCCTGATACTCATGCGGGGCCAGCTTCTTGTTGCGGGCTCGCGTCGCGAGATCCTTGACCTCCTCGGAGATCTGACGGAGCGACTTGGTGTCGGCTGACTTAACGACTGGCGTGAACAGCCCGCCGGGCACCGCCACGGCGACCGCAACGTCGGAGCGCTTGTGATAGAGAATGGAGTCGCCCGCCCAGGTGGCGTTTGCCGCTGGCACGCGCTGCAGGGCCAAGGCCCAAGCCTTCATCACGAAGTCATTGACAGAAAGCTTGAACTCGGGCTTGCCGTCCTTTGATTTTGGCGCACCGGCATTGATCTGCTCGCGCGCTTCCATCAGCGCGTCGATCCGGCAATCAAGCGTCAGGTAGAAGTGCGGAATGGTCTGCTTGGACTCGGTGAGGCGCTGGGCCACCACCTTGCGCATGCCGTCGTTCGGCACGATCTCGTAGCTGCCTTCCTCGTACATGGCCATGACCTGGCTCTTGCTGAGGCCTGCGGGAGCGGCGGCGCCAGCGGTCGATGCCGGTGCTGCAGCGGCGGCCGGAGCCGTCTTGGGCTGAGTTTTGCCGGAGCGAAGCGCTTCGATATCGGCCTTGATCACGCGGCCCTTGGGGCCGGAGCCCGCAACGGTCGCGAGATCAATGCCCCTTTCACGCGCCAGGCGCCGGGCAAGCGGCGACGCGAACACCTTACCATTGCCGTTGTTGGCCGAGGGTGCCGCTGTTGCTGGCGCCGGCGCCTGCGGCTGAGCGTCCACCGGTGCCGTCGAAGTCGTCGAGGTGCCCTTGTCATACATCAGCGTGCCGGCATCGCCCTTGGCCGGCCCCTCGGCAGCAGGTGGTGCTTCCGCTTTCGGCGGTGCAGCAGGAGCGGGAGCGGATGTAGCATCGGCGCTTTCGCCTTCCTGCAGCAGCACGGCGATAACGGCATTGACCTTCACGCCGTCGGTGCCTTCGGCCACAAGGATCTTGCCGATCTTGCCCTCGTCCACGGCCTCCACTTCCATGGTGGCCTTGTCGGTCTCGATTTCGGCGATCACGTCACCGGAGGAAACGGTGTCGCCTTCCTTGACGTGCCATTTGGCAAGCTTGCCCTCTTCCATCGTGGGAGAGAGCGCCGGCATGGTGATATCGATCGGCATCGGAACTCTCCTTAGGAGCGGTAGGTCACGGCATTAACAGCCGCGATCACTTCATCGACATTGGGCAGCGCCAGCTTCTCGAGATTGGCGGCATAAGGCATCGGCACGTCCTTGCCCGTCACGCGCACCACCGGCGCATCAAGGTAGTCGAATGCCTGCTCCATGACGCGGGCCGAAAGTTCGGCACCAATGCCGCCCTGCGGCCAGCCTTCTTCCACCGTCACCAGGCGACCGGTCTTCTTGACCGATTCAATAACTGTATCGCTATCCATCGGGCGCAGCGTACGCAGGTCGATCAGTTCCACATCAACGCCAGCGGCGACCAGCTTCTCGGTTGCCTGCGTGGCGTAGCGCATGCCCATGGAGAAGGACACGATCGTTACATCAGCACCCTTGCGGGCGATGCGGGCCTTGCCGATGGGCAGCAGGAAATCGTCCATCTTGGGCACAAGGCCGCTCGAGCCGTAGAGAATCTCGTTCTCGAGGAAGATCACGGGATTGGGCGAGCGGATCGCGGACTTGAGCAGACCTTTGGCATCGGCGGCACTATAGGGCGCCACGACGGTCAGGCCCGGAACATGGCTGTACCATGCCGAAAAGTCCTGGCTGTGCTGGGCGCCCACGCGCGCTGCCGGACCATTGGGGCCGCGGAACACCATGGGCGCATTAACCTGGCCGCCCGACATATAAAGCTGCTTGGCGGCGGAGTTGATGATCTGGTCAATCGCCTGCATGGCGAAGTTGAAGGTCATGAACTCGACAATCGGCTTGAGGCCGGCGAAAGCGGCGCCGACTGCCAGCCCAGCAAACCCGTGCTCGGTGATCGGCGTGTCAACGACGCGCTCGGGACCGAACTCTTCGAGCAGGTTCTGGGTGATTTTGTAGGCACCCTGGTACTGGGCGACTTCCTCGCCAATGATGAAGACGTCCTTGTCGCGCCGCAACTCCTCGGCCATGGCCTCGTTGAGTGCCTGGCGGACCGTCATCTCAACCATCTCAACGCCTTCAGGCAGGTCGGGATCGCTCTGAGCGGCAAACTTGGGTGCTTCGGCAGCGCCTGGTGCTTTGGCTTCAGCCGGAACCGAGGTGGTCTCGGCAACGGGTGACTGGCCCTGAGGATCGGACGATGAAGCCTGGGCAGCGTTTTCCTTGGCTTCGCCAAGTTCTTCGTCTTCGCCCAGGACCAGGGCAATGGGCGTGTTGACCTTAACGCCTTCAGTGCCTTCCTCGATCATCAGCGACTGAACGGTGCCGCTATCAACAGCTTCCACTTCCATGGTCGCCTTGTCGGTCTCGATTTCGGCCAGAACGTCGCCGGGCGAGACTTTGTCGCCGACCTTCACGAGCCACTTGGAAAGCTTGCCTTCTTCCATGGTCGGAGAAAGTGCAGGCATGAGAATTTGAGGCATTTAGCTCTCCAGCGAAAGCGCAGCGGGCCCAATGGCCGGCAGGCTGGCAAGGGAAAAAGACAGGGCAGCTATTCCGGTGGGGACAGCGCGTGTGTTCGCCGCCCAACTACTCAGCATCAAGCCCAGAACAACAAAGACCAAAAAGGCAATCACGGCACGCTTATACACCCGATGCGGCAGGGCTCGAGCCCCGCCACGCACTTCGAGCGCACTGAACTTCCACCATCCGAAGGGGAACAGTGACGCCAGCCCGGGCTGGGCGGCGAGCCGCACCATTGCCATTGCCTGCACCACTGCAACGATCAGTGTCAGCAGCGCAAACAAGGCAACAACGCCCAGAAGGATGCTCATCCGAGCCTCAGGCCGAAACGGTGACGTCGGTCCAGAGCTCGGCGGCATCCGGCTCGGGATCATTGGTCGCAAAATCGGCGGCCTCGCTGACGATGGCGCGAATTTCGCTCTCCAGTGTCTTGAGCGTTTCTTCCGTTGCCAAGCCGCCTTCCAGCAGGCGAGCACGGACCTGCTCGATGGGATCACGCTCCTGGCGGTACTTGGTGACCTCGTCCTTGCTGCGGTACTTCGCGGGATCCGACATCGAGTGGCCGCGATAGCGGTAGGTCAGCATTTCGAGGATGTAGGGCCCCTTCCCCGAGCGGGCATGCTCGATGGCGCGCTTGGCTGCATCGTAAACCAGCCGCACATCCATGCCATCCACCTGCTCGCCGGGGATGTCGAAGCTCAGGCCGCGCTTGGAAAGGTTCGTGGTGGCGGCAGCCCGTTCAAGCGAGGTGCCCATTGCGTATTTGTTGTTCTCGATGATGAACACCACCGGCAGGTTCCAGAGCTTGGCCATATTGAAGCTCTCATAGACCTGACCCTGATTGGCGGCGCCGTCGCCGAAATAGGCAAGGCTCACCGAATTATCGCCCCGGTACTTGGCAGCAAATGCCAGGCCAGCACCCAGTGACACCTGGGCGCCCACAATCCCGTTGCCACCGTAAAAGCGGTGCTCGTTGGAGAACATGTGCATCGAGCCGCCCTTGCCCTTAGACAAGCCCCCGCGGCGCCCGGTGAGCTCGGCCATGACACCCTTAGGGTCCAGCCCCATGACCAGCATGTGGCCGTGATCACGATAGCCGGTGATCTGCGCGTCCTTGCCCTTTTCGCTGGCCATGGTTACGCCGGTGACGACCGCTTCTTGGCCGATGTAAAGGTGGCAGAAGCCGCCGATCAGGCCCATGCCATACATCTGGCCGGCCTTTTCCTCGAAACGCCGGATCAACAGCATCTCGCGAAAGGCCTCGAGCTCCTGTTCTGCGCTGAACTGGGGAACATTGGATTGCGTCGTTGCCATGCCGGCTACACCCTTACGCGCCATATCAAGCGCTCCGCTATGAGGGGAAAAACACGCTTGGCCAAGTTGGCCACAGAACCGCAAGTTAACGCAAGCGGCCACGCTACGGCAAGCCCGCCAGGCTGCCGCCGGCACAGGCTACAAGGTTGTTTCTGCGTTCAAAATTCCGTTTAACCTATCCTCGGTTATTTCGTCGAATGAACCGGATAGTGGTTTACCTGTGCGCGGATCCACCATCACGATGATGTCCGCTTCGTTCGCCATGTTCAGCATTGCACGGGCGCGCTCAGTGACCAGGTCTGGGTCCAGGCGGCGCGTGTCCATAAGGGTCGCGCGGTGCTTATAGGCGTCGATTTCAGCCTGCAAAGCGGAGGATGTGTTCTTCAGGACGTCGATGTCGGCCAAGATCTGTGCGCGGCTTTCGATGCCGAACTGCCCTCCAATGGCAGAAAAGCCCAGATAGCCCTGGAACGCGAGCAACGCTGCGGTCAGGCCAAGTGGGCGCCAGAATGGGGGTCGCTTGAGACGAGTCGGCATAAGGGCCAGCTGCTGTTGAACGGCACGATCATGCGCCAGCAGGGCTTAATGACAGGTTGCGATGCCGGTGCAATTCCAAGGTGCGATGGGCCAGCGAGGGGAGCACCTCGCCCCCTCGCTAACCGTCGGCCTACAATCTTCCCCGCTGACTTGTTTCGACGGCGGAACTACTGATCCGATTCCGTCATCCCAATCGCCTCGGTCGCCGCGATCGCGGCCATATTCACGATACCGCGGCTGGTGGTCGAAGGCGCCAGAATATGGGCGGGTGCCTTGGGCCCCATCAGGATGGGTCCAACGGAAAGCGCATTGTTCATTTCCTTGAGCAGCGTCATCGACAGATTGGCGGCGTCGAGATTGGGGAAGATCAACAGGTTGGCTTCCCCACGCAGGATCGTGTCGGGGATATAGCGTTCGCGCAACTCCTCATTGAGCGCCAGATCCCCCTGCATTTCGCCTTCAACGATCATCTCGGGCGCGACGGCCTTGAGCTTCTGGTAAGCCGCCCGCATTTTGAAGGCGCTGTCGCCGTCACGCGAGCCGAAGTTTGAATAGCTGAGCAGCGCTACTCGCGCTTCGATATTAAAGCGCTTGAGGTGATTGCGAGCCTGGAGAGCAATCCCTACGATCTCGTCAGGTGTTGGGTCCATGTTGACATAGGTGTCAGCCAGGAAGAATGCGCCGCGTGGCATGATCAGCATGGAGAGAGCCGAAACATCGCTCACCCCGTCCTGCAGGCCAATTACCGAACGGATGTCGCGGACATGCTTGATAAACCGACCCTGCAAACCACAGATCAGTGCGTCCGCCTCGCCCCGCTGGACTGCCAGTGCCCCGATCACCGTGGTGTTGGTGCGCACCACCTGACGGGCGGTGTCCGGCGTCACCCCGTCGCGACCCACCAGCGAATGGAAGAGCGAAACATAGTCGCGATAGCGCGGATCGTCTTCGGGGTTGATCACCTCGAAATCGTCCCCGGGTCGAAGATTGAGGCCGAAGCGCTCGATGCGTGCTTCGATCACGGCCGGGCGCCCGATCAGAATGGGGCGCGCGATCCGGTCTTCCAGCAGCACCTGGGTAGCCCGCAAAACGCGTTCGTCCTCGCCGTCGGCAAAAGCAATGCGTTTGTTCTGGCCCTGGGCCCGATCAATGATCGGCTTCATTACGAGGCCGGAGCGGAACACAAAGCGATTGAGGCTATCGCGATAGGCTCCAAAGTCTTCGATAGGCCGCTTGGCCACGCCCGAATCCATTGCGGCGCGCGCGACAGCCGGGGCAATGCGCAGGATCAGGCGCTGATCGAATGGGTTGGGAATAATGTGCTCAGGACCATACACGGCCGGCGCACCCGAAGGCGATACTTCGAGCCCCGGCTCATGGGCGAGCTTGGCAATGGCACGCACCGCCGCAAGCTTCATTTCCTCGTTGATGGTTGTCGCGCCCACGTCCAGCGCACCCCGGAAGATGAACGGGAAGCACAGCACGTTGTTGACTTGGTTGGGGTAGTCCGACCGGCCGGTGCAGACCATAGCATCGGGACGCGTAGCTTTTGCCACCTCGGGCATGATCTCGGGATTGGGATTAGCCAGCGCCAGGATCAAGGGCTTGGGCGCCATCTTCTCGAGCATCTCTGGGCGAAGCGCCCCAGCGGCGGAGAGCCCCAGGAACACGTCGGCGCCGTCGATGACTTCAGCCAGGCTTGTGGCGTCGCTGACGCGCCGGAATTGACCGCGCCACTTGTCGTTGACGTCGTTGCGCTTGTGGGTGACGAGGCCGTCCTTGTCCGCAACCCAGATGTTCTCGTGCTTGGCGCCGAGCGCCACCAGCACATTGAGGCAGGCAATGGCCGCGGCCCCTGCCCCCGAGGTGCAGATCTTGACGTCCTCGATGCGCTTGCCAGCCAGTTCAAGGCCGTTGAGCACCGCAGCACCCACAATGATGGCAGTGCCGTGCTGGTCGTCGTGGAACACCGGAATGGGCATGCGCTCGCGCAGGGTTTCCTCGATCTCAAAGCAATCGGGCGCGCGGATGTCTTCGAGGTTGATGCCACCAAAGGTGGGCCACAGCGGCGCCACGGCCTCGATGAACTTGCCCGGATTGATCTCGTCGATCTCGAGGTCAAAGACGTCGATGCCGGCGAACTTTTTGAACAGGACCGCCTTGCCTTCCATCACCGGCTTGGAAGCGAGTGCGCCGATATTGCCCAGGCCCAGCACTGCTGTGCCGTTGGAAATCACCGCCACGAGGTTCTGCCGGGAGGTATAGCGCGAGACCGCGTCGGGGTTCTGCGCGATTTCCTCGCAAGGCGCCGCAACGCCAGGAGAATAAGCGAGTGCCAGATCGCGCTGGTTGCCTAGGGGCTTGGTGGGCTGAATCTCAAGCTTGCCCGGCTTGGGATATTCGTGGAAGTGAAGTGCCGCTTCGCGCAAGGCGCGACGCTGCTCGTTGATGTCCGTCGACAATCCCGTCTCCTCCGAGGTGGATTCCCGGCCATCGGGGCCGGCTGGCGCGTTCGTGCCACCATTCAGCGCACTTGAAAAGGGCGAATGACCCCGATTACGCTTAAGCACCCTATGCGGCGTCGGCAACGAGGCCGGGTGTCCTGCTTGGCGGGATGGTCGCCTGGTGCAGGGCGAGGGCGAGTTCCTTGAATGCTTCGGCGCGCAGGGCTGGCGAAAAGATGAAACCCTGCGCCTGCAGCACGCCGTGGGCGCGAAGGTAGAGGGCCTGGGCCTCCGTCTCGACGCCCTCGGCCACAATCTCGCACTCAAGGTCGCGAGCCATGGCGATCAAGCCGTCCAGTACGGGCACATTGGTGGTTCCCGGTTTGATCATGTCGATAAAGACGCGGTCGATCTTGATGACATCGACGCCCAGCGTCTGCAGATAAGCCAGATTGGAGTGTCCGGTGCCGGCGTCGTCCATGGCCAGGCGAGCGCCAAGGGCATGCAGCCCGGCAATAACGCTATGGGCCTGCTGGGAATTGCCGAGCGGTTTGCGCTCAGTGATTTCGAACACCAATTGCCGGAAATCGACGGCTGATCCCCCAAAAATCGCTTGGACATCTTCAACGATGGAGCCGTCGCGGAAATGTCCTTCAAACAGATTGATGGAGATCTTGAGCTCGGGCATGAGGGTGCAAAGCTCCCCGAGGTCGTATTTGACCTGCTGCATCAGCGACAAGGTCATGGGAATGGCCAAGCCCGAGGATTCGGCATAATCGATGAAGGCGCCAGGGGAAACGATCTCTCCGCTGCGCTTTTGCCAGCGGCACAGCACCTCGCAGCCGACCAGTTCGCCGGTCCGCAAATTGATCACCGGCTGGTAACATGGCCGCATTTCGCCTCGCGCGATTGCCCGCTCAAGCTCGAAGCCCGATACGCGCGAATGCCGCACCGAGTGGATGGCGAGGATCAAAAAGGCCGCGCTCATCAGGCAGGCAATGACGGTAAAGCTGACATCCAGATCGGCATAACCCGCCCGCACGGTCGCGAACGGCACTGCCGACTCAACCTTGATCGGCAATTGGCCGGCAAACCCCTGGCTGAAGATGAACTGGTCAGCGGATGCGCGCCCCTCGAACGGCTTGGGATCACCGATGGTCGCAACGGGGTTACCATCAGCCAGCAGGACCCGGATCATGCCGCCGGCAGGAATGGCCCGTTCGAGCCCTTCAGTCGTGGCTCCGATCAACGGCACAAAGACCGAGACGATGCGCTCGGACCCGGAAGAACGGCTGATCTGGAGGGCCGGCAGGGCAATATCGCCCATGCTCACCACGCGTATGGTTTCGCCCTCCTCGCCTGTCGGTAGGGCTGCGGACAAGGGCGAATAGCGGACGGTCCGACCGAAGGCCGCGCAGTACTGAACCGCGTCGCTGTTCTCGACCAGCACCTGCTTAAGGCTGAAGCTTGCTTCAATGGCGCGCTCGATGCTGGCCAGGAAAGTCGGGGTGCAGGTCGAGCGGTTTTCCGCAGAAATGCGATCGAGACTAGCGAGTGCGTCGGCTACCCCGGTCTCGATGGAGCGGGTCACCGCCGCAACGGAACGGCCCGCTATGTCGGTCTCTTTCACCCGGACATAGGCATCCAGCAGATGGTCCACCGCTGCGATGGGCACAAAGGCCAGCATCGCACCAAGCAACATGAGTATATGGGGGTATTTCGTTCTCAAGGCGCGCCCGGCCCAAACTGGAGAGCCTTGAATATCAAGCCGCGCTTAATGGCTACTTAAGTCCAGCGCCGATAGCCGGGCAGTCTTGCGACTGCCCGGGGGAATGTCTTTATTTTTCCTGCACGTTGAGACGGATGCCGAGCTCGCGCAGCTGCTTGGCCGAAGCTGGGCTTGGCGCGCTCATCAGCAGATCTTCAGCCTGCTGGTTCATCGGGAACGCGGTGATCTCGCGCAGGTTCTGCGCGCCGCAGATCAGCATCACGATCCGGTCTACGCCAGCGGCCATGCCACCGTGAGGCGGCGCACCATACTGGAAGGCGCGATACAGCCCGCCAAAGCGATCTTCCACGTCCTGGCGCGAAAGTCCCACCAGCTCGAAGGCCTTGACCATAGTCTCCGGTTCCTGGTTCCGGATGGAGCCGGACGCGATTTCGTAGCCGTTGCAGACCGCATCATACTGGTAGGCCTTGAGCGACAGCGGATCGGGCCCGTTAAGCCCTTCAAGCCCCCCCTGCGGCATGGAGAAGGGGTTGTGGGCGAAGTCGAGTTTCTTTTCTTCCTCGCTCCATTCATAGAACGGAAAGTCCACAATCCAGCACAGGGCAAACTGCTCAGTGTCAAGGAGGTTAAGCTCGGTGCCGACCCGCGTGCGCGCTTCGCCAGCAAAGCGATACATCTTCTCTGGGCGACCCAGCACAAAGAACACAGCGTCGCCGTCCGCGAGGCCCAACTGGGTCCGGATAGCCGCTGTGCGTTCCTCGCCGATATTCTTGGCCACCGGGCCCGAGCCCTGACCGTCCTTGAAGAAGATGTAGCCCAAACCGGGCTGACCCTGGCTTTGCGCCCAGGCGTTCATGCGATCGCAAAACGCGCGCGAGCCGCCGGTCGGCGCCGGGATGGCCCAGACCTCAACCTGGGGATCGGCTTCGATCTGGCCGGCAAAGACCTTGAAGCCCGATCCGGCGAAGTGCTCGGTGACGGACTGCATCTCAATGGGGTTGCGCAGATCGGGCTTGTCGGAGCCGTATTTGCGCAGCGCCACATCATAAGGGATGCGGGGGAATTTCTCAGTCACGCGCTTGCCGTCAGCAAACTCGGTGAAGATGCCGCGCAGCACGGGCTCCATCGTGTCCCAGACATCTTCCTGGGTCACAAAGCTCATCTCGAGGTCGAGCTGATAAAACTCGCCAGGCAAGCGATCCGCGCGCGGATCCTCGTCGCGGAAGCAAGGCGCGATCTGGAAGTAGCGATCAAAGCCGGCCACCATCAGCAGCTGCTTGTACTGCTGGGGCGCCTGGGGCAAGGCGAAGAACTTGCCGGGGTGAATGCGGCTGGGCACCAGGAAATCGCGCGCGCCCTCGGGCGAGGAGGCGGTCAGGATGGGGGTCGAGAACTCGGTGAAGCCGATCCCCTCCATGGTGCGGCGCATATAGGAGATCACCTTGGTGCGCTTGACGATATTGGCGTGCAAGGTTTCACGGCGCAGATCGATGAAGCGATAGCGCAGCCGAACATCTTCTGGGTAGTCGGGTTCGCCGAAGACCGGCAGCGGCAGTTCGCGCGCGGCGGAAAGCACTTCAATCTCGCGAATGAACACCTCGATATCGCCCGTGGGCAGATTCGGGTTCACGGCTGCGCCGTCGCGCAACTTAACTTCCCCGTCAATGCGGATCACCCACTCTGCGCGGACCTTCTCCGCGTCGGCAAAGGCCGGAGAATCAGGATCGATGACACATTGGGTGAGCCCGTAATGGTCGCGCAGATCGATAAACAGCAAGCCGCCGTGATCACGCACCCGATGCACCCACCCGCTCAGGCGCACCGTGTCGCCGGCCTGTTGCGCAGTCAGGGCACCGCAATTGTGCGAACGATAGCGATGTGTGGTCATAGCAAACTCTGAAAAACTGGCCGGAAATTGGGGGGGAAAAGCGCATGGGCGCGGTTCGATGTCAAGAAGCACCGCCCGCCGTTCCGCGGATGGCTTCGCGGGGAGAACTCTGCGGTCGCATTCAGGTATGGAGTGGGCTAGGCTCACCTGCTAGAAACAATCGTGACTATTTCAAGACGGACCTCGGTATGAACCTTGTAGTTTCCACAGGCGTGCTGGCCGCTTTTTGCGAGCGGGCCGCCAAGTTCGATTTCGTCACTGTTGACACCGAGTTCCTGCGAGAGACTACTTACTGGCCGAAGCTGTGCCTTATTCAGGCCGCTACGGACGATGAAGCGGTTTTGATCGATCCACTGGCGGCTGACCTTGATCTGTCTCCTTTTTTCGAGCTGTTGGCCAACCCCGACGTTATCAAGGTCTTCCATGCTGCCCGGCAAGACATTGAGATTTTCGTCAAGCTGACCGGCAAGGTCCCCAACAACATTTTCGACACGCAGATTGCGGCCAGCGTCTGCGGCTTTGGCGACTCTGTGTCCTATGACAACCTGGTGCGCTCGATCACCAATATCGAATTGGACAAGTCTTCCCGCTTCACCGACTGGGCAGCGCGTCCCCTGAGCGAGAAACAACAGGTATACGCGCTGGCCGATGTGACACATCTGCGTGACGTTTATCGCGAGCTGCGCAAGCAGGTTGATGCCACTGGCCGCTGGGACTGGGTCGAGGACGAACTCGGGGTGCTGCGCAGCATCGACACCTATGTCGTTCAGCCTGAGCACGCCTGGGAACGGCTCAAGATGAAGATCAACCGGCCGCGCGACCTCGCTGCGTTGCAGCGCCTGGCGGCGTGGCGGGAACGCCGGGCGCAGGATAGCGACCAGCCACGCAGCCGTGTTCTCAAGGACGATATGCTGTTTGATCTGGCCATGCAGCGTCCACTGACGCCAGACGCGTTTGAAAAGCTGCGCACGGTCCCACGCGGGTTTGGCCGGAGCGCGACCGCAGCTGAATTGATGGCGTTGCTCAAGGAAGTGGAAGCTCTGCCCAAGGCAGAGCTGCCTGCTGTGGCCGAACGCTACCGGGGCCCCTCTCCTAAAGGCGCTGTGGGCGATCTGATCCGGGTGCTGCTGAAATCAGTGGCCGACGAGCACGGCGTCGCCGCGCGGATCATCGCCACCTCAGACGAGATCGACGCCCTGGTGTTGGACGACGATGCCGATGTGCCGGCCCTCAAGGGTTGGCGGCGCAAACTGTTTGGTGAAAAGGCGCTCGACATCAAGCATGGGCGGATCGGCCTCGTGGCGACCAACAAGGGCGTGCGGGAAATCGTGGTGCGGCCGCGCGCTGCTGCCGCCGAATAGCTATTGGACGCGCACGCGTGAGGTCTTGAACTCGGTCAGGCCGACAAACTGCTCAAAGCGGTTGCGCAGGTGTTCGGCATCCAGAAAGGCGAGGTCGCGCGGCAACACCAGCTGCAATTCATTGCCGTCAGCAGCCAGGCCGATGCGCTGCAGGATGCCCGGCATCGCCGCAGTAATCGGGTAAGCCACCCGGAACAAGGCTCCAATCAATCGGGCCCGTGCGGTGCCTTCGGGCGATGCCAAGCCAAGCAGTGGCTGCGTGATGCCCTTGGTCTTGAGCCCGTTATATCGAACCGCGATAACCATGGCGAGGAACGCCCGCCCAGGATGGTCCACACCAGTCAAGCCCCCAAAGGCCACTGCATCTATGCTTTGCGAGCCCCGGTAGTCCGGATGAGCCCGCCAGCCGATATCGGCAAGAAGGCACGAGACGATCCGTAACCGCTTGTCAGTCTCGGTTTCTACGGTGCCGCTTACCGCGAAGAACTGGTCCGTGAACTCCATCAGGTCATTGGCATGGGACGGGGACCGCGACCGCAGCACGGATAGCTCTTCGGCGCCTTGAATCAGCGGATCAAGCGCACGCTCACGATTGTCGAGCATACCAAATAGATAGCCCTCGCGCACACCCAGCGCCGAAAACACGACTTCGTTGAACTCACCGGCCTTTAGGACCTCACTGATCACGGCTGCGCCAAAGGGCACAAGCTCACGGCGGGAGGAACTGGCATTCTCGGCACCCGGATAGTGCTTGAGCGAGCCGTGCTCGACAATATCGGTGCACAGCTTGATCATGTCGTCCGCCGGCACCTTGTAGTGCTGCACCATCTGCAGGGGATAGTCGCGTTGGACCTGATGCAGCTTGGCCAGCGTTCGCCAGGTGCCACCAATGGCAGCAAAGCTCCCGCCGGGCTTCTGCTGGGCAAGCGCGGATTTCCTCAGGCGATCACGGACAAGAGCTGCCGCCTTGGTGGGCGAGCCGTCGCTGTCGTCCTGCAGGCGGATCACGCCAAGCTCGAACGACTCGCCTTCCCGGTCGGAGCCATCGATGATGCGCGACAGCTCAAGGCTGCCGCCCCCCAGATCGCCTACAATGCCGTCAAAATCTGGAATGCCTGCGACCACACCAAGGCCGGCGAAATGGGCTTCCTGCTCACCCGTCAGCACTTGCACAGGACTGTCGATGATGGCTTCAACGGCGGTGACGAATGCCTCCCGGTTCGCCGCATCGCGCACGGCAGATGTTGCGAGCACATAGACCTTGCCAACTCGCATCATGCGCGTGACCAGGGCAAAGCGTTTGATTGCCTCCAACGCCTGGGCGACATTGGCGTCAGCCAGGCGCCCCGACTTGGCAATGCCACGGCCGAGAGCGCAGGAGGCCTTTTCATTGTAGAGCGGCGTCAAGGCGCGGGCGTGACGTTCATAAACAACGAGTCGTACGGAGTTGGACCCGATGTCGAGCACTGCTACTGGCCGAGCGCCCTTGATCCTCCCCTGAGCGGTGGGATCGGCATCTACGCCCCAAAACTGGTTCAATCAAAATCCTCGTCGCCATCTTCCCGCCCCGCCGTGCCGCGACCCGACAACGATGGATTGGTCATGAAATAGTCGTGCGCGTTGAACGGTTCCTCGCCTTCTGCAAGGCGGATGCGGTGCGAACTGCCATCCGGCAGCACTTCCCAGCTCTGCTGGTTGTCGCGCATATAGGCAACGAGGATCCGGTCGACGATCTGCTTATGCACCGTCTGGTTGAGGATCGGCACCATGACTTCGACCCGGCCATCGAGGTTGCGCTGCATCAGGTCCGCCGAAGAAATATAGACCTTGGCGCGCGAGGACGGGATCGCTTCACCATTGCCAAAGCAGTAGATGCGGCTGTGCTCGAGAAAGCGGCCAACCACCGATTTTACCCGGATATTTTCCGAAAAACCGGGGATGCCCGGCCGTAAGCAACAAATCCCGCGAACGACCAGATCGATCTTCACCCCGGCCTGGCTTGCGTCATAGAGCGCGTCGATGATCTCGGGGTCCACCAGCGAGTTCATCTTGAGCAGAATGCTCGCGGGCTGCCCCGCCTGCGCGAATTCCACTTCCCGATTGATGTTGTCGAGCAAGGTTTGCCGCAAATTGACGGGCGAAACCGCGATGGTTTCCAGTTCCGTCGGCCTTGCGTAACCGGTGATGAAGTTGAACACCCGGGCCACGTCGCGCGTCACGGCAGGATCGATCGTGAAATAGCTGAGGTCGGTGTAAACCTTGGCGGTGATCGGATGGTAGTTGCCGGTGCCGATATGGCAGTAGCTGACGAGCTTGCCCTTTTCACGGCGCACCACCTGGCTCATTTTGGCGTGAGTCTTGAGCTCGATAAAGCCGAACACCACCTGGGCCCCTGCCCGCTCCAGGTCGCGCGCCCAGCGGATATTAGCTTCTTCATCAAAGCGTGCCTTCAGTTCCACAAGGCACGTCACCGACTTGCCCGCTTCCGCCGCCATCACCAATGCCTTGATGATCGGACTATCGGCAGAGGTCCGGTAAAGAGTCTGCTTGATGGCGACCACTTCGGGGTCTCGCGCCGCCTGCATCAAGAACTGCGCAACCACATCGAAGCTCTCGAATGGGTGGTGGACCAAGATGTCCTTGGCGCGGATCGCGGCGAAGCTGTCGCCGTTGTAGTCGCGGATACGTTCGGGAAAGCGCGCGAGATAAGGGGTGAATTTGAGGTCGGGGCGGTTGATGTCACAAATCTTGCGAGCATCGGCGAGCCCGAGAAACCCCTGAACTTCAAAGATTTCGCTGTCCTTGACGCCGAGTTGCTCGCTGATCTGGCGCTTGAGCGCGCGGGGCATGGTTCGCTCTATTTCCAGCCGGATCACCAGACCGCGGCGGCGTTGGCGTAGCGCCGACTCGAATTCAACCACCAGATCGGCCGCTTCGTCGTCGATTTCGATCTCACTGTCCCGCACCAGCCTGAAGGCGCCGGAGCCGACAACTTCATGGCCAGGGAACATCTTGTGAAAGAACAGCTTGACCAACGTGTCGATCGTCACGACCTCGCTGCGCCCATCCGATACCAGCCCCGTAGGCAGGTTGATGAAGCGATCAAGATTGCTGGGAATGCGCACCAGGGCTGTCAGCGGCACTTCGCTGTTGGGCCGCCGCAGCTCAAAGGCGAGCGCGAGCCCCAAATTGGGAATGAACGGGAACGGGTGGGCCGGATCGACCGCGATCGGGGTCAGAACCGGGAAGATTTCTTCGCGGAACAGCTTGGCGAGATAATTGACCTGTTCGCTGCTCAGGTCATTGGTTTCATGGATTACCACGTTCTGCTCGAACAACTCTTCGCGCAAGCTTTGCCAATGATCCTGCTGTTCGAGCTGAAGGTGCTGGGCCAACGTGGAAATCTCGTCCAGCTGTTCGCTCGGCGACAAACCGTCAGCGCTTTGTTTGACGAGGCCAGCCCGCAACTGGCCCTTGAGACCTGCAACGCGGACCATGAAGAATTCATCGAGGTTGTTGGCTGAAATTGAGACGAAGCGCAGCCGTTCCAGCAGCGGATGGGCGGTGTTAGCGGCCTCTTCAAGCACGCGCATATTGAACTGGAGCCAGCTGACTTCGCGGTTGACGAACCGGGCCGGGCTTTTGCGCAGAGCTTCGGCTTCGGGCACGGCGGCGTCTGCTTCCCCAATCTGACCGATTTCATTCATCTTCCGGCCCACCCCAGTCCAATTCATCGCTCCCGGCGCCTTGTGCCACCAACCGGCGATCGAGAGCCTCGGCAGCAACGCTGCGGGTGATGGCTGTACCCTTGGCGAGAGCCAGGCGATCCATCAACTCCACTAGACTAACGGCCTCGGCAGCCGATCTTTCCATGCGCGCCACGATAAAGGAAATCACCTTTGGCTCGACCACGATCTGTCGGTCACCAAACAGTTTCACCAACATCTGTGACAGCTGGATGTCATCGGTCAACTCCAGCGTAAATGCCGCAGCACGCCGCGCTCGGGAGCGGACATCGTCGGTTGCCAGCGGCCAGTGGGCGACTCCCTCGCGTGCCGTCAGCAAAAGCGGGCGGCTGTCGCGTAAGGACTGGTTGAGGAGGTGAAACAAGGCGGCCTCAGGATAGCCGCGGCTGTCGACATCCTCGACTATCACCGGCTGCCGGCCGCCATCGCTGGCGAGACGCGCCAGGTCATCAGCTCCGGCAAACACCGCCCCGCTCCTTTCGGCAAAGATGCGCGCCAGGTGTGACTTGCCCGACTTGGCTGGACCGACCAGCAGCGTCACTGGGTCGGCCCAATCGGGAAAGCTCATGATCCGGCCATGCGCCAGTTCGTTGCCGTCCCCTACCAGGAAGTCCTCTAGGCCATGGGATGGCGTATGCCCCAGATCCAGTGTCAGCTGCGCACCGGTATCGGGGATTTCGTCGTCCTCAGACAACATCGGCATCGCCATCGATGCTGCCTGCTTCGCCCTGGTAGAGAGCGCTTTCACGATATTTCCGCACGCCATAGCGCACCAGCACGCTACCGATCGCGGCCATCGGCACGGCCAGCAGCAGGCCAACAAAGCCGAACAAAGCACCCAGGGCGAGCAGCGCGAACATCATCCAGACCGGGTTGATGTTGATCGTAGAGCCGACAAGCTTGGGATAGAGAATGTTGCCTTCAACAAACTGGCCGACCATGTAGATCATGAAGATGATAACGATGAACCACCAGTCAGGCCAGAATTGGACGATGGCGATGCCCATCGAGAGCACAAAGCCAATGGCGAAGCCCACAAACGGAACGAAGCTGAACAGGCCACCGATCAGCCCGATCGCGAGGCCGAAGTTCAGCCCCACAAGGCTGAGTGCGGTCGCGTAAAAGGCGGCCAGGATGAGCACTACGCTGCCCTGCCCGCGAATGGCGCCACCCATGGCGCTGTCGATGTCGCGCAGGATGCCCTGGATTTCGCCCTTGTGGTCGCGCGGCAGCAGGCTTTCCAGCCCGCGCACCATGCCTTCCCAGTCGAGCAGCAGATAAAAGCACACGACCGGAGTGAAGATGATGATACCCACGGCGCTGATCAGTGTCGCGCCGCTTGAAAGCACTTCCCCGGTGAGGACACCCACAAGGCCCACCATGCGACCCATCAGGTCCGTCATGGTGGCTTCCACCTGCGCCGCGCGCTCAGGTCCAAGCCATGCATTGAGCTCAGGCGCCCATTTACGCGCCAATGCTTCCAACTCAGCCGCATAGCCCGGCAGGCGCTGCACCAGCCCGCCAACCTGCTGCGCGACGAGCGGCACCAGCATGAATATCAGGCCCAGAAGTATGGCCACGACTGTAGCCAGCACCAGCGCCGTCGCCCAAGCGCGGTTGAAGTGCCATTTCTGCAGTTGGTTTACGATTGGGTTGAGCAGATAGGCCAGCGCAGCCCCGACAACGAAGGGCAGCAGGATGCCCCGGAACAACCAGAGCAACAGGATCAGCACGACGAATGATCCGATCCAGATCAGCACTTGATTTCGCAGTGTCATTGACTGGACCGGCCCTTGCGTCGGTTGGGTGGAGAAGCTATCAGGCCCTCTACCGGCCCCCTCCGGAAATGGCAACTGCCCTGGTCTCTAGCCTGCGGCATTGCGCACGGTTTCCCCAATTGGCACTGAGGCCCATGTCCGACCCCCAAAACCTGCCACCAAACGGTCTTTCATACAAGCAGGCCGGCGTCGACATCGATGCGGGCAACGCCCTTGTCGATGCGATCAAGCCCGCCGTACGCTCCACGCGGCGGGCGGGCGCCGATGGCGAGATCGGTGGGTTTGGGGGCCTGTTCGACCTCAAGGCCGCTGGCTTCACCGACCCCGTCCTGGTGGCGGCCAATGATGGCGTCGGCACCAAGCTGCGGATCGCCATTGAAGCTGGCAAGCACGACAGCATCGGCATCGATCTTGTTGCGATGTGCGTCAACGACATCGTCGTTCAGGGCGCCGAGCCGTTGTTCTTTCTGGATTACTTCGCCACCGGCGCGCTTGATGTTGAGCAGGGAACCGCGATCGTTGAGGGGATCGCCGAGGGTTGCCGCCAAGCCGGCTGTGCCCTGATCGGCGGGGAAACCGCGGAAATGCCGGGCATGTACCACGGCAAGGACTATGATCTGGCCGGCTTTGCCGTGGGCGCTGCCGAACGCGGGACCCTGCTGCCGCGAGCCGATCTCGCGCCAGGCGATACGCTCGTTGCGATAGCCTCCTCGGGCGTGCACTCGAACGGTTATTCGCTGGTGCGCAAGATCGTGGAGCTCTCGGGCAATGACTGGTTCATGGATGCGCCATTTGCGCCCGGCCAGTCTCTGGCCGACGCCCTGCTCACCCCTACCCGCATCTATGTGAAGCCCATCCTCGCGGCGCTGAAAGCCGGGATCGGCATCAAGGCCCTGGCCCATATCACTGGCGGCGGCTTTATCGACAATATCCCCCGCGTCTTGCCCGATCATCTGGCGGCGCATGTGAATCTCGGAGCCATTACCGTGCCCAAGGTTTTTGGCTGGCTGGCCCATACGGGCGGTCTCGCTGAAGCCGAAATGCTGCGCACCTTCAACTGCGGCGTTGGCATGCTGATCGCGGTTGGCACAGACGAGGCCGCCAACCTGGTGGAGCACCTCAACGATGCTGGGGAAACGGCAGCAATCGTTGGCGAACTCGTGCAACGCACCGGCGAGGCGGTGACCTTCGAGGGCAGGCTCTCGCTGTGAGCCGCACGCGCACTGCCATTTTGATCTCGGGCCGTGGCTCCAACATGGCGGCGCTGATCGAGGCGGCAAAGGCCCCCGACTACCCCGCCGAAATTGTCGGCGTGGTCTCTAATCGGGCCGCTGCTGAAGGACTGGCCCTTGCTGCGGCTGAAGGGATCGCGACGGCGAGCCTTGCACAAAGCAAGTTTCCGAGCCGGGACATGTTCGAGGACGTTCTGACCCAGGTCCTTGAAAGCTGGGACACCGAACTGGTTTGCCTTGCTGGCTTCATGCGCGTCTTGGGCGAAGATTTTGTCAATCGCTGGCAGGGGCGCCTGATCAACATCCATCCTTCCCTGCTGCCGCTCTACAAGGGGTTGGACACGCATGCCCGGGCACTAGCCGATGGCGCGACCCGCCATGGCTGCACCGTTCATTTTGTCACCCCGGGCTTGGACGAAGGACCCGCCATCCTGCAAGCTGAAGTGCCGGTGCTGCCGGGCGATACGCCCGACAGCCTTGCCGCGCGGGTGCTTGTCGAAGAGCACCGGCTTTATCCAGAGGCGGTGCGGCAGCTCGCCTCTGGAGAGTTCGGATCCTTGGGCAGCCTTACTCCGGCAGTGCTGCAATGAAGGCGGTTACGACGGCAGCCGAATTGTTGGACGCCAAGCCCATGAAGGTGCCCATCTGGTTTTCGCCTTCGCCGCCACCCGCCAGATCTGACAGCGAGCGGAACGCGATGAAGGGCACATCATTGGCATAGGCCACATGCGCTACGGCGGCGCTTTCCATGTCGAGCACCTGCGCCTCGAAGGTCCCAAAGGCATATTCACGCAGTTCTGCATTGTCCACAAAGGCCGCGCCCGAAACGCCATTGCCACCAACATGAATGCTCGGCGTGGTGGTGAGGCAGGCGTTTTCTGCCGAACAATCCTCCAGCTTGATCTCAGCTGCAACCTTCTCGGCGACCGCCAACAGCTCCGCATCGGCGGCAAACCAGAACTTCTCCTCGGGCTTGCCACCCTCGCGGGCGATATCCACGGTCTGCGGGAACATCATGCCGAATGAGGGATGGGGCGCGTCCATGAATGAGGGCGGCGTGAACTTCCCATCCACTTCGCGCGCCATGATGACCTCGAGATACTGGCCCCACTGCGCCGGCACAATCACATCCCCGATATGGCGCTCGGGATTAACGCCACCCGCTATGCCGGAAAACACGATGCTTTCGATGTTGAAGTGGTCCAGCGCCAGCTGCGAGGTCATCGCCGCATTGACCATGCTGACCCCGGTCAAGAACAGCACCACCGGCTTGCCCTCAATCACCCCGGTTGCAAAGGTGGTGCCATTGACCGTGTAATCCTTGCGTTCGCTGAGGGCTTCCTGCAGCGCAATCCATTCGGGGCCAAAGGCCGACATCACCGCAATGCGCGGCGTGGTATCCAGAGTTTCCGCCGCCAGGACCGCGGGCGCGGCGGTGGCGAGCAGAAGAGCAGAAACGGCAAGACCAAGTTTGTGCATAAGAGCCCTCAGAAGTTTACCGGTGAAGGCTAGCAGCCCCCTCAACGCATGCAACTGCAATGGCGCATAGGAGCCATCCGCTCATCACGTGCATTGATGCTTGCCATCGTCAAAATCGGTTCGA
Organism: Devosia sp. 1566; assembly: GCF_004005995.1. Lineage (NCBI taxonomy): Bacteria > Pseudomonadati > Pseudomonadota > Alphaproteobacteria > Hyphomicrobiales > Devosiaceae > Devosia > Devosia sp. 1566. The sequence continues at coordinate 1,801,604 of NZ_CP034767.1, forward strand.
CCTTTGCTGGCGACAGGCCTAGCGTCGCCGCTTCCTGGGAAAGAATCACATGTCGGCACGCTACTGGGCGCTCATCATTTTTATCGGAAGCATCTGGGGCACCTCGTTCCTGTTCAATGCTGTGCTGATCCGTGAACTGGGGCCAATCACCGTGGCCGCAGGCCGGGTGACCATCGCCGCGCTGGTCAGCTGGTTATTGTTTTTCGCCCTTCGCAAGCCCCTGCCCCGTGATCCGATGCTGTATCTCAAGCTCGGCCTCCTCGGCGTGTTCAGCTATGCGGTGCCGTTTACGCTTTTTCCCATTAGCCAGGCCCACATCCCTAGCGGTCTTGCTGCGATCATCAATGCCCTGCTGCCGGTTGTTACCGTACTGGTCTCGCATTATTGGCCAGGCGGCGAAAAAATAAAGCGCCACAAGGCTGCCGGCGTGGTTGCGGGGTTTACCGGTGCGGCATTGCTGGCTTCACCATCCCTGGCGGCCGGCAATGAGCATGGCGAGCTTTGGGCCATTGCCGTCTGCTTTGCCGCCGTGATGCTCTACGCCATCACGCTCAATGTCGCGCGAAGCTTCAAGGCGATCGAGCCCACGACCATCGCCACCATTGCCATCTCTGGCGCGGCGTTGACTTCAGTGCCAGTTGCGCTTTGGGTTGAAGGGGTGCCACACATCGAGCGGATCGAAACCTGGGCGGCCTGGATCGCCATCGGCGTTTTCTGCACCGCCTTGGCGTTCCAGCTGATGTATCGGCTGCTGCCGCGCGTTGGCACCACCAACTTCGCCTCCAACACCTTTGTCACCCCGGTCGTCGCGGTCTTGCTCGGGGTGTCGCTGCTGGGAGAATCCATTCGGCCCATTCACCTGCTGGGCATGGGCGTGGTGTTTTTAGGCTTGTTGCTGATCGACGGTCGCATTCTCAAGATCTGGCGCAAGCCAGTGTCCGGAACTGAGGTCGTATCGCCCCGTTGAGTTAGGTCCCAACGAGGAGGCAGGCATGCCCATTCCACCCAATCCAGAGATCGATCCCGCGGAAACGCCCGAGATCGTGCCGCAGCCTGTTCCGCCGCCGCCGATGCCCGTGAGCTTCCCCACTCCAGACCCATCCGAAATTCCGGGCAACGTGCCGGTGGAAGATCCGCAGCCAGACTACCAGCCGGAACTTCCCCCCGAGCCAGGTCACGACATCAATCCGTGACTTAGCGACGGCCCCGTTTAGTCGTGGCCGTCGATCTTGCTGAGGAAATAGGTGAGCGCGCCGATCACGACCGCTGTTGCGGCACCCAGATAAACGATGTCCGGTCCGCTGCTCCAGGTCACAGCGCGCCCGAGAAAATAAACCGCCAGCACGGTGATGGCCACGCCCACCAGCTTTGACTTCAGATCATCGAGATTGCTGATCTTGAGCCAACGTGGCAAGGCCAGATCCTGGTTGAAGTAGAGCTGATAAAGGCCGAGCGAAACCACCTGCACCACGGTCGCGAGCAAGAAAAGATCAACCAGCTCGATGGCGTGCAGCAGTGCCTCGTCCTTGCTTACGGGATGGTCGGCGAAGAACAGCTCGCGGATGAAGTGCCAGGTTTCAGCGACCCCATAGATCATCAACGCCATTGAAGCCGCCATTGTGGCTAGCACCGGCAGGATGATGATGCGGCTGACCAGCGCGCCGATGACGCGCATCAGCCACGGCCCCATACCGTGATCCAGCAACTGCTTTGGGGCTTCCTTGTCTTCGGCGGGCTCGCTCACTCTTCGAGGCCGAGCTTGCGCTTCATCAATTCGTTCAGGGCCTGCGGGTTAGCCTTGCCGCCCGATGCCTTCATCGCCTGGCCAACGAACCAGCCAATCATGGTGGGCTTGGCCTGAACCTTGGCGACCTGATCGGGGTTGGCGGCGATGATCTCGTCGACCACCTTCTCGATGGCGCCGAGGTCGGTGACCTGCTTCATGCCGCGCCGCTCGACGATCTCGGCAGGTTCGCCCTCCGGCTCCTCAGCAATGATGATCTGCAGCAAATCCTTGGCGATCTTACTGGAGATCGTGCCGGCGGCCACGAGGTCAACAATCCCCGCGATCTGAGCTGGCTGCAGATGGGTTTCCCAAACAGCAAGCCCCTGGCTATTGGCATAGGCGGCAACATCGGCGTTGAGCAAATTGGCGACAGCCTTGCCGTCGCGCTTGCTACCCCCATGGGCCACAACGGCCTCGAAGTAATCGGCCGTCTCGCGATCCAGCGTCAGCACCATGGCGTCGTAAGGGGTCACACCATAGTCGCGGACAAAGCGGGCCTTCTTCTCGTCCGGCAGTTCGGGCAGGTGTTCCGCCAGAGCCGCCACGAAAGCGTCGTCAAACTCCAGGGGCAGCAGGTCGGGATCGGGGAAGTAGCGGTAGTCATGCGCTTCTTCCTTGGAACGCATGGACCGGGTTTCGCCGAGCTTCGGATCGAACAGGCGGGTTTCCTGGTCGATCGAGCCGCCGTCTTCAAGGATATCGATCTGCCGACGCGCTTCGTATTCGATCGCCTGACCGGCAAAGCGCACTGAATTGACGTTCTTGATTTCGCAGCGCGTGCCGAACTCACCCCCGGGGCGTCGCACCGACACGTTGACGTCGGCACGCATGGAGCCCTGCTCCATATTGCCGTCGCAGGTGCCGAGATAACGCAGAATCGTGCGAAGTTTGGACAGATAAGCCTTAGCCTCGTCAGCCGAGCGCAGGTCCGGCTTGGAGACGATCTCCATCAGCGCCACGCCGGAGCGGTTGAGGTCCACAAAGCTCATGGATGGATGCTGGTCATGGATGGACTTGCCCGCGTCCTGCTCCAGGTGGAGCCGCTCGATGCCGATCTCGATGGTCTCGTCGCCCATGTCGAGCAGCACCTTACCCTCGCCGACAATAGGGTCCTTGAACTGGCTGATCTGATAGCCCTGCGGCAGATCGGGATAAAAATAGTTCTTGCGGTCAAAAACGGACCGTTTGTTGATCACGGCCTTGAGCCCAAGGCCGGTCCGCACAGCCTGGCGCACGCATTCTTCGTTGATGGTCGGCAGCATGCCGGGCATGGCTGCGTCCACGAACGAAACATTGCTGTTGGGCGGATTGCCGAAGGCGGTCGAGGAGCCGGAAAACAGCTTGCTTTCGGAGGTCACCTGCGCATGCACTTCCATGCCGATGATCACTTCCCAGTCTCCAGTGGAGCCGGAAATAAAGCGCTTCGGATCGGGCGTACGGGTGTCGATAAGGGTCAAAGTGAGCTCTCTGAACGGCATGCGGGAACACGACCCAGTGCTTACTGACCAGCGGCGCGCGATGCAACGCCTCTTTGCCCGATCTGGTCAGTTCCGGCGGTCGAGCTCAATCTTCGTCGTCGAGATCGCCCGCGAATGGGTGTAATTTCTTCTCGAGATGAACGCTCATGAATGGCTCGTGATGGGCACGCCCATCGGGACGCATGGCGAGGATGCGGTAGCCTTGCCGTTCATAAAAGCGGACCGCGCGAATATGGTCTGCGGGGGTTTCGAGCTGCACCCGGCTGGCGCCGAATAGTTCCAGCACCGACTCCATGCGCCGCAGCAGCATGGAGCCGATGCCCTGGCCTTGGCTTTCCGGAGCCACAAACAGGAACGGGATATAAGCGCGCCGGGCGGAGCGCGAACACCAGCCGACAGGCATGCCATCCTGTTCGGCCACAATGATGCGCGTCAGCGTTTCGGCGACGGCGCGCCTAAGCCGGTGCTGCTCGGCGTCGCGCATGCCGGGTGTTTCGGTTAGCAGCGGCAAAATGCCCTTTGTCCAGGAGCGGTAGGCGATGTCGGCTAGAATGCGTGCGTCACCGGGTTCGGCATTGCGGATCAGGACACTGCGCATGACACACTCTCCTAAAGGGGGCGCCGCCGCGCCGTGATGATGCCCTTCTCGTAATTGATGTTCCAATCGATCAGGGTTCGCCACACAAGTTCGGCCTGATCCTCGTCAAGATCAAGAGCCAAACTACGCTCGCGCACCTTGGCGATCACTGCCTCGATGCGGACGGGGTCGCGCGCCTCGTGCGGGTCGGTCTTGATCTCGGCCATGCGGGTGACATAGCGATGCCGCTCCGCGAAGAGGTGCAGGAGCGCCTGGTCGATCCGATCGATTTCGGCACGGACATCATCTTTGGTCTGGCAGTCGGCGGGCGCGGTGGTCACGGCAAAGGTCCATTGGTGCAAAACTCAGTGCTGGTTTGCACCGACCTGCCGGCAAAGGCAACCGTTCGCGGCCCCCTAGTGGCGTGTCACCTCGCTGAGCGCCGCGGCGATATGTTCCCATTCCTGCGCGACGCTGGCGGTGGCGCGGCGCTTGCCGGCCCGGCGGTACCAATAGTCGGCATTGCCCATATCGGCTTCGATCCAGTGCATCAGCGCATGCACCCAATCAAATGCCTGCACACCTTCCATGGCCTGAACGATGGTGTGGGCCTGCTCCCACTCGGGGCCGACACGGAACTCACCTTTCTTGAGCCACCACAACGCTTGCAGCGGCTTGCTCATGTCTTTGGGCGGCTCGGACCAATCGAGCGAGGTGAAGATATCCACGGACATATGACTTTCCGAAAAGAAACGGGCCGTCCCGAAGGACGGCCAAATACGCAAGGGCTGAAATAGACCCTTGCCGAAGCCGGTTCAAGAGACCGGCTCTGGCTCACCACCAAGGCTTCGGTGAGAAATCGGTCGCCGCGCTGCGCTCGATCACCCGAGCGGCTGCAAAAAGCGTTTCCTCGTCAAAGGGCTTGCCGATCAGCTGCAGCCCCAGCGGAAGCCCCTGCCCGTCCTTGCCCGCCGGCACCGCAATGCCCGGCAGGCCCGCCATGTTCACGGTCACCGTGAAGACGTCGTTGAGGTACATTTTCACCGGATCGGCGGCGAGGGTCTCGTCGCCAATGCCGAAGGACGCCGACGGCGTTGCCGGGGTAAGGATGGCGTCAACGCCGGCGGCGAAAGCGTCCTCAAAATCCTTTTTGATCAAGGTACGAACCTTCTGCGCCTTGACGTAATAGGCATCGAAATAGCCGGCGCTCAGCACATAGGTGCCGATCATGATCCGGCGCTTCACTTCACGGCCAAAGCCGGCGGCGCGCGTCAGCTCATACATGTCGGTGATGTCCTTGCCCGTCACGCGCAACCCGTATTTGACGCCATCATAGCGCGCCAGGTTGGAGGAGGCTTCGGCCGGAGCCACGATATAGTAGGCGGGCAGCGCGTATTTGGTATGCGGCAGCGAGATATCCTTGACCGTAGCGCCTTCAGCGCGCAGCCATGCCAGCCCCTGCTCCCAGAGCTTTTCAATCTCGGCGGGCATCCCTTCCATGCGGTATTCCTTGGGAACACCGATGCAAAGGCCCTTTACGCCTCGCTCAACCGCCGCGGCGAAGTCTGGCACCGGCAGGTCGACACTGGTGGAATCCTTTGGATCAAAGCCCGCCATGGAGCGCAGCATCAGCGCTGAATCCTCCACAGTGCGAGCGATCGGGCCGGCCTGGTCAAGCGAGGAGGCAAAGGCGACGGTGCCCCAACGCGAGGAACGGCCATAAGTCGGCTTGATGCCCACTGTGCCGGTGAACGCCGCTGGCTGGCGGATCGAGCCGCCCGTATCGGTGGCAGTTGCCCCAGCGCAGAGCCATGCCGCCACAGCGGCGGCCGAACCACCCGAGGAGCCCCCGGGCACCAGCTGGGCATTGGAGCCTTCAGAGCGGAACGGGCTGACAACAGGGCCGTAATAGGAGGTCTCGTTGGACGAGCCCATGGCAAACTCGTCCATGTTGAGCTTGCCCAGCATCACGGCGCCATCGCGCCAGAGATTGCTGGTGACAGTCGACTCGTAGCCTGGCTTGAACCCATCCAGAATATGGCTGGCGGCCTGAGTGTGGACGCCCTTGGTGGCGAACAGGTCCTTGACCCCAAGCGGAATGCCTTCGAGGGAGCCGCCCTCGCCCTTGGCAAGCTTCTCGTCGCTGGCCTTGGCCATGGTAGTGGCCTGCTCGGCCGTGACCGCAACATAGGCGTTGAGCGCGCCATTGGCCGCCTCGATCGCGCCAAGGTACGCGCCGGTCAGCTCGGTGGCGGAAAAGCTCTTGGCCTTCAGCCCCTTGCTGGCTTCGGCAAGGCTCAATTTGGTCAGGTCGGTCAACGCGGTAACTCGCTTAGATTGGCGCAGCGGTGGAAAAGCGTCGCGCCGGGCGAAGCTCCCTCCGAGCTGGTTTCATTGGTTGCGGCCGCACTCATGGCAGCCTCATGGGAAGACACCACCTGCACGGTGTCGGATGTGAGTGGCGTCAGCGCCAACGTGTCGGGATAAATGGCACCCGGGTTTTCACACACGGCTGACACGAAAAGGTGGGCATTACCGGGCTTGGCCTTGATGTCAAAGAAGTGGCAGCTGGACTCGAGGGTCTGGATGCCATCATCAAAGGTCATCACCTGAAACCCGAGGATGGAGATGGCGTCCAGACCATCTTTTTCCAGCGCATCGCAGCCGGCGGGATCACTCACGTAAACCTTGGTGCGGTCGACACTGGCAATCTCCTGCGCCTGGGTAGTTCCAGCGGCGAGGATGACGACGCTTGACAACACGGCGCCTTTGACGATCCGGATGCTCATGCTTCTGCTCCCTGCCGCAACGGCATTGCAAAGAAAGCCGACCACTCGCTGTCGGGATAATCAAGGAACGGGCCGCGCGGGATGAAGCCGCTGCGCTGGTAGAGCCGCTGCGCTTCGGCAAAGCCGGGCCCCGTGCCTGTTTCCAGCATCAACTGGCTCAGCCCCTTTTGCCGCGCCAGATCGACAATGGCGCCAAGCAGCGCCGAGCCAACCCGCTGGCCACGAACGGACGGGTCCGTGAACATGCGCTTGACCTCGCCCAGATCCGAAGAATGAACCTTGAGCGCGCCGCAGCCCACTGCCTCGCCTTCGGCATTGCGCGCCACGAAAACCGTCGTGTCGTCACCCGCCATCTGCTCAACGGTCATCTTGAACTGAAATTCGATTGGCGAAAGCGGCAGCAGGTGATCGTTGAGCGCCGCCACAAGGCGGCGCACATCGTCCTGCAACGGCGTTTCAATGCCAATCGTGACGGCCATCGCCTACTCCACGACCTTGGGGACCATGAAGAAATTGTCTTCCGACAGCGGCGCATTGGCCACGATCAGCTCAGGATAGCCGCCATCGGTGATCGCATCGTCGCGCCGGCGCAACTGCATCGGGGTCACCGACGTCATTGGCTCGACGCCGGACACATCCACTTCGCCCAGCTGTTCCACGAAACCGAGAATGGCGTTCAGCTCGCTTTGATAGCCAGCGACTTCCTCGTCCTCGATGCGAATACGCGCCAGGCGCCCGATACGCTTCACCGTTGCGGCGTCTACCGACATGGCTCATGCCTCCAAATAGGGAGATGCGGCCCTTGCCGCTCTGGTGCCGCTTTTAACAATGGTGGCGGGCAAGTTGCAATGGCAGAGGCGCCGCGGCTTTAGAGCTCAAGCCCCAGCCGCGACTCGAGAGCAACCAGAGCGGTGTCGTCCAGGTGGGCTCTCAAAGCGGGAATGGCTTGATCAAGCTCAGCGTCAGCAGCCGCCAGCGCAAGCAATCTCGGAGGCTGGCGCTCCAGCAGATTCCTGCCGTTGGCCACTAATTGACCAGCCGAACCAAACAGCACCACCACGGCATCGCCGAGCCACCGCCCGAACGGCAACAACTCCCCGGCTACCAGCAGCAAGGGCCGCTCACCATCCACATGCACGAGAACCAGCCCCGCCCCTGCCCGCAAGATTGTTGCCTCGACGGGACCAGCGTCGAGCGGCCGGATGCGCCGGGGCTTCCAAAGGGCAAGATCAACCTGAGGCAAGCAATCTTCCGCCGCAGCCAATCCGAAAACCCGATCCGCCCCCGACACCAGCTCAGCCGCGTCGATCCCGGCCGGGGCCACACCGGCATCGGCAACCAGGATCAAGCCGCCAATGTGAATGCGGAGCGTCGTACCACCAAACCAGGTGAGTTTCATTGCAAAGTCCAATCGCCAAAGTCAGGGGAAAACTATAGGAGCGGCACCATTGAGCAAGCCGAGGTGCAGCATGAGCGACGATCTTCCGGAAAATCCCCTCGCTGGTCTGCCCCCCACCGGCAAGCTCCTGTGTCTTGATCTTGGCACCAAGACGATCGGCGTGGCCGTCTCAGACGCGATGCGCTATTCGGCGACGCCGCTCGAAACCATTCGGCGCACCAAGTTCACCCAAGATGCCGAGCGACTCGACGAGTTGATCGCGCAAAATAATGCCGTCGCGATCATTCTCGGACTGCCGCTCAACATGGATGGGAGTGAAGGGCCGCGGGTGCAATCGACGCGGGCCTTCGCCCGCAATCTTGCCGCCCGGATCAGCATCCCCATCGCCTTCTGGGACGAACGCCTGTCCACCAGCGCCGTTACCCGCATGATGATCGACGCAGATCTGCGGCGCGACCGGCGCGCCGAACTGGTCGACAAACTCGCGGCCAGCTACATCCTCCAGGGCGCGCTCGATCGCCTGCGCCGGGGATAAAGCAACAAACAGTTGAACACCCGCCACCCCTCCGCTAGACCGCAGCTAATTGCAGGGGATCCGAGGCCATGGCTGAACCAACCGGCGGCAACGTCACGCAAGCTGGCAGCAGCGCTGGCGACTTCCCCCCCTTTCGCCAGCGTCACCTGCTTTCCATCGCCGATCTAAAGCAGCACGAGATCATCGACCTGCTCGACCGGGCCGAGCGCATGGTCCCCGTTTCGCGCCAGGAGCGCAAGACGCATCCTACCCTGTCGGGTAAAACCCAGATCAACCTGTTCTTCGAACCCTCGACCCGTACTCAGGGCTCGTTCGAGATCGCCGGCAAGCGCCTCGGCGCGCTGGTGATGAACATGTCGGTAAAGTCCTCCTCGGTATCCAAGGGCGAGACGCTGGTGGATACCGCGACAACGCTCAACGCCATGCGCCCGGATGTGATCGTGGTGCGCCATTCGGCGGCCGGCGCGGTGGAGCTTCTCTCGCAAAAAGTGGGTTGTGCTGTTATCAATGCGGGTGATGGCGCCCACGAACACCCCACTCAGGCGCTGCTCGATGCGCTCACCATCCGGCGCCATAAGGGCCGTATCAATGGGCTGACAGTCGCGATCTGCGGGGACATCGCCAATTCACGCGTGGTGCGCTCCAACCTGCTGTTACTCGGCGCGCTTAATGTCCGCACCCGGGTGATTGCCCCGCGCAATCTCTTGCCTGCGGGGATCGAGCAACTTGCAACCGAAGTGTTCACCGATATGCGCAAGGGCCTCGAAGGTGCCGATGTGGTCATGATGCTGCGCCTGCAGCATGAGCGCGCCAATGGCCGCATGATCCCTTCGGTGCGCGAATATTACCGCTTCTATGGATTGGACGCCGACAAGCTCAGCCATGCCAAGCCGGACGCGATTGTGATGCATCCCGGCCCGATGAACCGGGGCGTGGAGATCGACCCAGCCATTGCCGACGGTCCCGCTTCGGTGATTACCGACCAGGTGGAAATGGGCGTGGCCGTACGCATGGCAGTGCTCGATGCCTTGCTGCCTGCGGGAGACGTTCGATGAACCGCCCATTGCTGATTGAGAACGCCCGCCTCGTTGATCCGGCTTCCGGCACAGATGCCCGCGGAGCTGTGCTGGTCGAGAATGGCGTCATCACCGATCTCGCGCTTGAGGGGCCCATCGGTGTGCCTGACGGAGCCGAGGTGATCGATGCTGCGGGCCACGTGCTGGCGCCGGGCCTCATCGATATGCGCGTGTTCACCGGCGAGCCCGGCAAGGAATATCGTGAAACGCTCCAGTCGGCCGGCGAGGCCGCCGCCGTCGGCGGAGTGACGAGCTTTGTGATGATGCCGGACACCAGCCCGGTGGTCGACGATGGTGCGCTGGTGGATTTCCTGCTGCGCCGGGGCAAAGCCACGAGCAAGGTCAATATCTTGCCCGCCGCCGCGATCACCAAGGGATTGCGTGGCGAGGAGATCACCGAGTTCGGGCTCCTGCAGGAGGCAGGCGCCGTTTGCCTGACCGACGGACGCAGCTCCATCCAGTCCAGCGCGCTGCTGCGCACGGCGATGAGCTATGCCGCCAATTACGACATGCCGATCGTTCATCACCTCGCGGACCGTGGGCTAGTTGGCGATGGCGTAATGAACGAAGGCTTCTTCGCCACTATTTTGGGCCTCAAGGGCATTCCGCGAGAGGCGGAAACCATTCCCCTGGCGCGGGACCTGCAACTCGCTGCTTTGACCGGCGTGCGCTACCACGCGGCACAGATTTCCACTGCCAGCTCCGCCGAACTGGTCCGGGCGGCCAAGGCCCGGCACGCCAATGTGACGGCCGGCGTGTCGATCAACAATCTGGCGCTCAATGAAAACGACATCGGCCGCTACCGGACTTTTTTCAAGCTCGCAACACCCCTGCGCTCCGAAGATGATCGCCAGGCCATGATCGAGGCGCTGCGCAACGGCACGATCGACACCATCCATTCCGATCATGACCCACAGGACAGCGAGGTGAAGCGGCAGCCCTTTGCCGAAGCCTCGGATGGCGCGATCGGGCTCGAAACATTGCTGGCGGCGGCATTGCGGCTGGTTCATTCCGGCGAGGTGGATCTCCTGTCGGTGCTGCGGGCGATGACCATCCGGCCGGCGCAAATCCTGGGCCTGCCTTCCGGGCGTATTGCGCGCGGAGCACCAGCCGACCTGATCTTGTTTGATCCCGATTATCCCTGGCAGGTCAGCGAAACGGCGATACGCTCGCGTTCGCGCAACACCAGCTTTGAAGGCGCGCGCCTTGCCGGCAAGGTAATGCGCACCATTGTGGGTGGACAAACGGTTTATCTCCACACCTACACGCTCTAGCCATGTGCGAGCCCTTGTGGAACGGGCGAGGCTGGGGCTACCAATACTCACCTTCGCTCGGAACCTGTTATGGCCCCTGATCTGCTTACCCTGCTCTACGCCATCGTGCTCGGCTATCTCTGTGGCTCGGTGCCGTTCGGCCTACTGCTGACTCGCGCGGCCGGGCTTGGCGATATCCGCGCGATTGGCTCGGGCAATATTGGTGCCACCAATGTGCTGCGTACTGGCAATCGCTGGCTCGCGGCCGCAACGCTGGTTCTCGACGCCGCCAAGGGCGCCGTGCCGGTTTTGCTGGCTCGCTATCTTTGGGGCGAGGACGCGGCAATGGTCGCTGCGATCGGCGCCTTTATCGGGCACTGCTTTCCGGCGTGGCTGGGCTTCAAGGGCGGCAAGGGTGTCGCCGTGCTGATCGGTGCCCTCCTGGCGTTGTCCTGGCCTGTGGGGCTGATCTTTTGTGCGGTCTGGCTGCTGATCGCCGTGACGCGCAAGACCTCCTCCCTCGCTTCACTCACCGCTGGCGCCACCGCACCGATTTTTGCCTATGTCGTCGTCAATGAGTGGCTCGCGGTAGCAGTGGCGGTCATGGTGATCCTGCTCTTTATCCAGCATCGCACCAACATCGCCCGTCTGATGGCGGGAACCGAGCCAACCATCGGCTCTACCAAGAAAGCCTGATCCGTGGGCAAAGGCGCTGCACTGGTTTCTGACCAAGAGCGCCTTGCCTGGCTTCGCCTGATTCGCACTGACAATGTCGGCCCCGTCACTTTTCGCCAACTGCTCGGCCGCTTCGGTTCAGCCGAGGCGGCGCTCGACGCCCTGCCCGGCTTGCTCAAACGGGCCGGAACGCAGCCGCGCATCTCGACCCGTATGCAGGCCGAAGACGAACTCGCTGGCCTGCAGCGCTTCGGCGCCCATCTCGTGCTCAGCTGCGATCCCGACTATCCGCCCCATCTCGGCTTCATTGCCGGCGCGCCGCCGGTGCTGACCCTCGCGGGCGGCGCCAATCTGGATTGGCGGCGCACCGTGGGCATGGTCGGTGCGCGCAACGCCTCCTCCGCCGGGGTGAAGATGACGCGCCTGCTCGCTACCGATCTTGGTGCCCGCGGTTATACGATCGTTTCCGGCCTCGCCCGCGGCATTGATGCAGCGGCCCACCGGGCAAGTCTGCAAACCGGCACCGTTGCGGTCCTAGCGGGCGGCTTTGACCAGATCTATCCCGATGAGAACATTCCGCTTGCCCATGACATTCTCGACCACGGCGGCGCCTTGCTCACCGAGATGCCGCTCGGCTGGGAGCCTCGTGCCCGCGATTTCCCGCGCCGCAATCGGCTGGTGTCAGGGCTGTCGCTCGGCATTGTCGTGGTGGAAGCGGCCAAACGCTCGGGCTCCCTGATCACGGCGCGCCTTGCGCTGGAGCAGAACCGGGATGTCTTTGCGGTGCCGGGTTCGCCCCTGGATCCCCGGGCCGAAGGCGGCAATGCCTTGATCCAGCAAGGGGCGAAGCTGATCACTAATGCCGAGGACATCATCGAAAGCCTGGGCTCGGCCGATCCGTCGCGCCAAGCCCTATTTGATCGACAATGGGAGCCGGGCCCCGACGAGGTCGGCGCTGGGTCAGACGTCCCCGATCCTAGTGACGCGGATCGCTTGCGCGGTTTGTTGAGCACCGCTCCGATGGAAGTCGATGAACTGCTGCGGCAAACCGGACTGTCTGCCGCAGCGATGCAGATGCTGTTGCTGGAGCTCGATCTGGCGGGCGAGATCGAGTGGTCGAGCGGTCAGCTGGTCGCGAAACGCTACCGCTGAACCGCCTTATTGCCCTGGTTAGCGGCCACCTTCCAGCTTACGATGCCGCTGGTTGATGCCGCCTGCCCCGTATGGATAATCGCCGATCTGCGGCTTGCTCGCCTCGTCAAGCCGCGCAACCTCCTCAGCGCTTAGGCTCAGATCGCCCGCGGCCATGTTGTCGGCCAGCTGTTCGCGCTTGCGGGCGCCCAGGATCACCGAGGTGACGGCGGGTTTTTGCACCAGCCAGGCCAGCGAGACCTGCGCTGCACTGACGCCGCGCTGCTCGGCGATCTGCATGACCGCGTCGATAACCGCCCAGGTCTGTGGGTTGGCATTGCGCTTTTCATACGCCTCCATGCCGCGCTTGGGGTTTTCGCCCAGCCGCGTTGCCCCGCTTGGCATTTCGTCACGCTTGTATTTGCCCGACAGCCAGCCGCCAGCCAGCGGCGACCAGGGCAGTAGGCCCATGCCGGCATCGAGCACGGCAGGCACGATTTCGTGCTCGATATCGCGCACCAGTAGATTGTATTGCGGCTGCAAGGTTACGGGAGGGGTATAGCCCTGCGCCTTGGCAATCCACACTGCCTTGGTCAGCTGCCAGCCGAGGAAATTGGAAAAGCCGTAATAGGCGATTTTGCCGTTACGCACCGAATCATCAAGGAAGCGCAGGGTTTCCTCGATCGGCGTCAGCGCGTCCCACGCATGCATCTGGTAAAGATCGATCTGCTCGACGCCCAATCGCCGCAGCGAGGCATCCAGCGCGTGCCCCAGATGTTTGCGCGACAAGCCAAGGCCGTTGGACCCTTCCAGCGTCGGAAAGCGGCCCTTGCTGGCAATCACCAGCCGGTCAGCCATCCCGCCCTTGCTCTTGAGCCAGCGACCAATGATCTCTTCGGAGGTGCCATTGGTGTAGACGTCAGCCGTGTCGAGGAAATTCCCGCCCGCTTCGACATAATCATCCATCAAGGCGAACGACGTGGCCTCGTCCGCGTCCGACCCGAAGGTCATGGTCCCAAGGCAGAGTGCCGAAACCACCGTGCCGCTATTGCCCAGTTTGCGTAAATCCATTGTCAACTTCCTCCTGTTGATCGCCACAACGGCCCGGCCGACACTCGGCTCCACGGGATCATACTAAATCAGCGCCCGTTGACACTGCCCCTCGGCTTCACCATGTTGCGCCACCTTGCGTTGCAGTGTTTCGGATCGGGTTTTCCATGAAGGTCGTTGTCGTTGAGAGTCCGGCTAAGGCTAAGACAATCAACAAATATCTGGGTAAGGACTATGAAGTCCTGGCCTCCTTCGGCCATGTCCGTGATCTGCCCGCCAAGGACGGTTCAGTCCGGCCCGACGAAGATTTTGCCATGTCCTGGGAGGTTGATACCGCCTCCAAGAAGCGCCTTGCCGACATTGCCAACGCGCTTAAAGGCGCTGATGAACTGATCCTTGCGACCGACCCTGATCGCGAAGGCGAAGCCATTTCCTGGCACGTGCTCGACGTGTTGCGCCAGAAAAAGGCGATCAAGAAAGACACCCCGGTCCAGCGCGTGGTGTTCAACGCCATCACCAAGGATGCCGTCACCGCAGCCATGGCCAAGCCGCGCGACATCGACATGCCGCTGGTCGATGCCTATCTCGCTCGCCGCGCGCTCGACTATCTCGTGGGCTTCACCCTTTCGCCGATCCTGTGGCGCAAGCTGCCCGGCTCCCGCTCGGCGGGGCGCGTGCAATCGGTGGCTTTGCGCCTTGTGTCCGATCGCGAGTCCGAGATCGAGCGCTTCAAAGCCGATGAGTACTGGTCGGTGGAAGCCAAGCTCGCGCAAAAGGGCAAGAGCTTCATTGCCCGGCTTTATTCGGTGGATGGCAAGCGCACCGACAAGCTCGCAGTCAAGAACGGCGAGGATGCCGCCGCGCTCAAGGCGCTGATCGAAGCTGGCCAGTTCAATGTTTCGGGTGTTGAAAAGAAGCCCACCAAGCGCAACCCCTATGCGCCCTTCACCACCTCTTCGCTGCAGCAGGATGCCTCGTCCCGGCTAGGTCTGTCGCCGTCGCGCACCATGCAGATCGCCCAGCGCCTCTACGAGGACGGGTTGATCACCTATATGCGTACCGACGCGGTGCAGATGGCCCCCGAAGGCATCGCCATGGCGCGCTCTGCCATCACCAAGAACTTTGGTGCCGAATACCTGCCGGAAAAGCCGCGCATCTATCAGACCAAGGCCAAGAACGCCCAGGAAGCGCACGAGGCCATCCGTCCCACCGATATGCTCAAGCATCCCGATACGATGAGCAATCTCGATGCCGACCAGCTCAAGCTCTATGGCTTGATCTGGCGCCGCACGCTGGCGTCACAGATGCGCTCGGCCGAAATCGATCGCACTACAGTTGACATCGCCGTCAATGTGCCTGGCCGCCAGGTCGAACTGCGTGCTGTTGGCTCCGTCGTTACCTTCCCCGGCTTCCTGGCGCTGTATGGCGTTGAAGCCAAGAGCGACGATGACGAGGAAGACGAGGACAGCCGCGAATTGCCGCCGCTGGCCGTTGGCGACAAGCCTGCCCTGCAGGCCGTCGAAATCGAGCAGCACTTCACCCAGCCGCCGGCCCGCTACACCGAAGCCAGTCTGATCAAGAAGATGGAAGAGCTCGGCATCGGCCGGCCCTCCACCTATGCCGCTACCCTCTCGACCCTCAAGGATCGCGATTATGTGCGCCTTGAGGGCAAGGCGCTGCATCCCGAGGATCGCGGCCGCATCGTCACGGCCTTCCTCGAGAGCTTTTTCAATCGCTATGTGGAATATGGTTTCACTGCCAATCTGGAAGAACAGCTCGATCTGATTTCCGCCGGTGAGCTCGACTACAAGCAGGTGCTGCGCGATTTCTGGCGTGATTTCACAGTTGCGACCACCGAGATCAAGGATCTGCGGGTCACCGAGGTGCTCGACGCCCTCAATGACTTGCTGGAAGACCACATCTTCCCGGCCAAGCCTGATGGATCGGATCGTCGCCTGTGCCCAACCTGCGGCACGGGCCAGCTGTCGCTCAAGCTTGGGAAATACGGTGCTTTTATCGGCTGTTCGAACTATCCCGAATGCAAGCACACCATGCAGCTGTCCGACGCGGCCACTGGCCAGTCCTCGGAAGCGGCGGCAGGTGACGGCGTGTTGGGCACCGATCCGGAAACGGGGGAAGAGGTTTACCTCAAGACAGGGCGCTTTGGCCCCTATGTGCAGCTTGGTGACGGCAAGGAGCCCAAGCGCTCCTCCCTGCCAAAGGGCTGGGAAGCGGCGTCCCTGACGCTCGACAAGGCCCTGCAGTTATTGTCACTGCCACGGGAAGTGGGCACCCATCCGGAAACGGGCTCGCCGATCACGGCAGGGCTCGGGCGCTACGGCCCCTTCATCCTGCATGACGGCAAATACGCCAATCTGCCCGATGTGGAGGAAGTGTTCACCGTCGGCATCAACCGCGCCGTGGACCTCTTGGCGCAAAAGGCGGCGGGCGGTTTCAAGCGCGGTGGCGCTGCCGTCGCCGCGATCCAGACCTTCGAGCACGACAACGGCCCCATCACCGTGCGTGCTGGTCGCTATGGTCCTTATGTTAACCAGGGCAAGATCAACGCCACCATTCCCAAGGACGTCAAACCCGAGGATGTAACGGTGGACCAGGCGGTGGAATGGATCGCCGCGCGCGCCGAAGCCACCGGCACCAAGCCCAAAAAGGCCCCAGCCAAGAAGGCAGTTGCCAAGAAACCTGCCACCAAGACGGCTGCCGCCAAAAAGCCTGCTGCCAAGAAAGCTGCGACCAAGAAGTCACCAGCCACCAAGACCGTGGCCGACGAAGACGTTCCGTTCTGACGCATGGTTTGTCGGGGCGCGCGAGCATGATCTGGATCAAGGGCACTGATCGGCCCCTGCCCTAGCTTAGCACTGCACCGCGTCGGCTGGAGCGCCGCCTGACGCCGTCTACCGGTTCAGCCGATAGTGCGCTCGATCAGCGACAGCCAGTTGTCGCAGGCGATCTTGCGCACCAGCGTTTCGCCATAGCCCTTGTCCAACAGCGCGGCGAGCAGCTTTTGCACGCCCGTGACATCGCCGATCTCGGCGGGGATCATGGCGCCGTCAAAGTCCGAGCCAAGCGCCACGCCGTCTTCTCCCAGTGCTTCCACCAGACTGTCCACATGGCGCACCATCATCTCGATGGGCGTATCGGCGCGCATCTGCCCGTCCGGACGCAGAAAGCCTGTGGCAAAGTTCAACCCGACAACGCCCTTGCTTTCGGCGATCGCTGCCAGCTGCCAATCGACGAGGTTGCGCGCATGCGCGGTGATGGCATGGACATTGGAATGAGTGGCAACCAGCGGCTTGTTGCTGATCGCAGCCACATCTCGAAACCCCGCGGCATTAAGATGCGACAGGTCGATCATCACGCCGAGGCTATCGCAGGCGCGCACCAAGGCTTTGCCCGCATCCGAAAGTCCCGGGCCGATATCTGGATCGGCGGGGTAGCGAAACGGCACGCCGGTGCCAAAGGCATTGGCGCGGCTCCACACCAGCCCGATCGAGCGCAAACCGGCCGCGTAAAGCACATCAAGGGAGCGCAGATCCGTGTCGATCGCTTCGGCGCCCTCGATATGCAGCACTGCTGCCAGATTGTCGGCCGCGATCGCCTGGCGAATCTCGGCAGCGCTCCGGCACAGGCTTAAGGCGCCAGCCCGCTCCAGCCGCAGCAGGATCGAGGCCATGGCAAGAGTCACCGATTGCGCATCGGCCAGCGGCAATTCAGGGGGAAGCGTGGAGCTTGGATTGGCCGAATTGGCCACCACCGATCCAAGGCCGCCCTTAAGCGGTGGCGGAAAGATCGCAAACAACCCACCCACCATACCGCCCGTGCGGGCACGTGGACCATCGATCTGGGCCGCAGGCATCCCCTCCACAAACAGCCGCTCGGGGTCGGCGACACCCGCTTCCAGCAGCTTGAGCAAGGTGTCGTTGTGGCCGTCGAAAAATGGAATTGTCATGGGAACTCAGCAGAATCGGTGGAATCTTGGCACCCTAGCATCCTCTGGACGGGGACGGGTCAGCCGATAACCTGTGCCTTGTTCCGCATGGACGACCTCGGTGAGATAGAGCAATACCGGCCCTATCCCGGCCATACTCGGCACCAGAGCGCAATAACCTCGATCTCGTCGCGCAACATTTCAGCGGCGTCAGACATTGAAATTAGGCAGGTCAGGCGGACTTGGCAGAGCGGCGGTTTGCAAAAGCCCGGGCGATCCCTATTTATGTTGCAACATAAAAAGAACTGACACTTATGGCCAAACTACAAACAAGAGCAAAAAACACTTCCGGCCCCAAGCGCCCCCGCCTCAGTGCTGCCGAGCAACTACCTTCACGCGAGCAATTGCTCCAGGCGCTCGCCGAAACGCCCGATCTCAAGGGCAAGCGCGATCTGGCCAAGCTGTTCGGCATCCGCGGCGATCTGCGCAAACCGTTCAAGGCCATGCTGGCTGAGCTGGAAGGCGAAGGCGTTATTACCCGCACGCGCAAGGCGCTGCGCCGTACCGCCGCCCTGCCCCCGGTAACCGTGCTCGACATCCCCACCGATGCCGATCCCGATCACCTTCACGCCTTCCCAGCCCAATGGAATGACGAAGAGGGCGAACGCCCCCGCGTGCTCGTTTATCAAGGGCGCGACGCCCGCGTCATACCCGCTCCAGGCGACCGCATCCTGGCCCGTATTGACGCCGGTGATGGCGAGATCCCGGCCTATACCGCCCGCCCGATGAAGATCCTCGACAAGCCGCGCCGTGCCCATATCGGCATTGTGCGCATGGATGAGGACGGCGCCCGCCTCATTCCCGTGGATCGCAAGCAAAAGGAAATGCGCATCCCCATGGGCGACCTTGGCGACGCCCGCGACGGCGATCTGGTGGAAGTGGAGGTCAAGCTTTCAGGCCGCCTGATGATCCCGCGTGCCCGCGTTACGGCCGTGATCGGCAACCCGGCTTCCGAAGGCGCCATCAGCCTCATTGCTATCCACAGCCTCGAGATCCCCTATCGCTTCCCGACATCGGTGCTACGTGAGGCCGAGGAAGCCAAGGAAGCCACGCTCAAGGGCCGGGAGGATTGGCGTGACCTTCCGTTGATCACCATCGATCCGTTCGACGCCAAGGATCACGACGACGCCGTCTATGCCCAGTCCGATCCCGATCCCGCCAATGCCGGCGGGCACCTGGTCACCGTGGCCATTGCCGATGTGGCGGCCTATGTCCGTCCCGGCTCAGCGCTCGACCGCGAGGCCTATCTGCGCGGCAATTCTGTTTACTTTCCTGACCGCGTCGTCCCCATGCTGCCCGAGCGCATCTCCAACGAGTTGTGCTCGCTCAAAGAAGGGGAACCGCGTGCGGCCCTTGCCGTGCGCATGGTCATCGGCGCCGACGGGCGCAAGCGCTCGCACAGCTTCCACCGGGTGCTGATGCGCTCGGCCGCCAAACTGTCCTATCAGCAGGCACAAGCAGCCATTGACGGCCAGCCCGATGACAAGGCTGGCCCGCTGCTCGAGCCGATACTGCGCCCGCTCTGGGACGCCTATGAGACCATGGCCAAGGCACGCGACCAGCGTGGGCCGCTCGATCTCGACCTGCCCGAACGCAAGATCGTTCTGGACGAGAAAGGCATGGTCAAGGACATCCGGATCCCCGAGCGCCTTGATGCCCACCGGCTGATCGAAGAAATGATGATCGCGGCCAATGTCGCGGCGGCCGAAACGCTGCAGGCCAAGAATATGCCCCTGCTGTTTCGCGTCCACGATACCCCTTCGACCGAGAAACTCGCCGCCCTTCGCGATTTCCTTGGTTCGCTCGATATTGCGGTCAAGAAATCCGACGCGGTGCGAGCCAGCGACTTCAACGGCATCCTGGCCCAGGCCCGCAAGGCGGGCAATGCCGAGCAGGTATCGGAAATGGTGCTTCGCTCGCAGGCGCAGGCAGAATATGCCCCCGAAAATTACGGGCACTTCGGCCTCAACCTCGACAACTACGCCCACTTCACCTCGCCCATTCGCCGCTACTCGGATCTGATCGTCCACCGCGGCCTGATCCGGGCACTGGGCTTGGGTGATGATGGCCTCTCGGACAACGAGATGCAAAAGCTTGCCGGCATCGGCCAGCACATTTCAGCGACCGAGCGCCGGGCCATGGCGGCGGAACGAGAAACGTCCGACCGCCTGCTGGCGCAATTTCTGGCCGGCCAGATCGGGGCGCGGTTCGAGGGCCGGATCTCCGGGGTTACCCGCTCCGGCCTGTTCATTCGGCTCCTTGATACCGGAGCCGACGGCTTTGTTCCCGCCTCCACCCTGGGAGCCGATTTCTATCGTTATGAGCAAGAGCAGCAGGCAATGATCGGCGATCGCACCGGCGAGAAGTTCGCCCTGGGCGACCGCGTGACCGTTCGCCTGCTCGAAGTTGCCCCCGTGGCAGGGGCAATGCGGTTTGAACTTCTCTCGGAGGGCAGCCGCGTCAATCCGTCAACTACACGGCGGACAACGAAACGCCCATCTAGGACACTCGGCCCCAAAGGCCGTCGCAAGAGGTGACGCCATGAGCATCGTAGCCAAAAGTACCAATCAACGCAGCGTCATGCAGGCTATGTGGCGTGGCGTGCTGTGCAAGTGCCCACATTGCGGCGAGGGCAAGCTGTTCCGTGCTTATCTAAAAGTCGCCGACCGCTGCGAAAACTGCGGTGAGGAGTTTCACCATCATCGCGCCGATGACTTGCCGCCCTATATTGCCATCACCATTGTCGGCCACCTGCTTGTTGGCGTGATGATGCATATGGACATGACCTATCACGTCAATCCGCTGACCTATCTTTATACCATGGTACCCTTGGGCATCATCATGCCGCTGGCTATGCTGCCCTCGATCAAGGGTGCCGTTGTGGGGCTGCAATGGGCCAACCGCATGTATGGCTTCGACCCAGCCAAGCGTGAGGCTTGACATCCGGCGGTAAATCCGTAGGTTGCACCCAAATTCCGGCGCCGCGCTCGCGGCGCCTCTTTGTTTACGCGAGGACACTCCAATGGCCAAAGCCGCTTCCGTCAAGATCAAGCTCGTGTCGACGGCTGATACTGGCTTCTACTATGTCACCAAGAAGAACGCCCGCACCCAGACCGAGAAGCTGTCGTACAACAAGTACGACCCGGTTGTGCGCAAGCATGTTGAATTCAAGGAAGCCAAGATCAAGTAATTGATCCTCTTCCTAGCCGAACAAAAACCCCGCAGCGATGCGGGGTTTTTTGTTTCTGAGGCTGCGAGCAGCGGCCACGGCCTGCAGGCCACCCAGATGATGAAAGGAAAGTGGCTGGTCCGGAGCGGCATGTCGAAGAGGCCACTCTGTCCGCGTCCGGACCAGCCGCCCTACGGTCTCAGGAGTTGCGGCGGACCTGAGAGAGCCGTAGGGAACTTTGGGCACCATCCACAAGAACTTGGCAGCGCCGTTAAAGAAACCCTACGCCTGCCCCGCTAAAACTCAAGCATATCCAGCAGGTTGTGGCCGCTAAGCTTCTGTTAAGTATAATGGATAACCCTAACGACGTAGCTGGCAGGCTCAAGCGGCGTCAAAGACAACTTGGTTACGGCCCTGCCGCTTGGCGCGATAGAGCGCCACATCGGCTCGCTTCATCAGCACTGCCGGCGTATCCGAGACGCTCTCGTTGAGTGTCACGCCAGCCGAAACCGTCACCCACATCGGCCGGTCGCCGCCGACATCAAAACCCTGTTCGGCAATGGCTCGGCGCACCCGCTCGGCGACGGCTTCCGCCTGCCCCATATCGGTATCGGGCATTAGCACCACGAACTCCTCCCCACCGAAACGGCAAGCAAGGTCGACACCTCTGACACTGCGCCGCAACCGCTGCGCGAACTCCTTGAGCACACTGTCCCCGACATGGTGCCCATAAGTGTCGTTGACGGCCTTGAAGTGGTCGATGTCGAGAATCATGACGGCCATGTCCCGACCTTGCGACTGCGCCTTGCTCAACATCACATGCAGGTGCCGCTCGAAATAGCGGCGATTATATAGCCCGGTCAGGTCATCCGTTACCGCCATGGCCATGGTGTTGTTGACGCTTTGCCGCAGCTCCAGCGCATAGCGCTGGCGCCGGATTTGCGTGCGCACCCGGGCCGCCAACTCATTGCGCTCCACCGGGCGCATAATGAAATCATTGATGCCCAGATCCAGCGCCCGCACCACTTTGGGGCGGTCGGTCTCATCGGCAATCAAAATGATGGGCAAGGTGCGCGTATGTTCGAGCGTACGGATCTGCGAGCACACCCGGAGCGGGTCGAAATTCTCAAGCGCCATGGCGACGAGCACAACTTCGTAGGGCGCCCCGGTAACCTGGAACACGGCATCGGCGGGCTGAACGAGCACATCAACGCTATGCTCGGGAACAAGATAGGTCTTGATCCGCTCGGCATGGCGCGCGTCGGTGTCGATCACCAGCACATGCCCGCCGCCAGTGTCGACATTGTCCATCGCACGCAGCGCGTCCTCGATGGCGATTTGCTGGCCCGTGAGGGCCCGCGCGCGCAGCTCGTCGGTCAGCGTCTTGAGGCGCGCCAGGCTTTTGACCCGGGCCATCAGTTGCATGTCATCGACTGGCTTGGTCAGAAAATCGTCGGCACCCACTTCCAGCCCCCGCACCTTGTCGGAGGGCTGGTCGAGCGCGGTAATCATCAGCACCGGAATGTGGTTGGTCCGCGGGCTCGCCTTGAGGCGGCGGCACACTTCAAAGCCATCCATATCGGGCATCATTACATCGAGTAGGACGATATCCACATCGTTGCGATTGCAGATTTCGATGGCCTGCGGGCCGGAACTGGCGGTCAGGACCTCGTAATACTCAGCGGCTAACCGAGCCTCCAGCAGGCGTACATTGGTCGGGATGTCGTCGACGATCAATACGCGTGCAGTCACTCTTCGCCCCACCTACCACAGCCGGCATATAGACGACCGGGCAGCACCATGGCCGCGCCGAGCGCAACGGCCCCCTCAAGCCGGGCCAATATAGCGGGCAATAGTTTCCAGAAAGTGAGGCACCGAAATGGGCTTGGAGATGTAACCCTCGCACCCGCCTTGCAAAATCCGCTCTTCGTCGCCCTTCATGGCAAAGGCAGTCACCGCGATTACCGGGATATGGGCAAGCTCTTCATCATCCTTGAGCCACTTGGTGACCACCAGTCCCGACACTTCAGGCAACTGGATATCCATCAAGATCAGGTCGGGATGGTGTGCGCGCGCCAATTCCAGCGCTTCCATGCCGGAGCGGGTCTGGATGACGGCGTAACCGCGCGATTCGAGCAGATCGTTGAAGAGCTTCATGTTGAGCTCGTTGTCTTCCACGATCATCACTGTTTTTGGCATCAAACCTCGCTTGCGCTGCTCGAGTACCCTCAGCACTTCGTTTTACCGCGCCATTCAGGTAACATCGAACTCATTACAAAAGACCAAATGAGCCTGGCTGTGCCCCGTATCGAATCTGCGCCCCCTCCCAATGCCTCCGGGCTCGCCGATGCCTGTCTCTCCTACCTTGCCGAGAACCCCGATGAACTCTTGGCATTCATGCAGGTCGCCGGCCTTGATCCCGACTCGCTGCGGCGCTCCACTGGTTCCCCAGCCTTCCAGCACGGACTTATCGACTATTTTGCGGCCAACGAGCCGCTGCTCCTGTCAATTTGTGCCAATACCGGCATGGCACCCGAAACCTTCATGCGGGTTTGGCACCAGCTCAATCCAGCCGGCTAAGCACAAACGCCCTCAGGGCATGCTGCCGGTTTTCACTTGCGCCGCCGCCCCGGAGCCCTGATGATCCGGCGACACGGCTGATGTGCTCGATGGCGTCGGCTGCCCTCTGCTGAACCGGCCAAGTCTTGGGGTGCGCTGCCGGCCGCTCGGAATCGGTGTATCGGTTTCGGGAAGGCCAAGGCTACGGTGCGATCTGCCGGAGTTCGGCAATGCCGAGGCCCGCAGTCGAGTTGAACATCTCGGCGCATTGGGCTTCGGCCATGCAAGTAAAGCCGATGCACCGCCGGCCCAACCAGAATGACGACAACCAAGGCAAACAGCGATGACCAGTCCCACTGAAAAACTGCGTGAATACGGCTACGAGCTCCCTGCCCCCAAACCGCCGGTCGCCAGCTATGTTCCAGTGACCCGCACCGGCAATATTCTGTACGTGTCGGGCCAGATCTCCAGCAATGAAACCGGCGTCGTCACCGGCCTCCTGGGCGATACCATGAATGTCGTGCAGGGCGGCAACGCTGCCGAACTCGCGGCGCTCAACGTGTTGTCGCAAATCGTCCATATGGGTGGCGTGCCGCTGGAAGAGATCAAGCGTATTCTCAAGATCACGGTTCTTGTGGCTTCAACGCCTGACTTCACCGAGCACCATCTGGTTGCCAATGGGTGCTCGAACCTCCTGGTCGGGGTGCTGGGTGACCGGGGCAAGCATGCCCGTGCTGCCTTCGGCGTTGCCGCGCTGCCCTTTGGCGCCGCCGTGGAAATCGAAGCCGTGGTGGAAGTCTAGCCACAGGCCCGGTCCTCGCCCACCTCCATATCCCCAGCACAACTGGATACCAAAACTTTGACCGACCTGCCCCTTTTCCCGCGTCCCGTCGCCCATCGTGGTCTGCACAATCGTGCCGCTGGTGTCATCGAAAACAGCGCTTCCGCCTTTGAAGCCGCTATCGCCGGCAACTGGGCGATCGAGTGCGATCTGCAGCTGACCTCGGACGGCGTGCCGGTGCTGTTCCATGACAGCAAGCTTGAGCGCCTCACCGGACGCACCGGTGCGGTCAGTGAGCTCACTGCTGCCGAACTCACCGCGATCCCCTTACTCGACAGCGCCGCCGGTGATCGGCCCCAGCGCTTTGCCGAGTTCCTTGAACAGATCAATGGCCGTGCGCTGCTGCAGATCGAGCTCAAGCATCAGGCCGACAGCGCCGGCACTCAGTTGCTCGCCCGCGCGGCGGCCGAAGCCTTGAAGTCCTATGCCGGCCCGGTAACCGTCGAGTCCTTCGACCCCAACCTAATCACCCAGATCCGTCAGTTCGGTTTTTCCGGCCCGCGCGGCATCATCACCTACAACTATGAAGGGGTTGAAGCCGAGCAGAACTACACGGCAGAGCAGCGCTGGACCCTGCGCCATCTGCTGCACTGGCATGAAACTCAGTTCGATTTCATCTCCTGTGCCAAGGACGCGCTGGAGCTGCCCGCGATCAAGTTCTGGCGAGCGCTCGGCAAACCGGTGACCGGCTGGACGATCCGGTCTAAACAGGAATGGGAAGCCGCCCGGCCCCATATCGACCAGATCGTCTTTGAAGGCTTCGACCCGGACCTTGCCTGATCCCGGCTATACCGCCACTATCCATCCAACCACCGCCGGCATTTCGGCGGAGGTTTGGAACAGCCTTGTGCCGTCCACGGATGGGCTGGCGGATAACCCGTTTCTGAGCCACGCCTTCTTCCTGGCCCTCGAACAATCCGGCTGCGCCACTGCCCGCACCGGCTGGCAACCTCAGCACATCCTGCTGGCCAACAGCGCAGGCCAGCCCGTTGGGCTGATGCCGCTCTTTCTCAAGTCCCACTCCATGGGCGAATATGTCTTCGACCACGGCTGGGCCAATGCCTTCGAGCGCGCGGGCGGGGACTACTACCCCAAGCTGCAGTGTTCGGTGCCGTTTACCCCGGCCACCGCGCCCAAGCTCCTGGTACCTAGCGGTAGCCTTGAGGAACAGGCGGCACTGCTTTCCGCCGCTCAGCAACTCGCCAGCCAGCGCCACGCCTCGTCGGTGCACATGACCTTTGTGCCCGAAGCCGAGGCCGATCTGGTGGAATCAACCGGCTGGCTCAAGCGCCTCGACACCCAGTTCCACTGGCACAACCAGGGCTTCGACAGTTTCGAGGGTTTTCTCGAAACCCTCTCCTCGCGCAAGCGCAAGACCATCCGGCGGGAGCGCCGCGATGCGCTCGTCAATGGCCTTACGGTCAAGTGGCTGACGGGCTCTGACCTCCAGGAGCATCACTGGGACGCCTTTTACGATTTTTACGAGGATACCGGGGCGCGCAAATGGGGCCGGCCCTACCTCAATCGCAAGTTCTTTTCCCTGCTTGGTCAAACCCTTGCCGACCGGATCGTGCTGATGCTGGCCTATGACGGCCCCACCCCAATCGCCGGCGCGATCAACTTCCTTGGCCATGATCGCATCTTCGGGCGCAACTGGGGTGCTACCCGCGAGGTGCCGTTTCTCCACTTCGAGCTCTGCTACTACCAGGCGATCGATTACGCCATCGCGCACAAGCTGGCTGTGGTGGAAGCCGGGGCCCAAGGCGAACACAAGCTCGCCCGCGGCTATGCTCCCGCCACCACTTATTCCGTGCACTATATCGCTCATCCTGGCCTGCGCGAGGCCATTGCCGACTTCCTTGAGCATGAGCGCGCTTCGGTTGCGCGCGAGCAGGAAGCGCTGGACACCTACACTCCGTTCCGCAAGGGCGAGCGCACCGACCGCTAGCGCGGCACGATGCCCCTTGGACTTAGCCGGCACCGGAGGCTATGTAGGTTAACGCTCCCTGCAGGAATCCGCATGAATATCTCTGACGCTTTCGTCTTTATTCTCCAGGCCGGCGTCACCTTCGTGTTCTCCACCGCCCTCTTCGATGCGCTGCACTGGTTGCTGCATCGCTGGGAAACCTCGCGGTTCAAGCTCTTGCGCACCTTCTCGTCCTGGCACTGGGTGCATCACAAGTTTCTTGACCTCGATATGAAGATCAATCCGGCCTATGCCCGGGCCAATATCTGGTTTCACATCCTGCCGGAATACGCGACCTCGATGCTGGGGATCGCGCTGTTCCTGCTCGTTTTCCCTTGGCCGCCCATAGCGCTTGTGGCTGTCATTCGTACCATCATGCTGGTGATGACCTTCCGCGAGGAAGGGCTCGACTACAACCACATGGCGATGGATCGCGTCGGTGCCCAGCAGGGTCTGCTCTGGGTGGACAACAACTACCACGCCATGCACCACGTCTACCCGCATAACTTCTTTTCGTCCTTCGCCAACATCTTCGACCTGCTGTTCGGCACCACTTGCCAGATCAAGGGTCGCCGCTTTCTCGTTACCGGCGCCAGCGGGTCTTATGGCTCGGCGATGGTGGCAAAGTTGACCGATCTGGGTGGTCTTGTGGAAACCGCCAAGTCAGGCACCGATTTTTCAGCCGGCGACTATGACCGCATGCGCGAAAAGCTTGAGCGCGCCGAGGTGCTGGTGCTCGCCCATGGCGCCAAGTCGCAGGATTGCTGGAACGCCAATTTCGTCACCTTCACCGATCTGATCGAGCTCTTCACCGCCCTTGGCAAAGACAGGCTCACCCCGCCCGAAGTCTGGGCGGTGGGCTCGGAAGTCGAGTTTCACGGCGATATGGGCATGGAAGAGCTCAAGGATTATTCGGCCTCCAAGCGCGCCTTTGCGCGCCGTGCGCTGGATTATTACCACTCCGACGCTGTCTTCTACCGTCACATCGTCCCGTCGAGCTTTACCTCCGCAATGGGCAAGGGGGCAATGAGCGCGGGCACCGCCGTCAACATCACGCTGTTCTTTATTCGCCGCGGCTTTTCCTATGTGCCGGTCACCTTTACCGGCCTTGCGGTTCTGAACTATTTCCGCTTCCGCTTCTTCCAGCGCCGCTCGGGACAGGCGGCCCCGGCCGAATAAGCGGTTGATCTCGGCTCTTGAGCCGAGCACCTTGCCGGGAGTATGCCGAGGCCATCCACTCCCGCGAGGTACACCGTGAGCACCGCCTACGATCCCGACAACATCTTCGGCCGCATTCTCCGGGGCGAAATGCCAGCCCACAAGGTTTACGAAGACGACACCGCCTTGGTGATGCTCGATGTGTTCCCCCAGTCACGCGGGCACACGCTGGTTCTGCCCAAGGCGGCCTCGCGCAACCTGCTCGACGCGGATCCTGCCACCCTTTCGGCCGTGATGCCGATCGTGCAGCGGGTGGCTGTTGCGCTCAAGGCAGCGACGGGGGCTGATGGCATTCGCCTCGTCCAGTTCAATGAAGCCCCTGCTGGACAAAGCGTGTTTCACCTGCATTTCCACCTCATTCCCGTCTATGAGGGCGAGGCTTTGGGCGATCATGGCAAGGGTGCTGCTGACGCCGCTGAAATGGCCGGGCTGGCGCAAGAAATCGCCAGCCGCCTTTAAGCCGGTGACGCCCGCTCCCAAGCTCGGCCAAGGGCTCTTGCTCACCGGATTGGCCGGGTTCATCGATGCGATCGGCTTTATCGAACTGGGTGGCTACTACACCTCGTTCATGAGCGGCAACACCACCCAGTTGGGCAATTACCTGCTCGATACGCCCTCGGCAGCCGCGTTGCTGCCGCTGGGCCTCTTGCTGCTGTTTTTCACTGGCAGCACGGTGGGATCGCTGCTGTCTTTGGCAAGCGAGCGTTTTGGCCCAGCCCTTGTTGCGGCCTTGTTGTTTTCCAGCACAACAGGGGCAATCGCCTTGCACTTTGCCGGCGCCGAATCGCCACTCTCGATGGGGCCCTTGGCCTTCCGCGCGGGCGCCCAGAACGCTTTGTTGTCCCCGGCCGGCTCCGTTCGGCTTGGCGCGACCTTCGTGACGGGTACCCTGTTTGCTGCCGGCCAGGACCTGGCCAAGGCCATCCACAAATTGGCACCGCGCTGGCGATGGACGCAACACCTCCTGGTTTGGCTTTCACTGTTGCTGGGTGCCGCCCTGGGCGCGGCATCCTATCAGCGCCTGGGCCCGCTCGCCCTGCTTGCACCCGCGACTCTCCACGCTGCCTTTTGCCTCGGGCTGGCGCTGCGGCAGCGCAAGGCGGGCCCACGGCCTTAGTCGACCCGTGGCTGCTCGCGCGAGCGGAACTCGAACAATTCGCGGAAGGCTCCGGGGACCAGTGCGGATAGCGGGTTGATGCGGAAATCGGGCTTGGCGAGTGGTCCCTTGACTGCAAAGGTCACGCCCACCAGCCCCTCACCATCACGTCCGCCCAAGAGCGGCCCGAGCAGCGGGATTTTCTGAAACGCGCTGTTGAGCCCGAATAGCGGCACATAGGTGCCCGCCAGATCGTATTGCCGCTGGTCGGTATAGATAAAGCCGCGCATCGTTCCGCCTACGGTGTCGCCGGTCAAAACAGCATTGGTAACCTCGACGCGGTCCGAGCGCCGCACGAAATTGACCATGCCGCGGTCGAAATCCAGCCGGTTCCCGCGCGCGATCACCGCTCGCGAATCCGCGTGGTTGCCAAGCACCTGCGCAACATTGGCCTCGTCCACAATGGAAAAGCCGCGCATGCGCAACTGGCCGAACTCGGCGCCTGCTTCGCTGTCGGTGGTCATGACGAGATTGCCCTCGCCGCCCGCCAGCTGTGAATACACGCCCAGGAGCCGCAGGATCGTTCCGGCATCGCTGAATGCCACCGTCATCGTTCGCCCCTTGGGCGCGGGATTGGTGGTGACCGAAATGGCGTTGTCATCACCAAACTGCGCCGTCAGCCGCGCCCGCCGCATGTCGCTGCCCTTCAGGGACAGGTCCAGATCGAGATTGAAGGCGGTCGTGGCGTAATAACCCAGCGCTCGATCGAGCTCCACGTCGAGCACCAGCGTCTGGTCGAACTCGGTGGTTTGCACCCCCCCGGTGCCTTCATCCAGGCTGAAGAAGCGCTTCAGCATGGGCTTGAGGTCCAATTGGGTACCGCGCACCTGCACGGAATAGCCGCCATCGATCGGAGCGAGCTTGAGTTGCGCGCCATCCCCCTCGCTGAGGCCGAAATCGATGAACTCGGCACTTTGCAGCCCAGCCTCGGCGTCGAACTTGAGGCCGCCCTTGAGTTTCACGGTGTCAAAAGCCAGATCAATCCCGAATAGCTCGGTTACACCATCGGTTTGCTTGACGATTGTCTGCAAGGTGCCGGGGACGCCGGCAGCCTTGCTCAACCCTAGATCCCCAATGGTGAGCGCTGCCTCCTTGAGGTCCACCGCGATCTGCAGCGAGCCATCCGGCAGCGGCTGCGCCACAAAGCCAACCTGCCCGCTCATGAACGGCGAGGCATCGAACCCCATGGCGGCCAGGTCCTTCACCTCCACCTTGGAAGCGAGCCGGAACGCCGGCTGAGTTTCCGGCGTGCCGGCAATCTCCAGCTGCGCCTCCATACCGTCTATGTCAGCGGTACCCTGCACCTGATAGCCGTCCTGCGAGGCGCTGAAGGACAGCTGCCCGTTGCCGATTGTGCGCTCCTGTATGGCCTGAGTGCTGGCGAAATTGGCGACATTGCCATTGACCACATAGTCGAGGTCCAGCGGCGCGCCGCTTGCTTCATCGGGCAGCTTGATGGTTGCCACAAGCCCCAGATCAATCTGACCGGATAGCGCGGCAAGATCGAGCGGCAGGCTGGCTTGCGCCAGCATTTCGGGCTGCTGTTCCTTGGCCAGGGCAAGCAGGGATGGAATACCGGCGCTCACATCCCCCGAGATCTCGAGAATGCTTTCTGCCGGATTGGAGTTGTCCATGATCACGGCCGGATTGCGCACCGCAATCGGCCCCGTCGTGGTCGCGATGGCACCTCCACCAGCCGAAACCGTCAGGTTGGGGCCGCTTAATTGCAATCGCGTTTCGCCGTCAATGGCGATATCGGCCATCTCCGGCACCGGTTTGACCACGACGCCGGTACCAACCATGTCGATCTGCATCGCTTCGGGCGAAATCGGCTTGTCCTCGCCGCCCACTTCCAGGCTGCCCACCGGAAATTTGAACTTCAGCCGCGCGCGCGTCACCATACCGTCGCTCACATTGGCCACAAACCAGTCACGGCTTTCCGTGCCCAGCATATAGGGCCAGAGGCGTTTCAGGTCGTCCGCACTAACCCCTTGGCCTACAATGGTCATGTCGAGAGCCATGCCGGCCTTGAGAATATCGATCCGGCCGGCGCTTTCGACGATGGCAGCGCCCTTTTTCGCGACGAGCCGGTCGATGCCCGTGGCACCATAAAGTGGCGCCGACCAGCCCGAGAACTCGACGCTGTCGAATGGCTCCGCCGGTGCCGCCATGTCGTTGGGGTGCACGCGGACCTCGCGTGCCTTGATCATCATGCCGATCGTCGGCCCGAATTCCGCATCGAGGCCGAGCGCAAACGTGCCCGAAACGCGGGCGGAACTCTGGCCGATCTGCAAGGCGGCCTCGTGCAACTCGAACCGGGCGTCCTTTGGCGACCAGGTCACGTCCATGATCGAGCTCGCGACTGGGAAGAACTCGTCCTCGATGCGCATGTCGAGACCCGTCAGGTCGATCTTGAACGCGCCGTCCACGAGCTTGCCCGTCTCGGGCGCAAAATGCACATCGATGGACAGCGCACCCGCGCCCCGCAGGGCCGCGATGCTTTCAGCGTCATCGACAAAGGGGGCCACGGCCGCAAAATCGATATTGGCAATGTCGGCCTCGAGCCGGGAGCCACCCTTGTCGTCGAGGGTGCGCGACAGGCTCCCCATCATCGTACGCCCTCCCAGGGCTGCCGAGAATGTTCCCCTGGTGTCCTCGCCGCCGGGCGTAGGGCCGATCTCGAGGTTCACGCCGTTGAACTGACGCATCCGCCCGTAAACGGCATCGATCATCTCGACGGTGCCGTCCTTGATCGTCAGCTTGGAGAACCGGCCCTGTTGCGCCTGCTCCACAATGTCGGCCACACCCTTCTCGCTCGCCTCGAGATTGTAGATCAGCCAGTCATTGTCGGACCGCAACTGCAGCGGCACCGACCCACCCTGAACGTCGACGCCACTGGCGGAAATGTCGACGCTGGGGAACGCATCCTCCCCCTCCAGCACCCTTGCAGTCGTCCCGCCCTGCTCGTCGGCCACTAGCTCAAAGCTCGTGGTGCGTGGCCCAAACAGGTCCTGCACGATCTGGATGTGGGGGCGCACAATGGTGATGGTGGCCCCAGGCTGCCCAACCAGCGCACGGATCGGCGAGAACCCGATCTCGAGCGCATCCATCTTGACCTTGGCTCCGGTCTTGGCATCCGTCATCAGCACGGGCGAGAACTGCAGCACTGGCCAAACGCCACGTTCGAGCGCCAGCGCCATTCCCCCCAGATCGAGCTTGCTGGTGGGGGGCATAATGGATTGCGCCAGCGCCCGCGCCGCTTCACCGCCAAATGGCAGCCGCAGCGGGGTCACCAGCAGCACTAGATACAGAACGATCAGCAGGACGGCTGGCACGCCCAACACCCAGGCGCCCATCTTGGCGGCAAGACGCATAGGATGCCGACGCCGCATTGCGGGGGCTGGACCTGGCGTGTCTTCGAGGGTTGTTGACGCGCTCACTTACATCCAGATCAAGCTCGGCCGATTAGTCTCCCGGCCTCTTGAGAATCAACCGCAAGTGGCGGCTTCTTGCGCGATGATACCGGCTGGAATATGGCACCGGCAGCTACAATCTAGCGGGGAAAACAGGATTTAACCGGCATGCTTGCGCCTGGGGATACCGCTCCCGACTTTACCCTGCCGCTCGACGACGGCACCTCCTTCCACCTTGCCGATCACCGCGGCAAGTTTGTGGTCCTGTTCTTCTATCCGCAGGACGATACCCAAGGCTGCACCAAGGAGAACCTCGAGTTCTCCAACCTGGAGCCGGAGTTCGCCCGAAGCGGTGCTGTCCTCCTCGGCATATCGCCGGATACTGTGGAAGCGCATCGCAAGTTCCGGGAAAGATACAGCCTCACCGTGCCGCTGGCCGCCGACCCCGAGCGGACCGTGATCGAGCTATTTGGGGTATGGCAGCTCAAGAGCCTCTATGGCCGCCAATTCATGGGCCTCGTACGCACCACTTTCGTTGTCGCGCCTGATGGCCGGGTCGCCGCCGTGCTCCGCGTCACGCGCGTTAAGGGTCACGCTCAAAAGGTTCTCGACCTTCTCGGAAATTTGCAGCCCATTACTTCGGAAAGCTGAGGCTTTTCCGTTTTTTAACCATGCAGGATCATACTCGCTAACCATAAATATGGATCAGCGGAGTGTATGGCGTGCGTAATGGAGCGAGCTTCTCGTCGCCGGGTCGAGCCAAGCCCAAAACGGCTCCCCACGCCGGCATTCGCCCGCTCTGGTTCTACGGCATGTTCACGCTGCTCTTGGCCGGCAATGCCCTGACCGGCACCGCCCTGCTGTTCTCTCCCGAGATCGCCAAAGTCCTCAACGGCCAAACCGAACAGGTTATCCAGGCCTACGAGGATCGGATCGCCCAGTTGCGTGTTGAAGTCGACCGTCTCCATTCCCGCTCGTATGCGCAGGCGGGCGACATCAACCTGCAACTGCAGGAACTTTCGCAGCAACAGGAAATGCTGCTGGAACAGCATCAACTGGTCAAGGTCCTTGTCGACAAAGCCGGTGAGCTTGGCATTCAAACTGCCGCCCTCGGCTCCAGCCCCGGTGAAGTGGCAATGGCGGCGCCGACCAACGCCAGCGGTAATCCCGACATCGACGAAACGGCTCGTGCCCTCGCCCAAATGATGGGTGAAACCGAGCACGCCATGACCAGCATCGCCCAGACCGCTACCGAGCGGACGACCAGCATTGTCAACGAGATGGCCGAGATCGGCATTCGCGTCAGCCTGCCCGACGCGCTTGATGGCGTTGGCGGCCCCCTGCTGGCGCCGAGTGACGGCGGCGACGCAGCGCCGATGATCGAGGACGCCAATGCGGTGATGGCAGCGCTGGTGCGCTACAAGGCGGCCCGTGAATCAATCGATGCCGCGCCCATTCACCTGCCCATCGCCGGCACCTACCGCCAGAGTTCAGGCTTTGGCAATCGGCGCGATCCCTTCAGCGGCAAGCGCGCCTTTCATTCCGGGCTCGATTTCGCTGCGCGCTCCGGCACCACCGTACTGAGCGCGGGCCAAGGCGTGGTGACCTTTGTCGGCGTGCGCTCTGGCTATGGCAATGTGGTGGAGGTCACTCATCCCAGCGGCTTGGTAACCCGCTATGGTCACCTCTCCGGCTTCCTGTCCAGCAAGGGCCAGAAGGTGCACACCGGCACCCCTATTGCCAAGGTTGGCTCTACGGGTCGGTCAACCGGCCCGCATTTGCATTTCGAAGTGCGACAAGGCAGCCGCGCCATGGATCCCAAGCAGTTCATGGAAGCCGGCAAGCGCCTGCAGGCGCTGCTCGGCTAACCACTATTTGCCTTCGGCCACGACATCGGTCGCAACGCCAACCCGCTGCGCCAAAGCCGCTTCCATGAACTCATCGAGATCGCCATCCAGCACCACGGAGGGCTGGCCGCTTTCCACGCTTGTGCGCAGATCCTTGACCATCTGGTAGGGCTGCAACACGTAGGAGCGGATCTGGTGACCCCAGCCGATCTCGGTCTTGCTCGCCGCCTGCGCGTTGGCCGCTTCCTCGCGCTTTTGCAACTCGGCTTCATAGAGACGAGCCTTGAGCATGTTCATGGCCGTCGCGCGGTTCTTGTGCTGGCTGCGCTCGGCCTGGCACGCCACGATGATGCCCGATGGCACGTGGGTGATGCGGATGGCCGAATCGGTGGTGTTGACGTGCTGCCCGCCCGCGCCTGACGCGCGATAAGTATCGATCTTGAGATCGCTTTCACGGATCTCGATGTCAATCGAGTCGTCCACCACGGGATAAACCCAGACACTGGAAAAGCTCGTATGCCGTCGAGCCGCCGAGTCGTACGGGCTGATCCGGACCAGCCGATGCACGCCGCTTTCGGTCTTGAGCCAGCCATAGGCATTATGGCCCTTGACCAGTATGGTCGCCGACTTGATGCCGGCCTCTTCACCATCATGCATTTCGATGGTTTCGACCTTCATCTTCCGCCGTTCCGCCCAGCGCGTATACATGCGCAACAGCATGTTGGCCCAATCCTGGCTCTCGGTGCCGCCGGCACCAGAGTGGATTTCCACATAGCAGTCGTTGGCGTCGACTTCACCCGAAAGCAGAGTCTCGATCTGCCGGCGGCGCGCATTGATGCGCAGCTCGAAGATTGCTTCCTCGGCTTCCTTGACGATCTCGGCGTCGCCTTCGGCTTCGCCCATCTCGATCAATTCGAGGTTGTCGCGGACGCCGTTTTCCAGCTCGTGCACGGCCTTGACCGCCACGTCGAGCTCATCGCGCTCACGCATGGTGACGCGAGCCTTTTCCGGATCGTTCCAGAAGTCAGGTGATTCAGTCTGCGCTGTTAGCGCGTCGAGACGAAGTTGTGCCGTATCCCAGTCAAAGATGCCTCCTCAGCAGGCCCAAAACCTGCTCGATGTCGGCGACGGCTTTTTCGATTTCCGCACGCATGTGAACTATCCTTTTGTGTGGGGCCTCATGTAGCCGTCCACCCCCGCCCAATCAACCCATTGAGCTATCAAAGCGGACTTGCCAAACTGCCTCGCCCGGCCAAGGCTGATCCAGGGGAAGTTCAACATCGCAAGGGAAACGCACATGTTACGCATGGGAGTGTTGCTGGCCGCGGTATTACTGTCGCACGCCGCTTTGGCTGCGGAAGCGGAGCCATCGGTGGAGCATGGCGAGCGGATCGCCCGCATCGGTGGGTGCCATGATTGCCATAGCCCCGGCTATGCGGAAAACGGGGGTCAACTCGATCCCGCCACCGCGCTGATCGGCAGTCCGGTTGGCTACCAAGGGCCCTGGGGCACCACCTATGCCGCCAATCTGCGGCTCACCGCTGCCGAGCATAGCGAAGATGAATGGGTGGCGTATTTGTCTGAACTCGAGACTCGGCCGCCCATGCCTTGGTTCAACCTGCGCCATTTCACCGAAACGGAAATGCGCTCCCTCTACCAGTATATCGTCGCCCTGGGTCCGGTGGGCGAACCAGCGCCTGCCTATGCCCCTCCCGGCACGCCAGCGACAACGCCCTTTATCGTCATGGCGCCACCAAGCATGCCGGAGTAGTCAGCGAGGCGACTTCAACCGGCACGCTGTTCCTTTTTGAACCGGCGCAGCACTGTTTCGCGCTTAAGCCGCGACAGGTGGCTGAGAAAAAACACGCCCTGCATCTGCTCGATCTCGTGCAGGCAGCAGCGGGCGACAAACCCGTCGAAGCGCTGCGTCACTCGATCCCCCGCCGCAGTGTCGTACTCAATCACGGCCCAATTCGGCCGGCTGATCGCCACCTCGATCCCCGGCAAAGATACCGAACCCTCACTGCCGACTTCCGCCTCAGCGCTACACTCGGCAATGCGGGGATTGAACATCACCCGATAATCGCGACCTGATGTGTCCGCCGCAATGCTCACCACGATGACGGGCTCGTTCAGCCCGATATGGGCCGCGGCCAAGCCGTAAGCCTTGGCGGCTTCTGCGGCGGCAAGCAATTGCTCCCCTGCCCGTTCCATCGCCGCGTCGAGGGGCCGCGTTGCTGCGGGCGCCGAAAGCGCCGGATGGGGAAAGCGGACAAACGGCAAGATTCCGGTCACCCCCGTTACTCCGACAGGGATTGCGGGGCCTCATACTCCTGGAAGCGGCCGCTGGGCATGGCTTGGGCGGGCGAATCCTGGAAGCCACCTGAATAAGGTTGCCGATAAGCCTCATAGCCCGGCTGCGGCTGCTGGCTTTGTGCCGTGTTGTAGCCGCCACTTTCGATGCCGATGACCGAGGTCATCAGATTGGGGCCGCTGCCAGGCTTGAAGGCCTCGAGAATAGCCGATTCACCCTGATAGGCCTCGACGCCGGAGTTCGGATTGATCCAGGCCGTGGCCATGCCGGAGGGTACGTTGAATGGCGTCGGCGGCTTGCCCCGCAGGGCGTTCTGCATGAACTCGGTGAAGATATTGACCGAGAACGTGCCGCCGGTCACCGAAGAGCCCATGGAACGCGGCTGGTCATAGCCAACATAAACCCCGACCGCCAGTTCAGGGGTGAAGCCCACAAACCATGCGTCCTTGTAGTCATTGGTAGTGCCGGTTTTGCCAGCCACCGGACGGTTGAGCGCCTTGGCGGCCGTTCCGGTGCCGCGTTGCACGACACCCTCCATCATCGAGGTGATCTGATAGGCCGTCATCGGATCGAGCACCTGCTCACGATTATCCACAATGATCGGCTCGCCCTGCCCCTGCCAGGCCTGCGCCTTGCAGCCTTCGCATACCCGCTCGTCATGCCGGTAAACCGTCATGCCATAACGGTCCTGGATGCGGTCGATCAGCGTCGGCACGATCTTGCGGCCGCCATTGGCGATGGTGGCGTAAGCTGCCGTCATCCGCATATCGGTGGTTTCGCCGGCACCCAGCGCCATCGCGAGCACGGGCTGCATGGAGTCATAAACGCCGAACAGGCGCGCATATTCTGCCACCAGCGGCATGCCCAGGTCCTTGGCCAGTCGAACCGTCATCACGTTCCGGCTGCGCTCGATGCCGCGCCGCAGCGTTTGCGGGCCATAGAACTGCTGCGCATAGTTTTCCGGCCGCCAAACCGAGCCATCCGAATTGCGGATTTCTACTGGCGCGTCGAGCACCACCGATGCGGGCGTATAGCCATTATCGAGCGCCGCTGCATAAACGATTGGCTTGAACGAGGAGCCGGGCTGGCGCAGGGCCTGGGTGGCGCGGTTGAACTCGCTTTCCGCGAACGAGAAACCGCCCACCATGGCGAGCACCCGGCCGGTGCGCGGGTCCATTGCCACCAACGCGCCCTCGATCTCGGGCAGTTGCTCGAGCGTGTAAATTCCGTCCTTGCCCGCGACCGGGGAAACATAAACCACATCCCCAACCTTGAGGATGCTCGACAGCGGCTTGGACACCCACTTGATCTCGGGCCCGGACAGCACAGCTTCCGTCCGCTCGTCCGAAATGGCGCCGTCAACGTCATCTGCGGGTCGCAGTCCGATCCTGGCCTGGTTGCCATTCATCTCCAGCACCACGGCAAGCCGCCACTCCGGCACGTCGCGGAGCGGCTGGATCTTGGCAACATCCAGGCCCCAGTCCTGGCCGATCTCGATGCTGGCAACCGGCTCGCGGAATCCCTTGGAATGATCAAACGCGATCAGCCCGTCCATCAGCGCCCGGCGGGCATATTCCTGCAGCTTAGGCTCAAGCGTCGTGCGCACCGACAAGCCGCCGCCATAAAGCTGGTCTTCCCCATAAAGCTTGGCCAGTTCGCGACGCACTTCCTCGGTGAAATATTCGGCCGAGTACAACTGGCTGCCCGACGCCCGTGGAATGACGTTGAGTGGCTCCGCCTTGGCGGCGGTCGCTTCTTCGGGCGTCACATAGCCGTTCTCGACCATGCGATCGATTACCCAGTTCCGGCGCTGTACGGCCGCCTCGGGTCGCCGGAATGGGTGGTAATTATTCGGGCCCTTTGGGAGGGCAGCGATATAGGCCGCTTCGCTGAGCGTGAGTTGGTAGAGTGCCTTGTCGAAATAGTTCAGCGCCGCTGCAGCCACGCCATAGGAGTTCAGCCCAAGGAAAATCTCGTTGAGATAGAGTTCGAGGATCCGATCTTTGGAGAACGTCGATTCGATGCGCACGGCCAGCAGCGCTTCCTGGATCTTGCGGTCCCAGGTCTGCTCCGAGCTCAGCAGGAAATTCTTGGCCACCTGCTGGGTAATGGTCGAGGCGCCCACCATTGGGCCACTGCCGCCATCGAGCTTTTGCAGCAGGTTGTCACGCACGGCGCGCACCACGCCATCGATGGCGATGCCGCCATGATGGTAGAAATCCTTGTCCTCGGCCGACAAGAACGCGTTCACCAGCAGCGGCGGCACGGTCTCGATCGGCTGGAACAGCCGGCGCTCGCGCGCATATTCAGCCAAGAGCGTGCCATCGGCGGCATGCACGCGCGTCGTCACGGGAGGCTGGTAGTCCTTCAGCACGGTGTAGTCGGGCAGCTGGGCCGTAACCATGGTCAGATACACTGCCGCGAGCGCCAGCACCCCCAGCACCGCGAACATTCCAAAACTAAACAGCCAGCCAAGCAAGCGCAGCATATACAAAAAGTCTCCAGGGCTTGCGGCCCGATGTGTCAGGAATCATAGCAGACGTAAGCTGTGTTGGGGATCACGACCGCGCAAACCCCGCATTGGGACGCGCAGCCGTCACCTCAAAGTCACATCATTGCGGCGGCGCTATGCTGTCAAAATATGTCGAAATCCCGCGCGCCAGAGCCGTGGCGGTCCGATCCTGCCAGTCCGACTCCATCAGATTGGCGATGTCAGTGGCGTTGCTCAAAAAGCCCAGCTCGATCAGCACCGAGGGGACATCAGGCGCCTGCAGCACGAAAAAATCAGCCTGCCGCAGCGGAAATTTCCGCAACGCCACGCTTGGCTCGAGCTGGTGCACGATGGCCTGCCCAGCCATATAGGACTGCACCCGCATTTCCCGGCGCATCAGGTCAACCAGGATATCCACGACCTCTGGTGCCATTTGCGGGGGCGCAAAGCCGGCGATCACATCGGTCTTGTTCTCGGTATCGGCTAGGACCTTGTCGAGCACGTCCGTGGCATTCTCGTCGCGTGTATAAACGCTGGCGCCACGGATTTCGGGCTGCTGGAAACTGTCGGCGTGAATGGAAAGAAAGAGATCTGCCTTGTTGGTCCGCGCCAGCGCGACGCGTTCTTCCAGCCGCAGGAAAGTATCGTCCTCGCGCGTCAGCGCCACGTCGAACCGGCCCGATTCCACCAGCAATTCCTGCAGCCGCAGAGCAAAAGAAAGGACGATGTCCTTTTCCTTGACCCCGTTGGGAGTTTCCGCCCCGCTATCGATCCCACCATGGCCCGGGTCGATCACCACCAGCGGCCGCGTCACCACCGGCAGCTCAGTGCCCCCTGGAGGCGTGGACGCCGCCGGGGCCGCTTCCGTGGTGCCGGTGATGTCACGCGCCGCATTGGCCGCGAACTCTTCGGGCGTGGCGGGAATGATGTCCACCACCAGCCGAGCCGGCTGGTCCTCGAAGGCATCGAGCACATAGGCTTGCTGGACTTGGGCCGGAGCAGCCAGCGTCAGGGTGGTACGAACCCGGTCAGCTGCCGCCTGCTCCACAAGATAGCCCGACACCAGCCCTTCCCCCGCAGGCGTGCCGGATGGCTCGGCGAGCGAAAAGGTCGCCGCCCGCACATCGATCGCCAGCCGGTTAGGATCGCCCAGCGAGACCAGGGCGAAGTCGGTCCGGCCCGCGAGGTCAACCACGAGCCGCGCGCGTTCGGGCGTCGAGCTGACGCGCACCTCCATCACATTGGGTAGCGCTGCTGGTGCGGCCGGAGTTGCCGTCGCCGGCGGCTCCTGCGCCAAGCTGGCAATTGGCGCTACGCCCAACGCTCCCGAAAGAATGCAGAACAGCGCGAGCGCACGGAGGGGTTTAAACAAATGCGGACAGGCCTTATCTATAATTTAGGCGCGCAGATGCCATCGCTTTGAAGCGATTCTGCGGCATTTCCTTTATGCGCTGTTTCGGCCCAATGGCCAAGAACAGCTCGTCCGAGGTGGCTGATCAGCCGCTCGGCAGTTTGGGACTTTCCTGTTGCTAATCGGACGCAACGGCCCTACACGCTATGAGGTGAAGTGCAAGCTTCCTGCATGACGGTTCCGGTGCCCTAAGGCACTGCAAACGTAAGCCGGAAGGGCTCGGGACACAGGCGCAGAATACGCCTGACACCCCGATCAGATGCGGCAAATCCAGCGCTTCTCTATGAATTTCGGTTCTGATGAACCGGACGGCTGGGACCGGCGCTCTGCCCCACTCAGTCCAAAAGGAAGAGGTCATATGGCCCGCAGGCGAACAGAACGTGGTGTGATCGACGAAACCGGTCGCCGTTTTGCTTTGCTGCCATTTTCGGCCATGACCTGCACTGCCGGCGCCCCGACCAGCCTGGTCCCGCGCGCCACCCCCCTTAAACCACTCGCCTCGCATTGCGCCACTCGGAGATTGCCACCTGTTGGGCAGCCTCTTGTCGGCGCGCGAGTGCGCGGAGCTCATAATGGCTACAAAGAGAATGCTGGTGGATGCCATCCACCCGGAAGAAACGCGGATCGTCGTCACTGCGGGTAACCGCATCGAAGAGTTCGATTTCGAATCGGCAACCCGCCGCCAGTTGCGCGGCAATATCTATCTCGCCAAGGTCACCCGCGTGGAGCCTTCGCTCCAGGCAGCCTTTGTCGAATATGGCGGCAACCGTCACGGTTTCCTCGCCTTCAGCGAAATCCATCCCGATTACTACCAGATCCCCGTTGCCGACCGCGAAGCCCTCCTCGCCGAAGAGCAGGAGGAAGAAGTTTCCGACGAGGCGGCCGCCGATGAAGGCGCAGCCCCCGAGTCCGTCAGCGAACCCGCTGAAGAAGCGGGCGAAACATCTGAAACATCCGACGCTGCCGAGGGCGACGACAGCCATATCGAGCAGGCGCCGGCCAATAACGAGCCGGTGGAAAGCGTCGGCGGTGCCGATGCGCTTGAGGAAGTGCCGGAGCGCCGCCGCTCATCGAGCAATAACCGCCGCCACTACAAGATCCAGGAAGTGATCAAGCGCCGCCAGGTCATGCTGGTGCAGGTGGTCAAGGAAGAGCGCGGCAACAAAGGCGCGGCTCTGACCACCTATCTGTCGCTCGCCGGCCGCTATTCCGTTTTGATGCCAAACACTGCTCGCGGTGGCGGCATCTCGCGCAAGATCACCAATGCGGCGGATCGTAAGCGCCTCAAGGAAATCACCTCCGACCTGGAAGTGCCGCAGGGCATGGGCGTAATCCTGCGCACGGCCGGTGCTTCGCGCACCAAGGCCGAGGTCAAGCGCGACTTTGAATATCTGATGCGCCTTTGGGAATCGGTGCGCTCGCTCACCCTCAAGTCCCAGGCCCCCTGCCTCGTTTATGAAGAAGGTTCGCTGATCAAGCGCACCATTCGCGACCTCTACAACAAGGACATCGACGAAGTGTTCGTCGCTGGCGAGGACGCCTTCATCGAAGCGCGCGACTTCATGCGCATGATCATGCCGAGCCACGCCAAGAACGTCGTGCTCTACAAGGAAGATCAGCCGCTTTTCTCTAAATACGGCATCGAAGCGCAGCTCGATTCCATGTTCTCTCCGACCGTGACCCTGCCGTCGGGCGGTTACCTCGTCATCAACCCGACCGAGGCGCTGGTTTCCATTGACGTCAACTCGGGACGCTCCACCAAGGAGCACAATATCGAGGACACCGCGCTCCAGACCAATCTGGAAGCAGCCGAGGAAGTGGCCCGCCAGCTCCGCCTGCGCGATCTCGCCGGCCTCATTGTCATCGACTTCATCGACATGATGGAGAACCGCTCCAACCGGGCTGTCGAGCGCAAGCTCAAGGACTGCCTCAAGGACGATCGCGCCCGCATCCAGGTTGGCCGCATCTCCCATTTCGGTCTCATGGAAATGAGCCGCCAGCGCATCCGCTTTGGCGTGGTGGAAAGCTCCACCCACAAATGCCCGATCTGCGACGGCACGGGTCTGGTGCGCTCCACCGAATCCATGGCGCTGATGATCATGCGCCACATCGAAGACCATGTGATGCGCAAGCAGGGCCAGTCCATCAATGTCCGGCTGCCCATCGAGGTCGCGCTTTACATCCTCAACTTCAAGCGCGAGACCCTGACCGCGCTGGAGCAGCGCAATAACCTCTCCATCACCATCACCGCCGATGGCAAGATGACCGGCCAGCAGTTCGCCATCGAGAAGGGTGAAGCCCGCGTTTCCGCCTATGCTGAAACCCGTGCTGTCGAGCATGTGCGGGTCGATACCGCCACGATCGACGATGCCGATGACGAGATCATCGAGGACGAGGCTGACGAGGTCGAAGACCAGCCCGTGTCGGCTGGCGAAGTTGGCGAAGGCGAGCCCTCGCGCAAGCGCCGCCGTCGCCGCCGCCGCGGTGGTGAACGTGGCGACGACAATGGTGGTCGCCCCGCTCAGACCCATTTGGCTGCGCCCATTGACGAAGCCGAGCTTGAAGACGCTTCGGCCGCAAGCAGCGAAGCCGAGGAAGCCGGGGCGGAGCCTGAGAGCGTGCGTGAAGCCGTCGGCTTTACGGCCGATGAGGGCAGCGAGGAAGAGCGCCGCAAGCGTCGCCGTCGTGGCCGCCGTGGTGGTCGCCGCAATCGGCGTGAACTGGAAGCCGAAGCCGGTGTCACGGAAGCTGTGCCAGCTGGTGAAGCCGAACTGAGCATGGAAGCGGTTGCCGAAGTCGCCGACGCCCTCCTGGCCCAGGAAGAGATCGCCACGGGCGAGCCGACCCTGACTGAAACTCCGGTTGAAGTGCCGGTGGAGCCAACAGCGGAAGCGGCGGCAGAAATCCCTGCCGAAAAGCCCAAGCGCGGCCGTCGCAAGAAGGTCATCGAGACCGAGGAAAGCGATCCTGTGCCGGCCGAAGCCGACGCAAGCGCTGAACCTGCTGCCGTCGCGACCGAAGAAGCTGCGGCTGCGCCCGAAAAGCCCAAGCGCAAGCCTCGCGCCCGCAAGCCCAAGGCCGAAGCTGCAGCAACTGAGCCCG
The DNA here is from genome assembly GCF_004005995.1 of Devosia sp. 1566. Taxonomy (NCBI): domain Bacteria; kingdom Pseudomonadati; phylum Pseudomonadota; class Alphaproteobacteria; order Hyphomicrobiales; family Devosiaceae; genus Devosia; species Devosia sp. 1566. Next base: position 1,844,846 of record NZ_CP034767.1, read on the forward strand.
AAACGCTGCAAGAAGCGGCTCCCGTTGTCGCCACCGAGCCGGCTTCCGAAGCTGCAGCGGAAGCGCCATCCGTACCGGCCTCGGAAGCGCCAGGCCTTGAGCCGGTCGCCGTTGCGGAAACAGACGCACCGACCGAGGCCCCGGCCGAAGTCGAGCTTGCCGCCCCGGCGGAGCCACTGCCGGAGCCGGCCGCTGAGGCAGCGCCCGAAGCTTCGGCTTCAGCCGAGCCCGCCCGCATCCGCCGGACGCGCAAGGAACTGCCTGAGGAAGGCGTCGTAGTCTCCTCGAGCACCCCTCGTCCCGAGGGTGAGCCGGACAAACAGCCTGAAAAGAAGAAAGCCGGTTGGTGGCAGCGCCGCCTCGGCCTTGGCTAGAAACAACAAAGGCGGCCCCCGGGCCGCCTTTTTCACATCCCCCGTCGGTACCGGAACACAAGGTCTTCCGGATCCTGACGCGCCGCGGCAGGGTCGACCACCCCGCCTAGGCGCCTGGCCACAGCCTGCGATGCTGTATTGGCGGGATCGCAGTAGCTCACCAATGTGGGCAGTTTCAGCTCCGCAAACGCCCAGTCGCGCAGCGCTGCCGCGGCTTCGCTGGCATAGCCCTGTCCCTCAAAGCCGGCATAAAGCAGCCAGCCAAGTTCCTTTTCGGGAAACAGCGGGCCGTGATTGATGCCCACTTGCCCGATGCACCGGCTATCCGCCAGCCGGTCAATCATCAGCGCGCCGTGCCCGAACAAGGGCCACATCGCCACGTCCTGGCAAAACGATAGCCATGCTCCGCGCTCGTCGAACGGGCCACCCATATGAACGGAGCGCCGTGAGACCATCATGGCGGCATAGCTGGCGAAATCCGCCATCTCGGGTGCCCGCAACAACAGCCGCTCCGTCCTGAGCGTCGGGATAGCAGCGCTCATCGGAGTGCCTTGGCCATCCGCTCCAGCGCCAATTCGATGCTTTCGCGTTTGCCGGCATAGCTCAGACGCACATAGCCCTGTCCGCCGACACGGTCGAAATCGATGCCCGGCGTGATCGCCACCCCGGCCTCTTCCAGCATCCGCTCGCAGAACTCCAGGGAGTCATTGGAGAACTTGGCGATCCCTGCATAGGCATAGAACGCCCCGTCCGAGGGCTCGCCCAGGGCAAAGCCCAGCGTGCTCAGGCCGTCATGCAGCAGTCCGCGATTGGCCGCATAACCCGCTTTCTGCTCTTCCGAATAATCGCGCTCACCCAAGGCGACCGTAGCGGCGATCTGACTCAGCGTCGGGGCCGAAATAAACAGATTCTGCTGCAGGATTTCGGTACGCCGGATCAGGTCCTCCGGCATCACCATCCAGCCGATCCGCCAGCCCGTCATGCAGTAATATTTGGAAAAGCTGTTGATCACGACAGCGTCGCGCGTCAGCTCCAGCGCGCTGACCGAAGGTCCGCGATAATCGAGCCCATGATAGATTTCGTCCGAGATCAGCCGCACGCCGAGCCGGGCGCAGGTGTCAACGATGTCGCGCAGCCCTTCCCGGTCCACCGTTGCCCCTGTCGGATTGGCAGGGCTCGCAAACAGCAGTCCCTCAAAGGGCGACGCGGCATGGGTGGCGGCAATCTCCGCACCAGTTAGGCGCCAGCCATTGGCAGCAGTGAGCGGAATTTCAGCCACCCCGAACCCCAGCCCCAGCAGCGTGTTTACATAGGCCGGATAGCCCGGCCGGGTAATGGCAATGCGAGCCCCCGGCCGAAAAGCAGCGTGAAACGCCAGAATGAACCCGGCCGATGACCCCATGCTCGCGAGAATCAGGTCCGGATCTACGGATACGCCATGCTGGGCCGAGTAATAGGCCGACAGTCCCTCGCGCAGTTCCGCCAACCCTTTGGCATTGGTATAGCCCTGCGCCTGCGGCAAGGCCTTGGTGACGGCTTCGATCACCTTCGGCGCCGGCGGCGAGCCCGGCTCGCCCAATTCGAGGTGACACACCGTCCGGCCCGTCGCCTCCATGGCTTTGGCGCGCTTGAGAATTTCCATGGCTTGGAACGGCATCAAGCCGTCTGGTGCTGGGTCGGACATAAATGAGCTCCTGCTATGGGTTTGGCCTATCCTGTTCTGGCCGTGCTCTCAACCAAGTGATGCGCCAGCCACGGGCCGTTTACGCGCCGCTGTAATATTGCTTGGTGTCTGCTAAAAGGCGCAGCGTCCTGCTTCGGAGTCGTCCATGCCTCGCCTCACCCTTGCTCTTGTTGCCCTGGTCGGCGTCCTGGCTGGCGCTTTGGGCTACTCCATGTGGAGCCGCCCGGTTCCACAAACCGATGCAGTCGCGGTTCGCGCCATTGTCGATACGGTCCTGGCCGAGCGCGAGGCCGCAACTCCACCACCGGTCCCTGCCGCTGCTCCCGCTATGGCTGAGCTTGATCCTGCCCAGCTCAACCCGCTCATTGAAAACTACCTGATGAGCGACCCGACGATCCTGCAGCGCCTATCGACCGCTCTCGACACCAAGCTGCGCACCGCCGAGCGCGAACAAGCCACCACGGCCATCGCCAGCATGCGCGAAGCCATCTTCAACGATCCCCGCCAGGTCGTGCTCGGCAATCCGGAGGGCGACGTCACCCTGGTCGAACTCTTCGACTACAACTGCGGTTATTGCCGCAGTGCCCTGCCCGACCTCGCCACGCTTCTGGCCGAAGATCCCAATCTGCGCGTCGTGCTCAAGGAATTCCCGATCCTGTCCAACGAATCGATGGATGCCGCCCGCATCGCCGTTCTGGTGGGCCGGGAGGATGTGGATTATTGGCGCTTCCACGAGGCCCTCTTCACCACGCGCGGCCAGGTCGACAAAACCGCAGCCCTCGCCGCCGCCGCTGATCTTGGCCTCAGCCCGGTCAACCTTGAGCTGCAGATGAACGAGGAAACGGTCGCCCAGACGATCAAGACGTCCTACGAAATCGCCCAGGCGCTCAACATCACCGGCACGCCCACCTACATCATTGGCAATGAGGTCATTCCGGGCGCCATCGGCATTGACGAGCTGCGCAGCCGCATCCGCAACATGCGCGCTTGCGGTGAAAGCCAGTGTGAAGGCTGACGCCGCCTTTTGCCTTTTGCCGCCGAGTCGTGTAACCGACGATCTTCCGGCCCTCAACTGCCGGTGCAAAGGCGACCTTCATGGCTAAGCGCGTACTCGTACTCAACGGACCCAATCTCAATCTTCTGGGCATCCGCGAGCCCGGCATCTACGGCTCCAATACCCTCAAGGATATTGAGAACCTGTGCCGGGATACGGCGACCGAACTCGGCCTCAGCGTCGATTTCCGGCAGTCCAATCATGAAGGCGAGCTGGTCACCTGGATTCAGGACGCGCGCGCCACAGCCGATGCCATCCTGATCAACCCGGCCGCCTATTCGCACACGAGCCTGGCCATTGCCGATGCCCTCAAGGCCGTCGGCTTGCCAGTAGCCGAAGTCCACCTTTCCAATATTCACCAGCGTGAGCCATTCCGGCACCATTCCTTTGTCTCAGCCGTTGCTGTGGGTGTGCTTTGCGGCTTTGGAGCGCTCGGCTATAAGCTGGCGCTCCAGGCACTGGCTGAAAAACTGTAAACAACGATCGACGCGCAAGCGCGGGAGACCAACAAGAATGAGCAAGTCATCGCAAGTGGACCAGGATCTGGTCCGCGCCATCGCCGAACTCCTCAACAAGGAAAATCTCGCCGAGATCGAGATTGAACAAGAAGATTTCCGCGTCCGCGTCACCCGGTCCTACGCCAACGAGACGGTCACCTACGCAGCCCCGCCGCAATACGCGCCTGCGCCAGCAGTGGCCATTCCGCTGGCCCCTGCCGGCTCCGTGCCGGCTGCTGCGCCCGCCGCGATTGAGGACCTCGCCTCCAATCCCGGCACCTTGACTTCGCCCATGGTCGGCACCGCTTACCGCTCGCCCGAACCCGGCAAGCCCGCCTTTGCCGAAGTTGGCTCCAAGGTCACCGAAGGTCAGACCCTGCTGATCATCGAAGCCATGAAAACCATGAACCAGATCCCCGCCCATCGCTCCGGCACTGTTGTCCGCATCCTGGTGCAGGACGCGCAGCCGGTGGAATACGGCGAGCCGCTCGTCGTCATCGAATAGGAGACGGCCCCGTGTTCCAGAAGGTTCTGATCGCCAATCGCGGCGAGATCGCGCTGCGCATCCTGCGCGCCTGCAAGGAGCTGGGCATCCAGACCGTTGCGGTTCACTCCACCGCCGATGCCAATGCCATGCATGTGCGCCTGGCCGATGAAAGCGTCTGCATTGGCCCCCCCGCCGCTAAGGACAGCTACCTCAACATCCCCTCGATCATGGCCGCCTGCGAGATCACCGGCGCCGATGCCGTGCACCCCGGCTATGGCTTCTTGTCCGAGAACGCTCGCTTCGCTCAGATTTTGACCGAGCACAACGTCACCTTCATTGGCCCTTCCGCGCACCATATCGAGATCATGGGCGACAAGATTACGGCCAAAAAGACCGCCGTTGAGCTGGGCATTCCCGTTGTGCCGGGTTCCGCCGGCGCCGTCGAGAACGATGAGGACGCCATCTCCACGGCGGCCGAAATCGGCTATCCCGTGCTGATCAAGGCCACCGCCGGTGGCGGCGGGCGCGGCATGAAGGTCGCCCATAGCGAAGCCGAACTTCTGGTCGCCTGGTCCACGGCCCGCTCGGAGGCTAAGGCCGCTTTCGGCAATGATTCCGTTTACATGGAAAAATACCTGGGCAAGCCGCGCCACATCGAAGTGCAGGTGCTGGGCGATGGTCAGGGTAACGCCGTTCATCTGGGCGTGCGCGACTGCTCGCTGCAGCGCCGCCACCAGAAGGTCTGGGAAGAAGCGGGCGGCCCGACAATCCTGCCTGAGGAACGCGATCGGATCGGCGAGATTTGCGCCGCCGCCATGCGCAAGCTCAAATACTCCGGCGCAGGCACGGTCGAGTTCCTCTACGAGAACGGCGAGTTCTATTTCATCGAAATGAACACCCGACTTCAGGTGGAGCACCCCGTCACCGAGCGCATCACCGGCATCGACATCGTCTATGAGCAGATCCGTGTTGCCTCGGGCGAGGCGCTCTCGATGACGCAGGACAAGATCAACTTCTATGGCCACGCCATCGAAGTTCGGATCAATGCCGAGGACCCGCAGACCTTTGCTCCCTCGCCTGGCACAATCACCTTCTACCACCCGGCCGGTGGCGTAGGCGTGCGCGTCGATTCTGCCGTTTACCAGGGCTACAAGATCCCGCCCTATTACGACTCGCTGATCGGCAAGCTCATTGTTTACGGCCGCACCCGCGAGGAATGCCTGCAGCGCTTGCGCCGCGCCGTCGATGAATTCGTCATCGACGGGGTCAAGACCACCCTGCCCTTGTTCCAGCGCCTGATCAAGGAGCCGGAAATCCTGGCTGGCGACTACGACATCCACTGGCTCGAAAAATACCTCGCCGCCAACAAGGTCTAGACTTCAAGCCCTCGTGGTCCAGCGCTGGGTGGCGCATTGACCATGGGGGCTTTTCTACCGCCCTGTTATAGGGGCTATGGTCTGGTGCGAGTTCTTCACGAACCTCGAACCACGGGGGCGGGCACACCGCTCCAGGAGTTGCAGCCACACAAATGCCGCGCCGTCCTGACCCGTTCAGCATCGAGATCACCCCGGAGCTGATCATCCGGGCTTATCGCGCGGGCATATTTCCCATGGCGGAGGACGCCGCCGACAAGGACGTGTTCTGGGTCAGCCCGGAAATGCGCGGAATTATTCCGCTGGATGGTTTTCATATTTCCGCCAGCCTACGCAAGGCGATCCGCAAATCCCCCTTCACCATCCGCGTTGATACCGATTTTCCCGCCATCATCGAAGGCTGTGCCACCGTGGGTAAGGATCGGCGCAGCACCTGGATCAACGCCACCATCCGCTCGGTTTATGGCGAACTGTTCCGTCGCGGCATTGCCCACACTGTGGAAGTGTGGGATGGGCCGGACCTGGTGGGCGGCCTTTATGGCCTCGCTATCGGTGGCGCATTCTTTGGCGAATCCATGTTTCACCGCGCCACCAATGCCAGCAAGATGGCCCTCGCCCATCTGGTGGATCGGCTCAATGCAGGCGGCTTCACACTGCTCGACACCCAGTTTGTCACCGATCACCTGGCATCGCTCGGCGGCATCGAAATTGCGCGCGCAGATTACGAGGAGCGCTTGGGCAATGCGCTTCTCCTGCAAGGCGACTGGCACGCGATCGACCGCCAATGACCATACCTGCGGACCTTCCCCCGAAATTCGCTGATCTGGCCGCACGCGACTGGACACCGATCACCATCGGCAAGTCCGGTGCGCGGGTCTGGCGCATCGCCCTCAGCGATGGCACCGCGGTTTTTCTCAAGAGCGAGTCCAACCATCCGCTGGCGGAACTGCCCGGGGAGATCGACCGCCTTGGCTGGCTCACCCGCATGGGCTTCAAGGCGCCGCGCATCATCGACACGGATGAGACCCAGGGCGGGCTATGGCTGCTCATGACTGCGGTGCCCGGCCAGGACCTTACCCATTGGATGGTGGACAAAGCCGAGTTTGTTCGTATCTACGCTCAATGCTTGCGGCGGCTGCACGCCCTGGATCCCCGCACCTGCCCATTCGACCATAGCCTCGATCAGCGCCTCGCCGCCGCGCAGGCCCGGGTTGCGGCCGGCCTTGTCGACGAAACCGACTTCGGGCCCGACCAAAAGGGGTGGAGCGCAGGGGCTGTGCTCGACTGGTTGCACCGCAACAGGCCCACCAGCCGCGACAGCATCGTCACTCACGGCGATGCTTGCGCGCCCAACATCCTTGCATCCGAAGGGCGCTTTTCCGGCATGGTTGATTGCGCTCGGTTGGGCGTGGCCGATCTTTGGCAGGACTTGGCGCTAGCCTGCCGCAGCATCCAGTACAATATTGGCGAGGAACATGTCGCCCAATTCCTCGCCAGCTATGGCGCCGAATGGGACGAGGTCCGCTACCGCTACTACAATGCGCTCGACAACCTGTTCTAGCGGCAAGCAACAAGCACAGCTGCCATAACATGGTCTAAGCGCTGCGCTGCTTGCGGAACTTAGGTCCCCCGCTCCAGTTGACGCCAAACAACCGGAGAACTGACCATGATTCCAACTCGCGTCCATGGCGTCATTGACTATATCGTCGGTATTGTTCTGATCCTCGCGCCCTATATTCTCGGCTTCGCCGATGGAACGGCGGCCCAATGGGTGCCGATGATCCTGGGCATTACCGCACTCATCTACAGCCTGCTCACCCGCTACGAGCTGAGTATTGCCAAGCTCATCCCCATGCCGGTGCATCTGGGCCTCGACATTGCCAGCGGTCTGCTGCTGGCAGCTTCGCCATGGTTGTTCGGCTTCGCCGATCGGATCTGGTGGCCCCATGTGCTGATCGGCGTATTGGAGATCGTGATTCCCCTGCTGACTGCCCGCCACAGCAGCATCGAAACTACTGTCAGGGCTTGAGCTTAAACGCCAGCGTGGTCACCCAATCCTCCGGGTTGGGGACCTCGCTCGGATCGGTCTCGTAGATCTCTAGCCGACAGGCGAAATGATCCCCTTCGGCTTTCTCGACCATGTCGAACTCGAGGCCCACCAACCTCGTCCAGCCGATCAGCATGGCCGTTACCTGCTCGAGTGCATCGTAGTGGCCGTGCCAGTCCAGGGTCACATAGCGCCCCGCCGGCAACACGCCGAACCTTACGCCGTCTGCCTCCTGCCCGGGCTGCGCCACGGGCACGCCAGCCTCGACATCGAGGGTCTCGGCCATGTTGATGCGGCGATAATTGTAAAAGGGCGCAGAGCTGGGGGCGATGCCCTGTTCGCCTAGAAAACCGAACAGCTTCGGAAATCCCTGGTCGGCCGGGAGTTTCATCTCATCCATTCGGACCCGGAACGGTAGATAGGCATAGGCCTGTTCAGGTCGTTCAACGATCTGCGGCAAACTCAGCATCATCTTCTCCTGGTTTGATCAGGAACAGGACGCGCGTGGACCCGCCAAGCCGACAGGCCCGCCACAAGAATTGCAGCCCAGGGGAATTTATCTTAGCGCGCGTCTGGCGGCGGTACATCGGTGGAGGTTTTGCACTCCACCAGCCAAACATCATAAACCGCATGGTCCACGGCGTTGAGCGCCGGGCTGTCTGCAAACATCCAGCCGGTGAACATGCGCTTGCTCACACCCTGCAGGCTGCGCTGGTCCACTTCCAGGAATGCGGAGGTGCGTTGCTGGGTTTCGGTTGGCGCCCGGTTGTAGCAGGCGCGCGGGGTGATCTCGAGCGCGCCGAACAGCACGGTTTCGTCGACATAAACGTCAAAGCGCGTGATGCGCCCGGTGATCTTGTCGAGACCGGCAAAGGTCGCGACCGGATTGGCGATGGGCTGGGCGACGGCCGACCCTGGCACGGCGAGCACCAGAATGGTGCCGAGCACGGCAATTCGGCGCCAAAGGCGCAGCGGCTCTAAATCAGTGAAGCGCAAAGTCTCGGCCTATTCAGGCGACCAGGCTTCATAGTCACCCGTCACCCGGGGACGCTCACCCGATTTGAGCAGGCTGCCATCGGGACGGTAAGCCTCCGCCGTGCCAGTCATGTTGCGCTGATGCGGCTTTTCCCAGGCATGGGGGGTGTAGGTGTCTTGGGTGGGCGGCAGGTCCGTGCGCCCGTGCATCCAGCCATACCAGCCTGGGGGAATGGTCGAGGCATCGGCTGGCCCGTTATAGGTCACGTAGCGCCGACTGCTCTTCTTGTCCTTGTAGTAGCGGTTGCCGAACTGGTCCGTTCCCACGAACTCGCCGTGCCGCTTCAGCCACAGCCTGGTGCCCCAGGTCTGGCCGTGCCACCAACGGAAAATCTCAAGGAGGAAGTCTTTCATCGGGCGTTCCACATCAGTCTTGTGCCCACGTTGGGGCTGCAGTGCCTTTACCATGCTGCATATGGCGACACTAGGGTTTCGTGCGGGGAACAAGAACGCTAGGCAAACACAAGGCCCCCGCTGCTGCGCACAGCTCGATTTTTTGCCATTGACTCCCGTGCGGTCCAGAGTCGCAGCCAGCCGGCATTTTGGTAAGCCCTTAGGACTCCTGACTCTTCGCTCGATCGAGCCCGAACGCGGCGTCCTTATCATCATCCATTAACGATTTGATAACGGTTTCGCGAACCCCCGGTTTTCCTCGTTTTTCACAGGCTCGTACTATATATAGATCAGTGCCAGCAGCTCATGCACAAGCTCTAGCGAATTTTCTCCCGTCGACAGCTTCGCGGGAGATGGTATCGATGACCCAACACCGGAGTCTGGCCACTAAGCTCGCCAGTCTCAAACCGCATCAATCGAGGCCACCATGAAGATCGATCGCCGTTTCACTGCCGCCGCCGAGGACCGCTACGCGTCAATCGAATTCCGCTCCGCCACGAGCGAGATTCGCAATCCGGATGGCTCGGTCGTTTTCAAGCTCGAGAACATTGCGATTCCCGCAACCTGGAGCCAGGTCGCTGCCGACATTATTGCGCAGAAGTACTTCCGCAAGGCCGGTGTAGCCCGTGCGCTCAAGAAGGTTGAGGAAAACTCCGTCCCGTCCTGGCTGTGGCGCTCCGTCCCTGACGAAGCCGCGCTCGCCAAACTGCCGGAAGCCGAACGCTTCGGCTCGGAAATGGACTCGCGCCAAGTCTTTGATCGCCTTGCCGGCACCTGGACCTATTGGGGCTGGAAGGGCGGCTATTTCGACAGCGAGGACGATGCCCGCGCCTTTTTTGACGAGCTCTGCTACATGCTCGCCACCCAGCGCGTCGCCCCCAACTCGCCGCAATGGTTCAACACCGGCCTGCACTGGGCCTATGGCATCGATGGTCCCGGCCAGGGCCACTTCTATGTTGATCCCTTCACCCACAAGCTCGTGCAGTCTAGGAGCTCCTACGAACATCCCCAGCCGCATGCCTGTTTTATCCAGTCGGTCAACGACGACCTCGTCAATGATAACGGCATCATGGATCTTTGGGTGCGTGAAGCGCGCCTGTTCAAGTATGGCTCGGGCACCGGTACCAACTTCTCCAAGCTCCGTGGCGGTGGCGAAAAGCTTTCCGGCGGCGGCCGTTCTTCTGGCCTGATGAGCTTCCTCAAGATCGGTGACCGTGCTGCCGGCGCCATCAAGTCGGGCGGCACCACCCGTCGCGCCGCCAAGATGGTGGTGATCGATATCGATCACCCCGATATCGAGGAATACATCAACTGGAAGGTCAAGGAAGAACAGAAGGTCGCAGCGCTCGTGACCGGCTCCAAGACCGTCTCCAAGCACCTCAAGGCCATCATGAAGGCCTGCGTCAACTGCGAAGGCAATGGTGACGATTGCTTTGACGTGACCCTCAACCCCGCCCTCAAGCGCGAAGTGCGCGCCGCCAAAAAGGCGCTGGTGCCCGAGAACTACATCTACCGCGTCATCCAGTTCGCCAAGCAGGGCTATACCGATCTCGAATTCCCCATCTACGACACCGATTGGGATTCCGAGGCCTACCTGACCGTGTCGGGCCAGAACTCCAACAATTCCGTCCGGGTCACCGACGACTTCCTCAAGGCGGTCGAAACCGATGGCGACTGGAACCTGACCGCCCGCAAGGATGGCAAGGTCACCAAGACCCTCAAGGCGCGCGATCTGTGGGAACAGGTCGGCTATGCCGCCTGGGCTTCGGCCGATCCCGGCATCCAGTACCACACCACCATTAATGAGTGGCACACCTCGCCTGCGGCCGGCCCGATCAACGCGTCCAATCCGTGCTCGGAATACATGTTCCTCGACGACACCGCGTGCAATCTCGCTTCGGTGAACCTGCTGCCCTATCGCAACCCCGATAGCTCGTTCAACACCTCGGCCTATGAGCACACCGTCCGCCTTTGGACCATCGTGCTCGAAATCTCGGTGATGATGGCGCAGTTCCCCTCGCGCTCCATTGCCGAACGCTCGTTCGAATACCGCACGCTGGGCATCGGCTACGCCAATATCGGTGGCTTCCTGATGACCTCGGGCATTCCCTATGACTCCGCCGAAGGCCGTGCCATTGCCGGTGCCGTCACCGCCATCCTGACCGGCGTCGCCTACGCCACCTCGGCCGAGATGGCCAAGGAGCTCGGCCCCTTCAAGGACTACAAGCGCAACGCCCCCCATATGCTGCGCGTCATCCGCAACCATCGCAACGCCGCCCATGGCAATGCCGAGGGCTATGAGGGTCTCTCCATCACCCCCGTGCCGCTCGATCATGCCTCGCTGATTGACGCCAACCTCAGCGAGCGCGCCAAGCTCGCCTGGGACAATGCCCTCGCACTCGGCCAAGCCCATGGCTATCGCAACGCCCAGGTTTCCGTGATCGCCCCCACCGGTACGATCGGCCTTGTCATGGATTGCGACACCACCGGCATCGAGCCCGATTTCGCCCTGGTGAAGTTCAAGAAGCTCGCCGGCGGCGGCTACTTCAAGATCATCAACCGTGCCGTGCCCCCGGCCCTGCGCACCCTTGGCTATTCGGAATCCCAGATTGCCGAAATGGAAGCCTATGCCGTGGGCCACGGCAATTTGAACCAGGCACCGGGCGTCAACCCGTCGACGCTGCGCGCCAAGGGTTTCACCGATGACAAGATCGCCGCGCTCAACGCTGCGACCGCATCTGCCTTCGACATCAAGTTCATCTTCAACCAGTGGACCCTGGGTGTCGATTTCCTCAAGTCGCTCGGCGTCACCGAAGAGCAGATGAACGACTTCTCGTTCGAGCTGCTGCCCTTCCTGGGTTTTTCCAAAAAGGACATCGAGGCGGCCAATATCCATGTTTGCGGCGCCATGACCCTCGAAGGCGCGCCGCATCTCGAGGACGAGCATCTGCCCGTGTTCGATTGCGCCACCCCCTGCGGCAAGATCGGCAAGCGCTACCTGTCGGTGGAATCGCATATCCTGATGATGGCGGCCGCTCAGCCCTTTATCTCGGGCGCCATTTCCAAGACCATCAACATGCCCAATGACGCGACCGTGGAGGACGCCAAGCAGGCTTACATGCTGTCCTGGCGCCTGGCGCTCAAGGCAAATGCGCTCTATCGCGATGGCTCCAAGCTCTCCCAGCCGCTCAACTCCTCCGTGCTCGCCGCTGCCGACGAGGATGAGGACGAGGATCACGTCGAGAACCTTGTCGCCATGAACGCCGATGCCCGCGTCCCCGCGATCGCCGAAAAGATCGTCGAGCGCATCATCGAGCGCGAAGTGGAAGTGCGCTCGCGCGAAAAGATGCCCGATCGCCGCAAGGGCTACACCCAAAAGGCCGTGGTCGGTGGCCACAAGGTTTATGTGCGCACCGGCGAATACGATGATGGTCGTTTGGGCGAAATCTTCATCGACATGCACAAGGAAGGCGCCGCCTTCCGTGCCATGATGAACAACTTCGCCATCGCCATTTCGCTGGGCCTGCAATATGGCGTGCCGCTGGACGAATATGTGGAGGCCTTTACCTTCACCCGCTTCGAGCCCGCTGGCATGGTGATGGGCAATGACCGGATCAAGAACGCGACCTCGATCCTCGATTACGTGTTCCGCGAACTCGCCGTTTCCTATCTCGACCGCGACGACCTCGCCCATGTGAACCCCGACAGCCCCACCTCGCTTTCAGGTGGCGTTGATGAGGAACACCATGCGCGCCACTCGGCTTCCGCCAGCCCGGCACCGGTTCCAGCCGAAAAGTTCGTGTCCCGCGGCATGACCCGTGGCCGCACCCAGAACGCCTCGCTGATGCTGGTCCCCACCGCCCAGGCCGCGCACTACGCCGCCCCGGCCGCCTCCACCTCGACGGTGACCACGCTGCGCTCGTCCACGGCCCTCAAGATCGACCCGACCCCGACTGCCCTCAACGCCGCCGAGCTCCACCCCATCCCAACCCCGCCCCCGTCCAAGGACACGGGCGTGCTCCGCGCCGAAGCCCAGATGAAAGGCTATACCGGCGACCAATGCACCGAGTGCCACAACTTCACGATGGTCCGAAACGGCACATGTTTGAAGTGTGATACCTGCGGTACGACGACTGGTTGTAGTTAAACTAACGCCATTGATTGGTGGTGAACTTCGCAAAATTCTGCCCTTTGAAACAATGTTCTGCCCTGTCGAACGATCCACAAGGCATTGTTGGTGAATAAGCTAAGTTGTGGTCGAGGAGCCAATGTTCTGGGCTGCATAGCGGACGGATGGTGAGAGACCCAAAGTTGTGAATTCGGCCTCAGAGTTCTGAACTGGCCTAAACAGTCTGAAGTGGTTGTTCGAATTATCTAAACGGCGGCGAGATATTTCTCGCCGCCTAGTACCTGAAAGAACATTTAGTGAACCTGCGTTTTTGCCCGTGAGTTGAGGCTTGGAAACTGGTCGCTCACAACCAAAAGGATAACTCCTGTGAAAAGACTCGTTTTCTGTTTTGACGGTAGCTGGAACCGCATCGATGCCGCTTACCCCACCAATGTCCTATTCACTGCCCATGAATAGCCCCTAGATTTGTAGACGCCTTCTTCCCTAATTTTGAGGCAAGGAGGCCTGCATGGGCAAAAGCAATTTCACTGACGAGTTCAGGCGCGATGCGGTGCGTCAGATCATCGAGCGGGGCTATCCGGTTTCGGAGGTTTCGAAGCGTTTGGGGGTGAGTGCCCACTCGCTTTATGAGTGGCGCAAGAAGTATGGCGGGGCGATCGACAAGGGCGATGAACAGTCCGAAGAGATCCGGCGGCTCAAGCGCGAACTGGTGCGGGTCACCGAGGAGCGCGACATCCTAAAAAAAGCGGCCGCGTACTTCGCCAGGGATGCAAAGTGAGGTACGCGTTCGTTGCCGAGCATCGTCAGCAGTTCTCGGTGCGCACCATGTGTCGGTGCCTGCGCATCCACCCCAGCGGCTTTTATGCGTGGATCAAAACGCCAATGAGCAAACGGGCCCAGGAAGACATCCGTCAGACCCGGCTGATCGAGGACGCCTGGAGCCAGAGCGGCAAAGTCTATGGCTACCGCAAGCTGCATGACGACCTGCTTGATCAGGGCGAGACCAGTTGTGCCAACCGCATCGCCCGCCTGGCCAGACTGGCTGGGGTCAAGGCCCAGATCGGTTATCGGCGCCGAGCTGGCACCTATGGCGGCAAACCATCGGTGGTGATCGACAACACCCTGAACCGGCAGTTCGACGTCGCTGCACCCGATACCGCCTGGGTGACCGACATCACCTATATCAGGACCACGGAGGGCTTTGCCTATCTGGCCGTGGTCATCGATCTGTTCTCGCGCCGCGTCATCGGCTGGTCATTGCAAAGCCGGCAGACCAGCGAGGTCGTCTTGCAGGCTCTTCACATGGCGGTCTGGCGCCGCAAGCCACACAACACGGTGCTGGTCCATTCTGACCAGGGCTCCCAGTTCACCAGCATGGATTGGGCCAGCTTCCTGCGGCACCACAATCTGGTTCACTCAATGAGCCGGCGCGGAAACTGCCACGACAATGCTGTAGCTGAGAGCTTCTTCAATCTGCTCAAGCGCGAGAGGATCAGGCGCCGCACCTATCGAACGCGGGACGAAGCCCGCCAGGATGTGTTCGATTACATCGAGATGTTCTACAATCCGACCCGTAAGCATGTCCGCAACGGCATGCTATCGCCCGTCGAGTTCGAGAAACGGCACCAAATCTAACCCCGAAGGTGTCTACAGAACGTGGGGCTATTCAGAGATCTGTTGATCGAGGTGAACGTCAGCAAGTCGTCGAACTTGCTCAGCTTGGAGGAGCAGAACCTTCAGAACTCCTTCGCTTCACGCCCGTAGCGCTGGAGCGTAAAGGGTTTCACACTCTCGGCGATGAGATTGTGGGCTATCGCGGGGTCAACCGTACGTTCTTCCGCTTCTGCCCTCATTGTGTTGCCGAGGACATTAAGACCTTCCCGGGCCCTGTCGGAGCTCGTCCATGGTTGCGGCTGGAATGGACTGTCGGCCATTTCAGGTCGTGCGATACCCACGAAGTGTATCTCGCCAACACGACGCCGGTTCGGCGACGCTTCGAACCGTTCGATTTCAGCGAAACCATCGCGACCTTTATCAGCGATATCGAGCACTATCGATCTGTCGCTGAACGAGCGGCCCCTTCACCTTTCCAGACCTGGATGGCTGCCAGGTGGGGTGGTCAGAAAGATCCCGCGAACTGGTTGGATCAGTTTCCGTTTTATGTTGCCGCCGAATGGTGTGAGGCGCTTGGTATCTCCGCGCTTCATTCGCCAAAGGTGCGAACCTCGCAACTTACCGAACGCGATTGGGCAGAAGCCGGCAACGCTGGCTTCAACATTGCATTTCAGGGAGCGCCGGCAATTGAAGAACTGCTCGCGCGCCTGAACGAAGGGCAACGTGAGACTCGGGGGTTTTGGGGCGTCCACGACACATATGGCTACGCCTACAAGTTTTTGATGCGCACGCTCGAAGACGAGGATTTTAGCCGGATCCGCGATCTTGTTCGCAATTTTGCTAACAGGACCATGCCTCTCGAACCTGGATCCGATGTGCTGGGTGTAGCCATTGCTGACCCCGGCGTTGTCACTGTCCGGTCCGCTGCCAAACAATCCGGTGTTCACGATCGGACCATCAGGCGCATTTTCGACCGCAAGGGGCTCGCGCCAGCCGCCTTTGACGATAATTTGCGTAATCATCGAGTGACGGTATCCTCTGGCGACGTCAAAGCGATGCTTGATAAGTTGAAGGGGGCCATCAGCGGTCCGGAGGTGTCGAGACGCTTCGCCATTCCGCGGCTTCACCTTAATGCCTTGCGCAAAGTTGGTGCGTTGCCCACCGCTACCCAGTCCGAAAATACGCCGCACGCCAAACACCGGTTTTCCCTTAATGACGTCGACAGCATGTTGGAAAGAATGTTCGCCGGTGCGGAGGACGTTGCCGCTCCAACGGATCGTCAGTTGCCGGTAATGGATTGCAGACATGTAGCCGGCGCCAGCCTTGAGACTGTGTTGACTTCGGTTTTCGATGGCACCCTGACTTGGAAAGGTCGACTTGCCGGGCGCTCGGGCTACTCCGCTTTGCTGCTTGACGCAGATGAATTGATTGAACGGGTGAGAACAGAACCCGTCCTTGTAAATTGCCTTAAGTCGGATCTCCCTTCCCTGATTCCCGGTCTCAGTCCCCTCGCGATCGAACCGCTTGTTGCTGCTGGCATCCTCATTACGGCAACGGAATTTAGTCGGAACGCGCGTCGAAAGGTTCCAGTGGTTCTCCGAACGAGCGTCGACGATTTCAACCGACGGTATGTCTGCCTTGGCGGCTTGGTCAAATCCACCGGCCTGCATTTCAAGCAGGTCCAATCGGTACTCTCACGCCATCGAATTACCCCAGCTTTCGAGCCGGATGAGATGAAGGTTTGGTTATACAATCGTCAGAAGCTGCGGCCTCTGGTCGAGTCCGAACCGAACGTCTGGGCAAACGAGCAGGATGAGGCGCCGATCTGATGTGATTTCGCAATTGCGCTTGAGCATAGCGCTTCCGAGGCATTGCCCAGCCTATCCCTGGTCAAGGATCAAGCACCGGTGCGGCGATGCATTTTTCTAAGAGATTCGTAGCAGTATATCAGTTCGACAGCGTCGCAGTCCCCAGCACCCATCATGATTCCGATATTGCAGCACTGCGTTCGAATACCTCGATCACCGGCCGCTCTGGATCCGGGTCCACGCGGGCGGCCGGATGCCGGGTAGATTGCATATTGGACGATGTAGTTCTGGTGGAGTCCGCGAAATTCGGGCAACTCGACAGGATGCATTCCGGCATGAGCGAGCTCCATGAATTCGGTCCAGATCGCGACAGGCAAGGTTCCACCACCCGCGGATCGTCGTCCCGACCGAGCCAAACGCCGTGATGACGTTCGCCGTGTAGCTGACGAAGCTTGCATCTCTGGAGTTCTGGCTTTGTGCAAAGACTTGAGAGTTGCCTAGAGTTTGTGCATTGCGCCGGTCATCTGACTGGTCACATGCGAGGCGCAAGAAGGGCCTTGGCCGAACACATGAAAAGTTTTCATGTGAACGTCTGCTTCGGGATGGTGAGAAAGCAGCCGGAATAGCGGTTACGGGCCGACCTCTGCCGCCTCCGGCCGTTACCCGCTTCTGAGCATTACTTCAGTGGCTGTTCAAAGTGCATGGGCTGGCGCAATGGCTTGTTATCTGACGCTTATGGTAGCTTTCCAAGGCAAACACAGATCAACATTCGAGTGAGCGCGTCTTGAAACTGCCCCAATCAATCGACTCCACGGCATTGCGCTATTTTCAGGCTGCGGCCACTGCCTGCTCGATGCGAAGGGCCGCCGATCAGCTCAACGTTTCGCCTTCGGCGCTGTCGCGGCAAATCTCGGCGCTTGAGGAAAAGCTTGGGGCCCCTTTGTTCGAGCGCATGCCGCGCGGGGTGAAGCTGACCAGCGCTGGTGAAATTCTGCTGTTTCATGCTGAACAGAGCTTTAAGGAGCTGGACCGGGCGCAGAAGGCTATCGCCGAGCTGAAGGGGCTGCGGCGTGGCCAGATCAATATCGCCATCGTTGAGTCTGCCGCACGCGGGCTGTTGCCGCCGGTCCTGGCGGCGTTGTGGGCCCGCCATGCCGACGTGAAAGTTTCCGTGCAGGTGGCCGGCACATATGAAGTGCTGCGGCGCGTGGAGCGGGGCGAGGCTGATATCGGCATCGCTTTTAATGTCTTGCGCGAAACCGACCTGATGGTTGTCGATGTAGCGCGGCTGCGTATCGGGGCTATCATGTCGAGGAACCACGAACTTGCCGGACGCAAATCGCTCAAGGTTCAGGATCTGGTCGGACGGCCGGTCTTTCTGGCCGACTCGTCGCTGATGCTGCGCGACGCCCTGGCCGATGCGGAGCGCAGCTGGGCGCTCGATGTGCGGCTCGTCACCAACTCGATCACGCTGATGAGCGCTTTGGCCGCGACCACGAACGGCATCGCCCTCAAGACGAAAGTGGGAGTGAGTGAGGAAATTGAGAGGGGCGAGCTCAACTTCGTTCCGGTGGATGACAGGCGATTGCCGGTTCAGCACCTGGCCGTCGTGGTGCGGCGCAACCTGGCCTTTCCCGCCTTGGTCAACACCATTGCCAAGGAATGCACCACCGCCCTATCGCGTATCCGCGAAGATTAAAAGGCGGTGGCCCGGGCCCTTTGTGCCAGCTCTTCCGCCACGAGACGGTGTTCCGCCAGCGCTGCCCTGTGCGCCGCCCGAACCAGAACGCCATCGCGCACCAGAACCTGCCCGTCCACCATGGTTAGGCTCACATCGCTTCCGCGCGCCGCGTGGACCAGATTGGTTTCCGCCGTGTCGGGCAGGCAGGGCTGCAGGTGAAAAGCGTGCGTGTTGATCATGACCAGATCGGCAGCCATGCCCGGCGCAATGGCTCCGACGCCCACTGCCCCTATGGCAGCCGCACCGCCGCGCGTGGCCATGTCGAGAACCTGCCGCGCCCCGAGAAGCGTGGGGTCCCGAGCAAGCCCCTTGTGCAGAAGGGACGCAAACTTCATCACGTCGAACATATCGAGCCGGTTATTGGCCTTGGCCCCGTCCGTGGCGAGCGCGACATTGATGCCGCAACTGCACATGAGCGGCACCTCGGCAATACCGGAGCCAAGTTTGAGATTGGCGTGGGGGCAATGGGCGACATGGGCGCCCGCTCCCGCGATGATGCGCCTGTCATCATCGTTGAGCCACACGCCGTGGGCGAGCAAGGTGGTCGCTCCCAATCCGCCCAGATCATGCAGATGCGCAACCGGGCTTCGCCCGGTTCGTGCCCGAGTTCTGTCCACCGAAAAGCGCGTTTCGCTGCAGTGCAGATGCAGTCCGACCTCGTATTGCGCCGCAATTTCGATGCCCTGACGAATCTGAGCATCGCTGCAGCTTTCCAAATCGTGCAGGCCCACCCAGACCCGCACGCGCGGATCAGTGTCCCTGAACGCCTCAAGCAAACTGACTGTGTCATCCAGATGAGGCGCAAAAGGCTTGGTATCGGCAACATAGGGGGCGACCACAAGGCGAATGCCGCATTCAAGCGCAGCGTCCACTGCCGGACGCGGGCGGATGCACATGTCCAACATGCTGGTCGTGCCCGACATAAGCGCCTCGCCATAAGTGGCAAGGGCGGCCACCCTGGCTTCGGCATCGGTCAAATTGGCTTGCTCGCGCTCGATGACGCCCAGCCAGTCTTCTAGCACCACCCCTTCGGCACTGCCGCGCGTGAGACTGGAGTGGGAATGGCAATGGGCATTGACCAGACCCGGCATGAGGACATTGCCATTGCCATCTATGGTTTCGCCAAAGCCATTAAGTTCGGCAGGATCGTCTTGGCCGAGGCCCGATATACGGCCATCCCTGACGGCAACCCAGCCCGCGAACGGTCGGGTGGTGCCCGCGGCTCCTACCACGAGGACATTTTGGAAAAGAGTGCTCGATGTCATCCGGCAGCCTCCGCGCCTTCTCCGCGCGTTGCCAGCCTCTCAAGCCGTCCGAAGAGGACGAAGGAGGTCACGCCCAGAGCTGCGAGCACCGCCACACAGACAAAGAGCAGATCGGTACGCAACTCGGTGGCCGAGGTGATGATGAGATAACCCAGTCCCACCCCGGAGCTGTAGAACTCAGCCACCACGGCCCCGACCAGCGAGAGAGATGCAGCAATCTTGAAGCCGGCGAAGATGAAGGGCAGCGCGGTGGGCAGCTGAACCTTCAGCAGCAATTGCAGCCGGCTGGCATTGATCGAGCGCATGAATTCAACCACCCGCCTGTCTGCCGACTTCAAGCCACGCGTAGTGTTGGTGACGACAGGGAAGAAGGAAATAATCGCGCAGATCAGGACCTTGGGCAGAAGGCCAAATCCGAACCAGATGGTCAGAAGCGGCACGAGTGCGATGACCGGTATTGCGTTGGATACGATGATGAAGGGCAAGAGGCCCTTTTCAAGGAACCGCGAATGCACGATGCCGGCAGCGATGCTGACCCCAAGCACGGCCGAAATCGTAAAACCGAGAACGGCTTCGAGCAGGGTAAGGCCGGTGTGATACCAAAGGTTCTGCGTGCTCTGGAACCGCACCGCGATATCGCTGGGCGCCGGAAGCAGCCATGCGGGCACATTGAGCAGTTGAACGCTCCCCTCCCAGGCCGAGATGATGACGACGAGGATAATCAGCGGAGGAAGCACCGCCCAGGATAGCTTGTGCAGTGTCATCTTCGTGGAGGTTTTCATGACCGCAACGCATCCCTTGCTTCGCGCACCAGACGCATGAACTCGGGTGTCTCGCGCATGTCCTCGTGCCTGGGTCGCTCAAGATCGACAGGCAATATTGTCTTGATCCGCCCCGGATGGGGCGACATAACGACGACCCTGTCGGCCAGATAAATGGCCTCGGAAATATTGTGAGTGACGAACAGGATGGTTTTCTTTCCCACCGACCACAGTTTGAGCAGATCGTCCTGCAACTGCATCTTGGTCAGTTCATCCAGCGCGCTGAACGGCTCGTCCATCAGCAGAATGGAGGGGTCCCAGGCGAGTGCGCGCACGATGGCCACGCGTTGGCGCATTCCGCCCGACAGTTCATGCGGGTAGGCATTGCGAAAATCCCCGAGACCGACGGACTTGAGCAAGTCCATGCAGCGGGCCTCCCGCCCCTCGGCCGGCACATTCAGGACTTCAAGCGGCAGCAGCAAATTCTCGATCGCCGTGCGCCAGGGCAGAAGGGCGGGCTCCTGGAACACGAAGCCGAAGTCGTTTTCCCGCCTGGCTGCCTCGGGGGGCGCCCCGCGAATGAGGATTTGCCCTGCAGTGGGCGCAACCAGATCACTCACCAGACGCAGTAGCGAGCTCTTGCCGCAGCCGGTCGGGCCGAGCAAGGCAATGAACTCTCCCTCTCCCACGCTCAGATTGACGTCCGAGAGTGCATTGACGCGTCGACGCGGCGTTTCGAAGCTTAATGAGACCGAACGCACCGAAATGCAGGCCGGCGCCGCCAGGCTTTGTACGGTAGAGCCCTGCTTGAGAATGGCTTCGTCACGGCCAGCAAGCTGGCCGTGACTGGGATCTGGTCTAGTGGTTAGCGACATCGCCTGCCTGTCGTGGGTCACTGCGCAATGAAATCGGTGGTGAACAGGCTTGATGCCTCGGGCGCCGCATCCACCAGGCCCAGTTTGGCGGCCAGCTCGGAAGTGCTCTGCCAGCGCGCTTCGCTCATTGCGCCGATTTCGCGGTCCGCACTGCCAGTCCAGTAAGGCGTGGTCAGCTCCAAAACCTTGGCTTCACGATCGGTGTCGACTTCGTCAACTGCCCCTGCAACAGCGGCGATCGCTTCGTGGGGATTGTCCATGCTCGCCTGCATGGCCGCAAGGGTCGCCCGTACGAAGCCGGCCACCAGGTCGGGATTGTCCGCGATCACATTCTGGCCGGCAACCAGCGTCAGTCCATAGGCGTCAACGCCGAATTCCGACACCGGCATGACATGGACAGCCATGTCCAAGGTGGCCGCCTCGATTGGCTCATTCATCTCGAAGCCCATCATCGCCCCGACCTGGCCGACCAGAAGCGGCTGCACGCCGAAGCCAACGTCGGCCATTTCCACATCGTCTTCCGATATGCCGTTCGCGCTGAGCATGGCACTCAGGCCCTGGCTGGTGGCGCTGCCCTTCTTGTTGCCCAGCAGCACGCCGTCGGTCAGCTGGTCGGGAGAGGTGATCGGGCTATCCTGGGGACTGATGACCACGGTCGGATTGTCCTGATAGAAGCCGGCAATGGCCACCACCGGCACATCCTGAGCCTTGGCCTGCACCAGCACGAGACCATCCACCAAGCCGAACTCGACGGCGTTGGCGCCAACCTGCTTGACGGTATCGGACGAGCCGGAACCGGAAATGATCTCCAGATCAATCCCCTCCTGCGCATAAAGCCCCGAAGCCTGACCGTAGTAGAACGGTGCGTGTTGTGCGCCCGGACGCCAGTCGAGTCTGATTTGTACCGAGGTCAGGTCGTCCTGGGCAAAGCTCGGCATAGCCGAGAGCGCAGTCGTGGAAAGAATGAGAGCAGCAAGAAGGGAGCGTCTGTTCATTGCGGTTTACTCCAGCGCGGGGGGATTTAGCGAATTGATGTAAGGGTTTCTCGCGCCCATTTCTGGGCGCTTTCGGGCAACACTGCCCGCTCGACGTCCCAATTCATCGGGGCCGTGGCATCCAGGGCCAGTTTTGCCGAAGTACCGTTGCGAGACGAGGGATCGAGTTGGTTGCACAAGGCATTGGGCACGCAGAACATGTCCGTGTCGGCCTGAAAGCGGGTCGCCAGCGCCCACATCACCTCGTCCTGATTAAAGACGTCTACGTCCTCATCGACGGCAACCACGAGCTTGATATAGGGGTCGAGCCCCATCAGCAGCATCATGGCGTGGTTGGGTTGTCCCTCGGCCGATTTCTTGAGAGACATATAGGCGTGAAAATGCGTGCCGGATTTGGGCCAGTTCACCGCCTTGAGGTTGGGAACCATTTCCCGCAGCCGCATGACAACATGGGCTTCCTTGCTCGAGCGGCCCAGCAGCAGGTGCTCTGCGGAAAAGCCGGGAATGATGTCGTGGAAGATCGGCCGCTCGCGGTGGGTGATGGCCTTGGCGACAAAGACATTCTTGGTGGAACGATAGGTGGAATAGCCGGTATATTCGCCGAACGGCCCCTCCTCCTCCTCGACGCCGGCCAGGATCTCGCCTTCGATGACCATCTCGGCCCAGGCGGGAACCTCGACTTCGATGGTCTTGCACTTGACCAGATCGACCGGCTGTCCGAGCAAGCCGCCGGCGATGTCCAGCTCATCGACCTCCATGGCAACTTTGGCGGCTGCAGCGAGATTGATTGCCGGGTGCACCCCGATGACTATGGCAACTTCCAGGTTCTTGCCCCGGGCAGCGCAGCGCGACAGGTGCTCCCAGATATGGCCGCGGGAATGCAGGCTGGCACCCAGCCGATTTGGTCCCTTGAGCTGCAGCCGCTGGTAGGACAGGTTGCGCACCCCGGTATCGGGATCCTTGCATATGAGAATGCCCGAGCCGATGTAGCGGCCCGCATCCTTCTCGAAATGCCGGCTGATCGGCAGCGCACCGATGTCAAGTTCGTCGCCTTGAATGACATGGTCATGCACCGGACCGCTCTCCACCAGACGGGGTGCAATGGTCTTTTCGGCGGCCTGCGCCCAACGCTCATGGAACTTGCCCGGCTCGACACCGCAGAAGCGGGCGATGCGCTCGCGGCTTGCAAACAGATTGCTCACTACCGGCATGGTGAAGCCGTCAGGGTTGTCAATCACCACCACGGGATCGCGACCCTGCCGCTCCAGTTCGAGCACCAGTGCGGTGGGCAGATAGTCGATATCGGTGGGCTGATCGAGTGTCAGGATTTCGTGGTCCTGAAGGTCTGCTAGCCAGCTTCGCAACGAAGGCGCTTCATTGCGTTTCATGCTGGAAATTCGGTCGAACAGAGACACGTCAGCAAACTCCCGTCACTCGAGGCGACACATTTTCTAGTGCGATGAGTGCAATCTTCCACGCTCAAAAGCAGCGGTAAATTACCGATTTGTCACCCGCGTGTTGTTGAAAAAGCAACGCTTGACCAACTTGACGCACCCCAGGAGATTGGGATTATCTCTGGGCGAGCGGCGGAGGATGACAGCCGAGATAACAGCCAAGGAAAAGGCGACATGAAGAGGCTGATCGTGGCCATTACCGGGGCATCCGGGACCATTTTCGGGATACGCGCCCTGCACATGCTGCGAAGCCAGGATGATGTCGAAACGCATCTTATCCTGTCGCCCTCGGCGGCGCGTACAATCGTCGAGGAGACCGATTATTCGGTCGATGAGGTCAAGGCGCTGGCTGATGCTGTTCATGCTTTTAAGGATATCGGCGCCTCTATCGCTTCGGGTTCATTCCTGACGCAGGGCATGCTGGTGGCTCCCTGCTCGATCAAGACGCTGAGCGGCATCGCCAATTGCTATGCCGAAGAACTGATCGTGCGCGCCGCCGACGTCTGCCTGAAGGAGCGTCGCCGCGTGGTGCTGATGCTGCGCGAAACGCCTCTGCATGCCGGGCACATT
Organism: Devosia sp. 1566; assembly: GCF_004005995.1. NCBI lineage: Bacteria > Pseudomonadati > Pseudomonadota > Alphaproteobacteria > Hyphomicrobiales > Devosiaceae > Devosia > Devosia sp. 1566. The sequence goes on from NZ_CP034767.1 coordinate 1,869,002, forward strand.
GCATTGATGGCGCAGGCCACGAGCAATGGCGCTATCATCATGCCGCCGGTTCCGGCCTTTTACGCCCAACCCAAAACGCTGATCGAGATGGTGGATCAATCTGTCGGGCGCGCACTGGACCTGTTCGATATCGACCTGCCTACCGTCAAACGTTGGAGGCAGACGCAGCCCGGAGCGCACGCAGAACAGCCTTGAGACTTTCGCTGCTCTCTGCACGAGCCTGGGGTCCACCGAAATATTCGAGGCACGCAGCCAAGCCGCGCTCAACTCTGTGCGGATCGCCGGTATCGTGTTTGCCGCCTTGCCAGCGCTCGGCAAACTGCTGCAATACGTCAAGCTGATAGAGTTCTGCCTCCAACTCCGCAGCCTTGATCCTGTTGCGAATACTATCAGATGCAGAATCCGGCGCTGGAGCGGGCCCGCTTTTAAGCCGGCGGCGAATTGCCCGAAGCGGCTGCACTACTTCGGAGCGCCAAGCCTTGACCCGCTCGTCCGCCGCCGCGATATCGCGCAGCTCTAGCGCTTTCCCACCTTCATGCGCCACCCAGGCAGTAAAGAGGAGCATATTGACGTCGACCGCATAAGTGTCCTGCAGCTCTAGGCACATGGTGGAAACGCCATCCTGAGCGTAGATATGAACCGCGAACTGGCGCAGGGATTTGAAGGTGGTGCTCATGGCTCGCTTCCGTCGTGTTCATGCCGATCTGCCAGACGCGGGAGCGATATCCAGGACATGAGTTTCTCGGCACGCTGGCTGGCAATTCTGGCTATCGCCGCCGCTTGCTCCGCAGAAGCAGCGTCAACGACTGCGAGGCCCCTACGACCAAGCACTGCAAGTGCTATGCCATTCAGATGGTGGCGAAACCCTGCAGAAATTACTGTGGATCCCGCCGGATGATCAAAATCTGGGCAGGCTTCTGCTTCATGCTTGCGCTGCCCCCGTGCTCCTAACGCATGCCTAACACAGACCAGGGCGCGATCAGACGTTGGAGCAAAGTAAGGGCGCGAAAGAGCAGGAGGCCGAGCGTGAACAGGATGATCCGGCCGGCAAACGCCAATGGAATTCGGAACATCGAGGTGGACTAGGCGATGAAATAGCCCAGTCCGCAGTCGGCGGCCACCAGTTGAGCAACGACCGCCCCGATCACCGCGAGAGTGATCGAAACTTTGAGCGCCCGAAAATACATAGGGCATGGAATAGGGCAGAAGGATCCGTGTGATTTCGCTCCAACGCCCGGGGCCTACCCTCGCCCAGCACCTCGGTTTTCACGCCATATCGAGCACTCAGCTTGAGCAAGGCTCGCTCCGACAAGCCGATCTGGCTATCTGAATCATGGCGCTCAAGCTCGAGATCATCATCAGCAACACTCGCCGCGGGTGGGTTTGCCATCCCCCGATTCCACACCAAAAGCTGCCTGCCCTCTCACAACCCCTACCCTGCCCTTCAACTTTCTTGGCCGATTGTCAGAAATGGGGTGGGTTGCGGACAGTCGGCTTTCGGGGGAGTTATGCTATAGGTGACCGTTGCGAAGCCAGTCTTATGCCTCCTTTAAGATGGTCAAAGTGCTGAAGCGATGCCAAACTTTGAGGTAACTATGCGCGGAGCTTTCCTCGTCTTGTTGCGCTAGCAGCCAGGCACTCATCAGAGGCCCGGGCGAGCGACAGTGGCCCCAGGGTTGGTTTCCGGCACTATTCGCCCACAGACGTGAGGTTGACGACCTTGTAGGTGGAAGTGAGATAGGCAAGAGTCTTGACGCCCCGTAACCTGGCATTGGACTGCACCTCTTCCTCGAGCAGCCGCTCGGCGTCCGCGCGATCGGCACCGAACCGCACGCCGATGACCACGAAGTCGCCGTCGGTCTCGACCATGAGGAGGGTCACCCCGGCATCACTCTCGTTCAGGCAGAACCGCTCGTAATCTTGCGTGGTCAAGACCGTCCCGTCCGGCCCGCGGTAAGCGCCTCCGGATTGCGGGACCATCTCTGCATCATCCACCAGAACGCGTTCGAACTCCTGCCTGGTAGCCGCCGGGCACTGCAGGTCCATGGAGGCTCGGGCGACCGTACTGCCCATGCCCACGAGGACCGACATGCCGAGCAACTACAGGCGCAATTTCGGCATCGTATGTTCCCGGTGGGCTGTTCTTAGGCGGCGTGATTGTCGTCACAACTTAAAATATCAAAAGGTTACCTGCCTATATACCACCAGACAATACTGCTCCGTCGTATATAAAAGGTGACAACCTGAGAACACCAAATCCGATTCCCCGCGTAGTTGCCCGGCCACTCGGGCTCGGAGGATACGCGGTCCGAATGGTTAGTTTAGTGTATCGGTCCCCGAAGTGGGTCGAGCGATGTCCAACCACGTGAGCCGCGACTTCCGCCCCGTCTCCGCCTTCCGAGGCATCCCTTCCTTACTCTGGCTGCTTGCCTGTGCCTGGTGCGCGTATTGGACTTGGCATCTCGTCTGGTGGACCATCCCCGCTCCCCACGGCCTCGTCTTGTTCACGGCAGGGTTCGTCGTTTCGCCGTTCGCCGTGTTGTTCATTGCAACCGCATACGAGTGGTGGCGGCGGCTGGAATCGCGTCATTCCACCCGAAAGGCAATGCATCTCCATTGCGCGGTGATGATAGTGGGCAGTGTCTTGCTGTTCACGTTCGGCGGTAACCCAAAACCGGGGAGCTTGGAGGACATCAGGTCCTACGGCTTCCTTCTCGCGTTCTACACCCTGTTGGACCTGCCGATACTCCTCCTGCTGTGGATTGAACGGCGTGCCGGGAGGCATGGCCCGGGATGGGTCCGGCTGACGTGTCTGGCGGTGGCCGTTCCGGGTATCGTCGCCTTGCTGTTCGTGTGGTCGGCGGCGAACATCGGCCTGGTTGCCTGGAAGGCCAAGTCCACCGCGGGTACGGACCCCTACTGCCTTCAGGTCCATGGTGACCCCTACAAGGTGGTGAACGCTTGGGCCGACTTGTCCGGGTTGCGCATGACCACCCCGGAGACGGTCAGGGGCGGCGTCACCAGCGACGACTATATACGGGCGGTCTTTCACGCCGTTCTCGTGGTCAGGACCGCGGAGGGGAACAAGGCCTACAATTGGTCGTACCGCGCCCAGGATTTCCTCTCGTTACCCATCGGTCCCTCACTGGGACGCACGTTAGGGCCTTCCCGCGTCACGATAGCGTGTACGCCCGTGCACGACTATCTTGGCAAGCTGGGGAGCCATGTCCCGGCCTCCCCGCCACTCGATTACTTCCCCCCGCTGAACTTTCCCGCGAGGCCGCATCGGGTACTGCCGCCCCTGCCGGAGGGCGAGCCCTTCCTGCCTCCGGTTCCCGCCGGCAAGGAATTCTGGCACGGCATCATGGTTCGCTACCTCAGCCTGGAGGCCCTGCTCGAGGCCTGCGAGATCGAGGTGACGCGAGAGGCATTGGAGGAAGTCCGTGCGTTGGCCGAGAAGGCCAGGGTGATGACGGGGTACACGGAGGACCAGGGACTGCGTGCATATCGGGGCATCCTGTTCAGTACAGGGTTGCTTGGCGACTACGCTTGCCGAACGGAAGCGGGATCTCGCCGGGAGCTCATGCAATACTTGCCCCATTCGGGCCTCCGCCCGAAGTCCACCCGGTAAAGCAACCCGGTTAGCGACGAGATAAAGCCACCCGGTGCATCTCCGCGATGGCCCGGCCATGGTCGGGCACATGGTACAGCATATGCATGGCAATGACGACGTCGAAGTATGGGCGGCGAACGGCAGGTCGGACGCGTCGGTCGTTTCACCCTTGACCGATGCGAATGGCAGGGCGGCACAGCGGCAGCTTTTCGGCAACGGGCGCGCTTCGAAGAGGCCGCGCCTGTCCAAGGTCAACCCAACATCTTGAGTTGGGTCATCAGCTCCAGCTGATCCGAACTGAGCCAGTACTCCGCCACCTTGCCGTTTTCGATGCGCAGGAAGTCGGCGCCGGCAAATCGCACCGCTGTGCCGGGCTCGGCCTGGGCACCGGGAAAACCGCCTTGGTAGACACCGCTCGCCAACCACCGCCCGGCAATCATGCCATCGCCGAAGAGTGGCGGAACCTGGACATCGAAGACCAAAGGTTTGATCGCGGCATGAAGCTGGCCGATCCAGCCCGCCATCCCGGCCGCGCCGGCATAAACGGATAGGTCGCCGCCACCGATGGGGTACATGTTGAGCTTGTAGTCTTCGGCCATGATCTGCTCGGCCATTGCAAGATCGCCATTCCACATGGCAATCCACTTGTCCCAGATCGCCACTAGTTCGCTTTCACCGGACTGTGCCAGGCTCATTAATGTCATTCCCAGCAGCGGCACTGCGGCAAGGCTGGCAGTCATCATCGTACGTCGTTTCATTGTTCAGCTCCTGGCTTGATGGTGAAAGCAGTCTTGTAGTCGGCGAGGAAAGCCGCGAATGAGCGGGGCTCACGCCCCGTCACCGCTGACACTGCCGGGCCAACCCCGTCGGCCTCGTGGCGGGCGTAGTGGGCGTAATCCTCGATCAGCCCATCGGCTTGCCATTGGGGAAATCCCGCCGTGAGCGCGGCATCGCGCATGACACCGGGCGAGATCTCGACAAAGGTGACGGCTTGGCCGATGGCCATGCCGATCTGCCTTGCTATATCCTCATGGGTCAGCGCCTGCGGGCCGGTGAGATCATACACTTGGCCCTCGTGACCGGAGGTGGTCAGCACGGTGAGGGCGACGGCGGCAATGTCACGGCTATCGATCAGGCTGACCCTGGCGTTGCCGATGGGCGCAAACAGCTTGCCCGTGGCGGCGATGGCGCCGCCGAAACCCACAAATCCCTGCATGAACAGATTGGGCCGCAAGAAGGTAAAGGTCATGCCGCTGTCGCGGATCGCCTGCTCCACCGCCGCGTGATAGCGCAGGAAGCGCACCGGGGAACTGGCTGCGGCATGCAGTTGCGACAGCTTGGTGATATGCCTGACCCCCGCCCGCTGGGCCGCAGCGACAAAGGTTAGTTGCTGCTGCTCGGCCCGCTCGGTGGAATTGGTGAGCAGGAAGGCCCGCTCAACGCCCTGCAAAGCCGCCCCAAGCGAGGCCAGGTCGTCGAAGTCACCAGTGACCGGCGTGATGCCCGCAAGGCCTTTGAGCTTGTCGGCGGCGGCGGCGGAGCGTGTCATGGCCCTGGCCGCTAGACCCTGGGCGGCAAGCTGTTTCGCCAGTTCAAGGCCGACCTGCCCGGTGGCACCTGTAAGAAGGATCATCGTCAGCTCCTGTTGTGTCCCACCAATATGAATGCGGACAGCCATCAAGCAAATTGACAAGAGCATTCAGGCGGTCAGTATATAATGTATGAGCATAAGTGCCCCGAGTGCGAGCATCGACTGGGAGCGGCAGCGGGCCTTCATGGCCGTGATGCGCGAGGGCAGTCTGTCGGCTGCGGCCCGGGTCCTCAATGTCGCCCAACCCACCGTTCGGCGTCGCATCGAGGATCTGGAGCGCGAGCACGGCATCGTGCTGTTCACCCGGTCGCCCACTGGACTGCTGCCGACCGCCATTGCCCATGAGCTGACCGCGCATGTCGAAGCCATGTCGAGCGCCGCCCAGTCCTTTGCGCGTGCCGCCTCTGCCGAGGCTGGATCGCCCGCCGGTGCGGTGCGGATCACCGCCAGCGAGGTCGTGGGGGTCGAAGTTCTGCCGCCAATGCTGGCGGCGCTGCGGGCGCGGCATCCGGGACTGGTGATCGAACTGGGGCTCAACAATCGCACCGAGAATCTGCTCGATCGCGAGGCCGATATAGCCATTCGCATGGTGCGTCCGGTGCAGGAAGCGCTGGTGGTCAAGCGCATCGGCGCTATACGGCTCGGTCTTTACGCCTGCCGGAGCTATCTGGCCGCCCATGGCACGCCCACCTCGTTTGAAGAGGTCAGATCCGCCGGACTGATCGGCTTTGAAAGCGAGACGCCTGGCATCCGCACCTTGCGTCAGCGCGGCCTTTCATTCGGGCCCGAGGATTTCATCTTCCGCACCGACAGCGACCTTGCCCAACTAGCGGCGATCCGCGCGGGCGTTGGGATCGGCGTCTGTCACGTCGGGCTGGGCGAACGCGACCCCGAGCTGGTCCGGGTGTTGCCGGACGCGTTCAGGATGGAGTTTGAGACATGGGTGGTCACGCATGAGGACCTGCAGCAGGTGCGGCGGGTGCGTCTCGTCTTCGACGCCCTGGTCGAGGGCCTGACAGCCTACGCCCGGTGAGCCGGTTCGCGACAGCTCGCTGATTGTACACGGCAGGCGCCAAGCCGTTCGGGTGACCCGATGCGTCGACCGAATGCTGGCCATGCGAAAACCGCCTTCCGCATCGCGTCATCAAGGTCATTTGCATCATGAGCTGCTTCCTGCCTGCCACTGTGACGGCTGCCGCGGCGTGAAGGAACGGCGGCTTCCGGGAAATGGAGGCGCTGACGCTCACGGCCGATAAGGGGTCGGCAGCAGTTCCTTGCCCCACTTCAACTCTGGGGTGGTTTCCTGCCCGTCCGCTTTCAGGGGCGATATGTAAGAAGGAGACGGAAATAAAACATATGGACATCTGCCAACCGTGGCGCCGACACGTGGTCGATATGTCATGATAGGAGGTTGCATCTGGCGGCTACTGCGATGCGCCCTCATCTCGATGCTAGACCCTGGTCTCAGTGTTACCTTCATAGTGGGCTCTGGGGTGTGCTGGGTGACGTTTTTGAAACTGAGTCGCTGCAGCAAAACGGCAAGGACCGCAACGGCCTCCATCATGGCAAACATTGACCCTATGCAGACCCGTGGCCCGGCGCCGAACGGAAGATAAGCATATCGGTGACGAGATCTTGTCGCTTCCGGTGCAAAGCGATCAGGATCGAAGAACTCTGCGTCCAGCCACAAGCTGGCGTGGCGATGCACGGCATAGATCGGCACATAGAGGATGGTGCCGGTGGGAATGTCATACTGACCCAAACGGAACCCCTGCTCTGCGGTCCGGGTAATAATAGGCGCCGCAGGATACAGACGCATCGCTTCGGAAAACACCTGGCGAGTGTAGGCAAGACGATCGATGTGCTCAGACTGAAGCTCTTGCCCACAGGTGACGGTCTCAATCTCCTCGATCACTTTGGCTTCGTACTCGGGATGTTTTGCAAGCAGGTGCAGTGTCCATGCCAATCCCAGCGCCGTTGTCTCATGACCAGCGGTGATGAAGGTCATAAGGTTATCGATGACCTCTTGATCCGTCATGGCTCGACCTGTCTCCGGATCGGAAGCCTGGATGAGCATCGAAATCAGATCGTGATGCTCAGCACTGCTCGAGCGACGGTGGGCAACTATCGCCGCCAAGCTCGACTGCAAGAAAGCGACAGCCTCATTTGCTCGCCGGCGACCAGGATATGGGACCCAGGCTGGGGCGCCTGACATCGCCAGGGCAAAGGTCCATCCACTTGGCTCCAGATAGTCGGTGATGCTTTGTTCAACGCGATCGACATCGATGCCTTCACCTGCCGACATCATGGTTTGCACGATGATGTCGAATGTGGTCCGCATCATCTCATGACCGATATCGATGGGCGCAGCGGCCTTCAGAAGTCGGTCTCGCGTTCTTGTCGCGGCGTCGATCATGGCTGGTTGCAGATCGACAAGTTTTCATGCCGAAAAGCTCCAGCAACCGATTGCCTTTGCCACTTCCAATGTGGGCCATCAGCGGTCAGCAGCCCCTCGCCTAGGGCCGGGCCAAGGGCGCACCGCATCTCTTCGCCTTTGCTCAATGCACCCGCATTCTTCACCAGGGCTTCATGGATCAGGACGGGATCGAGCAAATGCGTTCGAAGCTTGCCAGCGATACGGGAGAAAGCAATCGGCTCTGAGAAGGCCTCAGGTGGTATCGTCTTGAGGGGGTTACGAACCAAGGCGGTCAATGTCGGCAACACCGCCCGTCGTTGGGGACGGATGGGGGCAGTGGAAGACATGTTCTCGAGATACAGTATGATCACCCATATAGAAGCGATCCTTTGGCCAGTGCTACCGCATAAGGCGTTTTGGCTAAGTGCGCTTTTCGTCCAGCATGTAGAAGTGCGGCCACCTGACCGGGGTAACTGCAACGCAAACCATTCCACTTCACTGTGTACGTTGAATGCAATACGGCTCTGTCCTACAAAGCGTCAGCTCAAGTTCCCGCTGGCAGCCTCAGGTGCAGATATGAACTCCAGCCTGTACCCTCCCGATTTCTATGCTGACCGCCGCAGCCATACCGCACATGCCGCGCGGCAAATCCTTTCCGCCCTCCCTCCAGGCCTCCTCACCGGAAGCGCCGCCGATATCGGCTGCGGCACCGGCACCTTCCTTGTCGCGGCGCTGGAGTTGGGCGCCACCAAGACCTTCGGCTTTGAAGGCGATTGGGTGGGTCCCGAAATGCAGGACGATGCCCGCATCGTCTTCATGTCCAACGACCTCGAAAAGCCTCTCGCCGCGCCGAAGGTTGATCTCGCGCTCTCGCTTGAAGTGGCCGAACACCTGTCCCCCGCCCGCGCCGCAAGCTTTGTCGCCGACCTCGTTGCCATGGCCCCGGCCGTGCTGTTCAGCGCCGCCATTCCCGGCCAGGGCGGCGTCGGGCACCTCAACGAACGATGGCAAAGCTTTTGGGCCACCCACTTCGCCACCCATGGCTACGCGGCCTATGACCTGATCCGCGACGCGATCTGGTCGGACGAAGCCGTCCCCGCCTGGTATCGGCAGAATATCGTGCTCTATCTCGACAGCCAAACCGCCCAGCGCCTCGGTCTCCCCCCGACAGCACCGGCGCTGCTCGATCGCGTTCACCCCGCCTTTTGGGAGCGCGCCAACCGCGAACTGCGCTATGCCAACGCCCTGCCCGAGTCCGAAGTGCTCAAGCGCCAAGCGCAGCAGCAGCAGTGATCAGCGCGCCGCCCACAGCAGCCCGCGCTTCAAAATCGTTCGGACCTGCGGGATTTCCAGCTCATCGGCAGTGTGCCCGAGCGAGGAGTAAAACACCCGCCCCTGGTCATGCATTGTCGTGAATACGACCGGCATGACCACGTCCTTGCGCCAGGCATGGAGCTCGCCCGAAAAGGTCGTCGTGGCAAGCACATCCACCGCCGGATCGTAGTTGAGATAATACTGTTCGCTGGTGTGCTCAAAACTTTCGATCCCCGCCATGATCGGATGATTGGCCTGCGTCACATCCACTCGATAGGTGATGATATTGCCCGGATGCTGCACCCAGTAGCAGCTCGCCGCATAGCGAAACTGCACGCTGGCGCGAAACGTCGTCGCCAGTCCCATGTGGTAGCCTGCCAGCCCCGTCCCCGCCCGGATCGCAGCGATCAGCTTTTCCATCTTCTCGGGCGCCAGGGTCCCGTCGGTAATTACCGGCACGACAAGATCAACGCGGCCCACATCGTCAGCGCCCAACGCCTCGTAATCAGGCGTTACAGTGACCGCAAACCCTTCTTCCTCCAGCAGCTGCCGCACCACATGGGCGCCGCGTTCGGGCGTATGGAGCTCCATGCCGCCCCAGACCACCAGCGCCTTTTTCATAGTCCCAGCCCCACCGCTTCGGTTCGATGCACGCCTTTGGGCACGTACGCAAAATCATGCTCAAGCCCGAGGAGCTTGGCCGAAAGGTGCACCACCGAAAGCCACATTTCGGTGCCCTGCAAGCCTGGCTCCTGCCCATCGGCAAAGGCAAAACCCTCGCCATCGATCCAGCGCTGCCCCGCCCGCGCAATCACCGATCGCGCGATCTGCTCGCCTTCGGCGCGCCGATGATCAGTCTGTCCCAGGCATAGCAACATCGGATGGATCGTATCGAGCAGGTTGCACGCGGTATAGGTCGGCCCCGAGAACCCGCCATAGTTGCGATGGTTCAGCAGCACGGAATCGATCGCCGCTTCCGGCCGCGGCACGGCGACGCCAAACTGGGCATAGGTGCCCCGGGTCAGCCGATAAAAGCCATTGACCGGCTGCAGCAGGCCTTCCGCTGTTGTTGGCGAACCCCACAGGCCCGAGCCCCGGTCCTGCCGCATCGCCAGCCAGCCGAACAAGGTTTCGCGCGAGGTGCCGGTCGAAAAATAGCGCGCGTTGAAATAAAGCGCCGTGCCGATAGCATCGACGCCCGCTCCCGCGCCCCAGGCCCGTTCTCGCCAGGTCAGCCCCTCGAGCCACTCCCGCAATTCTGGCGCCGGCACTTCAACCGCCGCGACAGGGTAGAGCGGCCGGCTGCCCAGCGTTTCAAGCGCATAGCCGACGGCGAGGACATTGTAGAGCGCCAGCCCGTCATCGCGCATGGCGACACCGGTCTTGGGACCCTGATAGGGATCGGGAAAAAGCCCGTTGGCCTTGTCCTGCACCGCCTGCAATCGCGCGATCACCGCGGCAACATTCAGCCCCTCCGGCAGTCCACCAAACCCGGTGGCGATTTCGATCGCATCGCAGAGGTGCCTAATGCTCGGCCGCGCCGCGCCATGGTTTTCGCGCGACAGATACTCTCCATCGTTGCGGTTCCGCCGCAGGATATCCTGCCACTGCGCGCCGGCTCGCTCGCTTAGCGCCTGCAACTGTGCGCGCGTTTCGTCGGCACGACCGCGTCCGCGAAAACGCAACACCTTTGCCGGCACGCCAGCAACCATCGCCATGGCTGGTACGTCCTTGCTAACCACCGCGCCGGCCGCGATCACCGCACCCTTGCCAATTGTCACACCATCGACCACCACCGCATTGGCGCCGATCCACACATCGTCGCCGATGGCGATGCCGATCGTCTCGTGCTTTTGCATGTGGATCGGCTGATCGGGATCGTCATAGCCGTGATTGAAACCGACCAGCGACGCATGGCTGGCAATACGCACGCCATGACCGCAGGTCACCTTGCCAGAGATCATCGCATAGGGATTGACGGTGCAATGATCACCAAAGGTCACGTCGCCCCGCACCAGCGCGTGGCCGGCAATCCAGCTTTCGGCGCCGAGCACCAACTGTGTAGTAAAAACGTCGGCGTCCGCAGCCACGTAGGCGGTGGGATGAAACGTCGCCCCGGCCCGCTCTCGGAGGGCATCGAGCCGTGCTTGATGCGCGGGACCCGCGATATCCTCAGGCCTTCGATCCCAGGTCAGGAACTGCAGGCGCGCTTCATGCCAGTCAATGTCCGCAGGCGAAGTGAACGCGGGTCGATCCATCAGGCCAATCGCTCCAAAAGTGCCGGCTCAACCTCGTAAAGCAGCGGTTCGCCGCGCACAAAGCGCTCCACTTCTTCCACCGCCATCAATCCCAGCCGCCCCCGTTCCGTGCCGATCGCGCCGGCAATATGGGGCGTCAGGAACACGTTTGGCAGGGTGAAAAACGGCGAACTCGGCGCCGGGATTTCAGGATCCGTCACATCGATCACCGCCTGGATGCGCCCGGTCTGCAGTTCCGCCAACAGCGCTGCTTCATCCACCAGCGCCCCGCGCGCCGTGTTGATAAAGGTTGCGCCATCCGCCATCAGCCGCAATTGCCGCGCCCCGATCATCGCCCGATTGTTGGGCAGCGACGGGGCATGGATCGACACCACGTCGGAGCGGGCCATCAAGATATCGAGATCGACCAGTTCGGCCCCTTCGGTCACCGGATCGCCCGGCTGCACAAAGGGATCATAGAGCAGCACGGTAAAATCGAACCCCCGCAGCATGGTGACCACCTTGCGGCCGATGCGCGAGGCACCGACCAGCCCGACGGTACGACGGAAATTACCCACATTGCCGTCCATCAGCGTGTGGGTCGAGCGCCGGCTGGAATCGGCGCGGTAAAGATCGCGGAACTCGAAAATGCGCTTATGAGCAAACAGGATTGCCGCCAGCGTGAACTCGGCCACAGGCACCGCATTGGCCTCGGCCGCATGGGTCACGCGGATGCCTCGGTCATAGGCGCTCGGGTCGACAGTGAATTTCACCGTTCCCGCCGCATGTGCAATTAGGCGCAGCTTGGGCGCGCTCCTCAGGATTTCCGGACCCAGCATCGGACAACCCCAGCCGGTCACCAGCACTTCGGTTTCTGCCAGCATGCGCCGGTTGTCCGCGCTCGCCAGATCCTGCAGTGGCTTTGGGGAAAGCACGTCGCAGCAGGCGGCCAGCCGATCCAGCAGGCCAGCATCGAACACGTGAAGGGTCTTTTCGGGGCTCATGGCAAAGGCGAGTTTTGGCCGCATCAGAAGCGCTCCGGCACCAGAATGGCACTGACATCGACACCTGCCCGGGCAAACAGGGCATCAAGCTCGGCAAGGTCTGGCGCCTGGGGCGGATTGCCCAGCGCCGCCTCGGCATCGGCACTCGCCGGCAGCGCCATCGCTGCCGTGACCAGGATCGTCGTTCCCGCCGGGATATCGCCCCGCAATTGCGGCACAATGGTTTTGGATGCGATCAGGTTGGTATTGGGCAACGCGCGAAATGCCCTGCCCTCACGCTGGCCTCCCAGATCGACAATGGCGCTGACGTCCGTCTGGCTCTGGGCAACGGCTCGGCCCTTTTCGTCGATGTAAGTATCGGTATTGCTATCGGCCCGGGCGATGGCAAAACCACCCTCGGTGCCGTGCAGGGCGCGGGGCGTTTCGATCCGATGCACGCGGATATGCCAGTCGCCGGACGGCAGCAGCCAGGTTTCTACCGATACGTCGCTCCACGGCTTCCAGCGCGCAAAGAGCGTGTTTTCGGCGATCTGAGCGGTTTCGTTAGTCTCGCGCACCCGGTAGTGCCGGCCATCATCGCTCAGCGCCAGGGTGCCGTCGAAGGCGCCGGAATGGTAAGCGCGCTCGTCCACTTCCACCGAAAACGCATAGCGGCTCGAATACACGAACTTGGCGTATTTTTCGGTGCCATGGCGCATCTGCCAGTTTTGCTGGCCACCCGCCAATGCCACCACATTGCCTGCCGTATGCTGCATCACCATGCCGGGATGTTTCAGTGGCACCGGTTCCGTGCCAAAGTCTGCCGGCAGTTCCTCGGCGGTCCAGAAGGGATGATCGGCCGGCAGTGCCAGTGGCAGAAAGGCTTTCAATGCCCAATAGGGCGAGCCGGCAGAATTGTAGCTCTCCGACATGAAAAGGTTGGGATATCCGTAGCCGATCGAGAGCACACCATTGCCATGGGCGATCGGCAGCTTGCTCCACCAGCGCAAGTGGCGCAGGAAGTGCCCTTTGATCACGCCCCATGGCATGGCTTCCAAGTTGGCGAAGGCCAGCGCGCCCCAAAAGCCGCCACAGGCAAAGCGATAGGTCAGCGAACGGCCGAAAGCGAGCGTGCCGCCGTCCTCGTCGAACCAGTGCCGGATATCCTTTGCAAAGAGCCGCGCGCGCTCCTTGAATTTTTCCGCCCGCGCATCGTCGCCCGTGGCGAGACGGGCATAGATCAGGCCATAATAGTGCATGGCGAAGGGAATGTAATGGTCGATGCGGCGGATATTGCCGTCTCGATACCAGCCATCGCCCAGATAAAAGCCGTCGAGTTCCTCAAGGTACTTTTCGGTCGGCGAGCGATCGAACTCGACCCCGCATTCCTCCAGCCCCAGATCGATCAGGATGCGGAAGAACTTCCAGTTGTTGTCGGCAAAGTCGAACTTGCGGGCATGCTTAAGGTAGGCCGCAAGATTGTCCTTGGCTTGGCCGCTTAGCGGCTCCCACACCAAGTGCGGCAGCATGCGCATGGTGAAGCCAATAGCCGCCAATTCGACCTGGCGCTGGTCTGTGCCGTTGACCATGCCCCAATATTCGGGATGGTTGGGATCGGTGCCATTGGCGAGGCCCTGTCGATAAAGCGCCCAGTGGTCGAAGTCGCCACCACCAGCCGCCAGCGGGGTCAGGCCCCAAAGCGGTCGGGCAAAACCTTCAAGGTCCGCCGCTGCCCGATCGAAATGCGCTCCTGCTCCATCGAGCCGCACGCGCGCGCCGCCTTCGGAAAAGTACGGTAGCAGCGGCGCAAAGAGATCACGCACGCCCTTTTCGACATCGTCGCGCGTCTGGAGCGGATTGCCGAACAGGGGATTGGCACTCGCAGGATCGTAGGTCATCAGGCAAAAACCGGTTGCGGCGCCGCGTCATAGGCGCCTTGAAGATCGAGTGTTTCGGCAAAATGGCAGGCCGCGAGCTGGCTCGCGCCATTGATGGGGCGCAGTGCCGGCTTGTCGGCGCGGCAAATGTCCTGGGCGTATTTACAGCGCGTGTGGAAAGGGCAGCCCTGGGGGCGATTGCCGAGATAGGGTATTTCGCCCTTGAGTTCCTTGTTGCGCCCCTTGCGCCGGGTCGGGTCGGCGATCGGCAGCGCTTCGAGCAGCATTTCGGTATAGGGGTGGCGCGGCCGCTCGAACAGCATTTCGGTGGGCGCGCTCTCGACCACATGGCCCAGATACATCACTACCACGCGGTCAGCGATGTAGTTGACGACGCCCAGATCGTGGCTGATGAAAATGTAGGTCAGCCCGAACTCGGCTTTGAGGTCATCGAGCAGGTTCAGCACCTGCGCCTGGATGGAAACGTCGAGCGCCGAAACCGCCTCGTCGGCAATCACCAGTTTTGGATCGAGCACCAGTGCCCGCGCGATTCCGATGCGCTGCCGTTGCCCGCCCGAAAAGGCGTGCGGGTAGCGCCCGGCGCCGTCGGCGGCAATGCCGACCTTGGCCAGCGTTTCGATCACCCTGTCTTCAAGCTCGCGGCCCTTGGCAATCTTGTGCACCCGCAGCGGTTCGGCGACGATGTCGAACACCCGCATATTGGGGTTGAGCGAACTCATCGGGTCCTGGAAGATCATGCGCATATCGCGCCGATAAGGCTTGATCTCGCGCTTGTTCAACTGCGTCAGGTCAACCTGCTCGCCACCGGGCCGACGATAAAACACATGGCCCTCGGTCACTGGCTGCGCCTTGATGATGCAGCGCCCCAGCGTTGTCTTGCCGCAACCGCTTTCGCCCACGATGGCCAGCGTTTCCCCGGCTTCCACCGTTAGGTTGATGTCGTTGAGCGCCACTAGTTCGCGGCCTTTACTGAAAAGGCCGCCCCCGAGCGTAAACACCTTGGAGAGATGCTCGACCGTCAGCAGCGTGCTCATGCCAGTACCTCCTCGCGAACATGGGTCAGGAG
The DNA here is from genome assembly GCF_004005995.1 of Devosia sp. 1566. Lineage (NCBI taxonomy): Bacteria > Pseudomonadati > Pseudomonadota > Alphaproteobacteria > Hyphomicrobiales > Devosiaceae > Devosia > Devosia sp. 1566. The sequence goes on from NZ_CP034767.1 coordinate 1,884,120, forward strand.
GTGACAGCGGGCAAAATGACCCTCGCTGATCGGCGTGCGTTCCGGCCGCACCGTCGGGCATGGCGCAAAGGCGTAGGGGCAGCGGCTGGTGAAGGCGCAGCCCACCGGCCGGTCCTTGGGCGAAGGCACCGTGCCCTTGATCGGCGACAGCCGTTGCCGATCCGCCTTGCGCGAGAGTTTGGGCACCGAGTTCATCAGCGCCTGCGTGTAGGGGTGCTTGGGCGCGCGAAACACGTCGAACACGTCGCCCTGCTCCACCACATCGCCCAGATACATGACCGCCAGGTCATCGGCGATCTCGGCCACAACCCCCAGGTCATGGGTGATAAACAGCATGGCCATGCCGAAATCGTCCTGCAGTTGCCGCAGCAGGTCGAGGATTTGCGCCTGCGTCGTCACGTCGAGCGCCGTGGTCGGTTCGTCCGCAATCAAGAGCTTTGGCGTACAGGCCAGCGCCATGGCGATCATCGCGCGCTGCCGCAAACCACCGCTCAACTCAAACGGATAGGCATTGGCGCGATCCTTGGCCCCCGGCACCCCGGCCTGGTCGAGAATGCCGATCGTCCGTTCCCGCGCCTGCTTCTTATTCAATCGTTCATGAAGGATAATGATTTCGTCGATCTGGTCGCCAATCGTGTGCACCGGCGAAAGCGAGCTCATCGGCTCCTGAAAAATCATCGAGATTTGCGCCCCGCGGATCGCGCGCATGGCGAGACTATCGGACTTGAGTCGGGCGATATCCTGGCCCTCGAACACGATCTCGCCGGTGCGAATGTCGGCGTTCTTGTCGAGCAGGCGCAGCACTGCGCGGGCGGTGACAGATTTGCCACAGCCGCTTTCGCCCACCAGCGCCAGCGTCTTGCCCGGCGTCAGCGTCAGGTCGACCTGGCGCACCGCCTCGATGTCGGCCTCGTCGGGCGAGGTGAAGACGATCGACATGTCGTTGATGGTGAGAAGAGGTTTAGCGGCCATGGGGATCTGCGGCATCGCGGAGGCCGTCTCCAAAGAAATTGAGGGCAAGGATGACGATGACGACGCAAAGGCCCGGCGCCAGCAGCCAGGGTGCCGTCGCCAGCGTCCTGATATTCTGCGCGTCCTGCAGCAGCGTGCCCCAGCTGACGATCGGGGCCTGCAGCCCGAGCCCGAGGAATGAGAGCGCGGTTTCCGCCAGGATCATGCCGGGAATGGCCAGCGTCGCCGCCGCAATGATGTGGCTGGTAAAACTGGGCACCATGTGCCGCGTCACGATGCGCCAGTCGCTGGCACCATCGAGTTGCGCCGCAGTGACGAAATCCTCGGTCCGCAGCGACAGGAACCGCCCCCGCACCACGCGCGCCAGCTCTGTCCAGCCGATCAGCGACAAGATCAGCGTGATGGCGAAGTAGGTCTGGAGTGCGCTCCAATCCTTGGGCATCGCTGCCGCCAGTCCGAGCCAGAGCGGGATGGTGGGCATTGAGCGGATGAACTCGACCACGCGCATCACCGCGCTATCGAACCAGCCGCCGTAAAACCCGGCAAAGCCGCCGATCACCACGCCAAAGAACAGACTCATGACCACGCCCGCCAGACCAATCGAGAGCGAAATGCGCGTGCCATGAATGAGCCGGCTCAGCATGTCGCGCCCCAGCCGATCGGCGCCCAGGATATAGAAGGGGTCGCGCGGGTTCTCGACGCCCATGAACTTGATCGACATCGGGATGAACCCGGCCAACAGATAAGGCTCACTTTCGGCAAAAAAGCGCACCGGCAACCGCGCCTCCTCGTCGACCACAAAGGTGCGCCGCAGCGCCACCGGGTCGATCTCGGTCTTGTAGCCGTTGACATAGGGCCCAATACTCCAGGAGCCATCCTCGTTCTGGGCAAAGAAATGCAGCCCTTGGGGCGGCGCGTAGGTATAGCGCGCGCTGTAGTCGGAGGGGTCCTGCGGCGCCAAGAACTCGGCGATCAGCGCCACGAGGTAAAACAGCACCACGACCCAGAGGCTGACCAGCGCCAGCTTGTGCCGGCGGAAGCGGCGCCACATCAGGCCAAGCTGGCTTTCGCGCCGAGCACGCAGCTTGGGCACATCGACATGGATGGTGGGCTGAACGGTATCCACGGCCATCACTTGCCTCCGTAACGAATGCGCGGATCGATCAGCGCCAGGAGAATGTCGGAGATCACCGTGCCGACCACCGTCAGCACGCTGAGCAGGAGGATGATCGCGCCGGCCAGATACATGTCCTGCGTGGTTAGCGAGCGCAGCAGCATCGGGCCCGCGGTAGGCAGGTTCAGCACCACGGACACGATCACCGAGCCAGATACCAGCGCTGGCAGCAGCCAGCCGATGGTGGAGACCAGCGGGTTAAGCGCCAGCCGCACCGGATATTTGAGGATGACCTTCCATTCCGGCAGGCCCTTGGCCCGCGCCGTCACCACGTATGGTTTTTTCAGCTCATCGAGCAGGTTGGCGCGCAGGATGCGGATCAGCTCGGCCGTGCCGGCCGTCGCCAGCACCAGGATGGGCGCCCAGGCATGGCTTAAAAAGTCCCAGATGCGCGGCAGGCTCCAGCGGGCATTCTCAAATTCGGGCGAGAACAGTCCGCCCATCGTGGTGCCGAACCAGATGTAGGCGAGATACATCAGGATCAGCGCAAAGAAGAAATTGGGAATGGCGAGGCCGATAAATCCGGCAACGGTCGCCAGGTAATCGCCCAGCGAATATTTGCGCACTGCCGCATAGATGCCGATCGGCAGCGCGATCAGCCACATGACGACGACGGCCATGCCTTCGACCAGTACTGAATTGCCGAGACGGCCCCAGATCAATTCCCAGACCGGACGCTTCCATTCGAAGCTATGGCCAAAATCACCCTGGACGATGCCGGTGATCCATTTCCAGTATTGGACATAAAATGGTTCGCCGAGCCCATATTGGCGGCGCAGGTTTTCGATGACGCGCGGATCGACCTGGTCACCGGTCGAGGCGAGCTGGGCGATATAGCTCGTCAGGTAATCGCCAGGCGGCAATTGGATGATGGCGAAGGCCACGATGGACACCGCCACCAGCGTCAAAAGCATGGCGATAAGACGCCTGATGATGAAGCCAATCATGAGTGCTGCCTGTTGCGCGAGGGATCAGGTTCCCCTCGCGGCTGGGGTAGTGCCGCGAGGGGAAGGAAGCGGGTGGGAGGTCGTGCCCGCTTGTTGTGGTGGTCGCCGTTCCGAACCGGAAAATGGCGGCCACTTCTCTTGGAAGGCTTATTCGAAGTACCAGACCACGGGGTCCATCGGCGCCGGGGTCGGGAAGAGCCAGGCGTTGAACATCGTGTCAGGCACGTTCTTGAGGTTGTTGCGAACGATCGAGTAGCTGTTGGGCATCAAGCTCACGCCAATCACCGGGAATTGCTCCTTGGTGATCGCCAGCACCTGGTTGAACAGGTCGGCGCGCTTTTCCGGATCGGCTTCGGCACGGACCTGGTTGTAGAGGTCCATCTGCTCCTTGGCCCAATCGGCCGGCTCTTCGGCGATTTCAGGACGCGTGCCGTTGAACCACTGTGCCCAGCGATAGGCCCAGACCGATTCATCGGAGAACGGGAAGTAGTAGCGCGGCTCCTGCAGCGCCTCGATGCCACCGTCGCCCGCCCATATCTGGGCGTCGAACTCACCGGCCGGACGCTTTTCGTAGAACAGCGTGCGGTCGATATTGTTGAGTTCGAGATCGATGCCGAAAGCTTCAAGCTGCAGCTGCATGATTTCGAGCATGTCGATCCATTCGGGGCGCAGCGCCGAAATCACGTCGACCGTGATCTTGGCCGGAGTGCCATCGCTCAAGAGATAGATGCCGTCGCCATTACGCTCGGTGAGACCCGCGGCCTCGAAATGCTGGGCGGCGAGATCGGGATCGAACTCGGTATATTGCTTGGCCAGTTCCTCGTCATAGAACTGCGATTCCGGGCGTGGCGCGACCTGGAAGGGTTCGCCCTGGCCGGTAAACACCACATCGATGATTTCCTGGCGATCGATGGCGTGGGAAATGCCGACGCGGAAGTCCTTGGAGTTGAAGAGTTCGTTCTTGACCGGATCGAGATGGTTGAGATTGAGCTGCAGCACCAGCGTGTTGGACGCTGAAGGGATCACTTCGCCCAGGTGGTAACCGCCCGCTTCCTGTCCATCAAAGAACAGGGGCTTGCTCACATTGGTGGCGATGTGGCGTTCCTGGAAGTCGATTTCGCCATTGAGCGCAGCAAGTGTCAGTTCTTCAACACCACCCTGGCTCACGCGCATATCGAGATTGTCGATATAGGGAAGCTGGTTGCCCTCGGCGTCGGTCTTCCAGAAGTATGGGTTGCGGGTCCAGGTGACGCGCTGGGCATTGGCCGAGAGCGGCGTCTCGATCACCCAGCCATAGATGGTGGGAAGGTCAGCATTGGAGAAGCGGATGGTTTCCCAGCCCCAGGCGCAACGATCCTGCAGGTAAAGCGCCCAGCCGTCGAAGCCGGCAGAAGTCGCGTCAGCATCGGCGTTTTCGTTGTAGGTGGGGTGGAACTGGCTGCAATAGGCTTTCTGCAGCGAAGTGATGTGGATGCCGTCGGTCGAGGCGAGGGTCTCAAGGAACATGCCGTTCGGCTTTTCGAACGTGAACTTGAAGTTCAGATCGTCGATGACGGTCAGCGTCATCGGATTATTCTGGTTGTCGATCCAGCTATTGGCCGCGTAATCGGGGTCCTGGTACATTTCGACGGTGAAGGCGATATCTTCGGTCGTGTACGGCGTGCCATCGGACCACTTCACGCCGTCGCGCAGCGTGAAGGTATATTCGGTGGCGTCGTCACTGGCTTCCCAGCTTTCCGCCAGGTTGGGGAGCACGGTCTTCCATTCGTGGTCGTAGCGAACAAGGCCTTCATAGGCCACGGTCTTGACGATCAGGCCGTTGTCACCGCCGCCATTGAGGCCCATGCGCCAGGTGCCGCCATACTTGCCGACACTGTCGCCCTCGACCACCAGCGGATTGGATGGCAGGCGCTCTCCTACCGCCGGCAGCTCGCCGCTTTCCACCATCGCGTCAAGCACTGGCGATTGTTGCTGCGCCAATGCCGGCGCGGCCCCAACCATCAAGGCCGCCAGCGCTACTGCGCCGGTCAGGCCACCCATTCGGTCTATCCTCATCACGTCCTCCCTTGTCCGGGCTTTGCGCCCGGGGTTTCCATTGGCATCCGGCTGTTCCTCAAAGCCGGCGCCGCGCTTAGACTTGCCGCCTGGGCAAGACCCTCCGCTCAGCCGAGCGGCGAGATGCAGAGCGCGATCCGTCCTTCCCGGGCTTTTTGCCTTGGGGTGAACACCACGCGAATAAGATCGACGGCGGGTTGATATTGCTTCTCCACGCCCTCATGCCGGTTGAGCGAGACGTCGAGTGCGGCCGCGTCATAGTCCACGCGCAGGCCTGACTTGGCGTCTCCGATGCGAACCACGCCATTGTCCGCTTCCGCCGCGAGCGGGGTGACCAGCACCGACTGGAATTCCCCTTCTCCTACCGAAAACTGGAATAGGTCTTCGAGCAGCACCCGCCCACCCTTGGTCTGCCGATCGAGGGTCAGGCTGCGGCGCAGCAATGCAAGACCTGCCGGTGCCGGATAGGCAGCGGTCAGGTCGAGCTCCAGCCGGTCGGCCTCAGACGTGTGAGAATGGTGCTGCACTTCAGCGGCATGCTCGCGCCCCTCCCGCTGCTCGAACCCGTTGACCACCGGCACCGAATGCCCGCGCGAAGAGGCCATCAGGTTGTCGTATCGATCCGGCCCGAAATAGGCCTTCGAGTAGCGACCGCGGCCAGGATCGGTCAGGACAACCTTGCCGCCCGAAACCACCATGAATGAGCCAAGATCGTTCTGGTTGTGCATCTCGTCATTGTGGCCGCCCTTGGCCGCCACACGGATTGAATTGGCGTCGGACGGATCGAGGCGGCTGATCATCCAGCCCATCTCGTCGTACCAGTCGTGCGGACCAAGCTGCGCCGGCGCCGCCTCTTGCAATGGCCACGCAAACTGGCGCAGTGGCCATGCAAACTGGTTGAACACCGAGACGGCAAAGTCATTGCGCATCCCGAGCCCCAGCAGTTCCGGCAGGTCCATATGCCTTGCCAGCAGCGTCAGCAGGCCCGGATGAAAGCTCGGATTGCTGTCGGAATCGGAAAAACTGACCCAGGTGCCCGGTGCCAGCATGGTGCGAACCGGAAACTGCGCGATGGAGCACAGAACGTCCCCTTCAAGCAGGTCGATCTTGCCGCCACTGCGTTCGAATAGCAAATGCGCCAGCACGGCATAATTGCCAAAACCGTAGGTCCAGTAATCGGGACCCTCGGAAGAGCCGCCTTCGGCGTCAAAAGTTTCGAGATAATCGGCAAGGCTATGGATGCCGCGCGTCACGATCTCGGCCAACCGGCCGGTATCGCTCTCAAGATAAAGCGCCGCGCCTACAGCTCCGGCGACGCAGACCGCCGTCCAGTTGTTGACCTGCTTGGCCGGCGTCGTATGCAGCCACCAATGATCGTTGCGATCAAGAAACGGCCCCACGACACGGCGTTCGACTTCGGCCCGCAACCGCGCGCGAAGGTTGACCGAAAGCCGCTCGCCGATCAGATAGTCCATCTCGGCCAGATCCAGCGCCGTCATCGCGGCTGCCAGATCCACCGTGGGACGGTCAGGATGGTCGAGCTCTCGGGCATGGGCCGGCCAGGCCCAATTGGTTTCCTCGAGCCGCGCCCAGGCGATCTCCTCTAGCGCAGGCAGGAAGCGCCCCTCGCCTGCCAGCCATTCGGCAAGGGTCAGCCGATAAAGCATCGACCGTCGTGCGCGCTGTGCATCTTCATAGCCTTCGCGACGGCCGGTCTCGCGGAACTCGGCATAAAGCCGCGCAGGCAAAGGCGGCATCGCCGTTTCGGCGTCACGCTGGGCATCTCCGATTAGGTCGGCGACCACCCCATCGCCAAGACGCGCCCTGAGCGCGTCGAGCTTGGACCCGTTTCGGGGAAACGGCAGGAAGTCAGGCGCGCTTTCGAGCACCATCCTCACATGCTTGACGTTCCACCCTCGCAACTCCACCCGTTTCCTCCTTGCGGCGCTCTCAACGTTAGCAGTCTGCTAACCGATCGCTTTCTGACGCTATTCCGCAGACACAAAACTACACACGCTTTTCACGCAAATTCAAGAAATTTGCGTACTTCATGCAAATTACGCAAGTTTTCGGAATTTGCGTTGTCGGGACAAGGTCATAGTTGCTTCTGACCACAGGAAATATGAGGCTTTTCAATACGGTGCGGCAAAAAAGATTTGCTCAACCGCGGCTAAATCAGGGGATGGACTGTCTCACCCTCGACCAGCGACACGCCAGTTTCCAACTGCTGGACCGCTTGCTCACCTTGCATCTGGCTGGCGAGCAGCCGCACCACGCCACGGCCTATGGCCTCACGATCGACGCGAATGGTGCTCAGCCGCGGACTGGCCATGGTGGCAATCGGCAGATCGTCAAAACCGATCAGCGAGAAGTTCTCGGGCATGGGCGAATCCTGGCCAAGGAGCGCATCCACCATGGTGACAGCGACGCTGTCGTTCCAGCAAAACACCGCTGTCGCATCGTACTTTTTCTCGAGCAGGCCCGAGAGCAATTCGCGGCTCGAATGCTCGTTAGAAATGACCAGAATGCCCTCGGCATCCGGATGGTCCGCGATTGCGGCCTCGAAGCCGCGACGACGCTGCCTTATGGTCGGACGGTGGTGATAGGTGTAGTGCAGGATCTTGCGATGGCCATGATCCAGCAAATGCTTGGTCGCCATATAAGCACCGTAGAAATTGGCCGGCGAGACTGAGCTGAAGCGCATCAGCGGGTCGCTGCCATTGGCCAGGACGATCGCAATTCCGGTGTCCATCGACCATTCGACCATCTCGTCGTCGGGATCGATGCCGGCCAGCACGACCGCATTGGCACCAGACTTGGCCACCTGCTTCTTGACGAAATCGAGGGTGACCATGTCCTCTTGCACGAGCCGGACATCGATGGCGATGCCTGACTCCGCCGACTGGCTGCGCATGCCCTCGACGATCCCGTGGTAAAAGCTTGCTAGGTTGCCGATGGCGCTGTTGAGGGGCACAAGTGCCAGCGCCCGCTTGTCGAGCTTGCTCCTGTCAACGGGGTGCTTGCTCTTGTATCCTAGGCTGCGCGCTACCCGCTGCACATCCCGGCGCACCGCATCGCTGATGCCAGTTTCATTAGCCAGCGCCCGCGACACTGTTGAAACCGATACCCCTAACTGTTCCGCAATGTCGGCTTGACCAGCCCGCCGTATAAGCGCCATCGCAGCTCTCTCCACCTCGCGCAAAATTTGCGTTTATTGAGAGAAGCAGGTGTCTACTATAAAATCAACCGTGACTTCACTAAACCTCGAATCCGAATGAGGAAAAGCGCCTTCTGAGTTCTTCTGGACTAAGAAAGCGGACTGGAGATGGACTTTACGCCATGAGGTTGCAGTGCGCCTTGACGAATTTTAAGGGACACTCAGGAGGGGCTGACGGGCGAGGGCACGCCGGGCCTAGGAGACCCTTGGACGTCTTGAGCGTCAGCTTTCAGGCCCGGGCACTGCAAGTTCCTACGACCGAAATGGGGTCGATTGCTGCCGGGCGGCAACGCGCCCCTGCCCTGCCCTGCCTCCGTCCAACCATCCATCTGATCAGGGTCGAAGCGATCACAGCGGCCCTTCGATCAGCGGTGCTGGATCGCCCTTCCAAATCATGCGGTAGACGGCGCCCTGGCGAACGGACTGAACGGCAGCCGGCCGCAAGGCGACAATGCAAGTGCCGCCCGGGTGTCGTACGGATGGGTAGATGATGCCGTTGAGGCCAGTGACCCGGGCGCGCTCCGCGATGGCGTTGCCGACCGGGTAGGCCCTCGCCGTGTCCGGATCGAGCGCAGGATGGTCGGGTACCTGCCTAAGGTCGAGGAACTCGCCGGCAAGGCTACAAAACATCTCCGCGTACTCCACCGTGGCGTGGTAGTCCCCCGCATCTGCCAGCATGTTGGTCAGGTGATATCCGACTTCGCTGATGCAGGTGGCGACATCCAGAGCGGCATACCAGGCACCCCGGTCGGCGCCATTGAAGCGGTTCGGCTGCTGCGGCTTGGCATAGGCAAACGAAGCGTTGATGAAGTGCGCGTGTGGGACATCGTAGACGAGCTCGTTGGCGGCGAGCCCCGCAATGCCGCGATCCTGCGCCATTAAGCGACTGCTCGTCGCGTCTTCGATCTCAGCCAGCGCGGCGAGATCATCCTCGTTATCGACCAGGGGCCTTAACACCGCCGCACGCAGCCGCGCCGTCGTTACCAGTCGAACCGTCCTCGGAAAGGCTTCGGTGACAACCGGCACACCGTCGATCGACAATCACAGGCCCCCGCGGACGGCGTCCACATAGCGGCGCACCGCGAGCATTTGCGGAATGCCGCCCTTGAGCATGGAGTCGATTGGGCTCATCCCGGCAAACAGCGGTGCCTTGTTGACCAACCAGGGCCAGCGGTCGGCCATATCATCGGCGAACAGCAGATGGAGCCCCTTGTAGATGCCGACCAGGGCGGAGATGCGCGTGAGTTGATCCTGGCTGAGGGTCTTGTCCTTTCCCTCCTGCTTCATGCGCTCCCAAGTGCTCGTGGACACATCGAGCAGCGCCGCCGCCTGTTCACCCTTGAGACCCCACTCTTGGACGAGACGCTTGTAGGCTTTCAGGGCGACCTTTGAGAGCCGTACGCGGTCACTCTCGGCCGAGAAGTCCTGCCGGTTGGGCATTGTCGGCATTAGAATATCGATCTGCAACACCGTTACCTCCCTCATATGATAAGCAATGCATACCCATATGACGGCGATTTGTCCACAGATCAAGCTCTGGGCTTGCCATCACCTGCGGGGAAACCCCGTTCTGTTGATTGCCGCCAAGATCTGACCCGCTAAGGGCAGAAGTTTCGCTGAGAATTGACCCATGTTTTGATCGTTTCCCCGGCTGTTGGTCGGGGGACACAGGAGTGATCGACATGGCGTTATCGAGCGTAATCAAGGCGCTGGCATTTCCGTGAGGGGGTGCCGATCCGAGCTCAGCCCCCCACCATCTTCATGCAGGTTGCCGGAACCGGGCACCGCATCACCTGCGAACACCCATTGCCTGTGCTGGCGGAGCGTCCCGCAGTCCGCGATTTGCTGCTGCGCTTTGTGCATGTCATGTACACCCAGGCGGCCTACAGCGCCTTGACCAACGCAGTCCATCATCTTGATCAACGCCTCGCCCGCTGGCTGCTGATGTGCCACGATCGGTCAACTGGCGACGAGATGCCGCTCACGCATGAATGGCTGTCCTTGATGCTGGGGGTTCGTCGTCCGAGCGTTACGACGGCCCTGCATGAGCTTGAAGGCAAACACCTCATCGGCATGGATCGCGGCTACATCACGGTCCGTCGTCGCGAAGCGCTGGAGGAGTTTGCAGCCGACGCCTATGGCCGACCCGAGCAGGAATATCGTCGGCTGGTCGGGCCGATGCGATAGCGCTTCTATTTCAGCGGCTGGATGGCGAAGTTCAGGGACAGCTGTAACACGGCCTCCCCCTGCTCGTTGCGGACCCACATTGTGACGTTCTTCTGCGGGGCCCCACCAGGAATGAACTCCTTAGCAAGCTCAGCCATGCTCAACGACGCCTCATCACGAGCAGCCTGGTCGTTCGCAAGCTCAGAGCCTTCCTCGTCCCTGAACAGCACGGTGCCATCGTCCGTGTCGAAGAAATAACGGGGCATGGCCAACTCCTAAGTGCTTGAGGGCAACGGCGCCTCGGCCCCGAAGTTTCGTGGCTATCCTATGTGGCACCCGAGCTCTTGGTGTAGAGCCTGTAAGTGACACCGTGCCAGGAGGCGCCTCAACGTAGACCTTAGCTTAGCCCGCGGGTTGGCGGGGACGCCGTTCCGGCGCAGATCCAGTCCAAGGGACAGCCGAGCTGCCTCCTCAGGTGAGCCCGCCCTCTGGATGAACTCCGTGGCGGCACCCTCAGTCGGGGCACAATCCACAACTCGATACTTTCTTCTCAACCGCCTACCTCTCTCCCTTGTCGCTAATCAAATCAGCCGCTGGCTGTTGAGAGCTGCGATCAATCAGGCGTCCCCGGAACATCCCCGTGGCGGAATACGACGGTTCGCTCCACAACCTCACCACCGCCTGCCTCTCTCAGCTGAGTCCACGCCATCACCGCCGGATAGGATCGCACCAGCTGCTCGGCAGCGTTGTACGCGGCTGCTTCATTCCGCATCTCACGGGGCGCGAACGCCGGCACCATCTTGCCCGCCTAGTCTTCCCGGAAGGCCTGTAGCAAAACCAGCTTTGACGAGGTGAGTTTTTTCGTATCCATGAGGCGTTCTATCGTGAAACCGCTGCGAAGTAGCGAAGAACAGGACATTCTCAACAGCGTACGCGAACGCGGTGCTCGGGTGCACGTGGCCAGGTGCCAGTTGGGGAAGCCCGGTCACCTCGCAGGCGCCAGCCCTAGCTACGGATCCGAGGGTTTCTTGTTTGGATTGGGAGGCGTCTTGGCTGGCTCCTCAACCGGGGTCGCATCGGCATCGCTACCAGGCTCGACGTCGGCGAGGGCGGGGTCGGGTTTCTTCTTCTCTGTGTCCTTCGGAGAATTGGGCATGGCTGACCTCATCTGAAACAGAACCAATCCGCGCTGGAGGTAATTTGTTCCACGGCACGGGATGACACGGCCTTAGCGCTACCCGAGGGATCGCCGCCGATCTGGCTGGACTTCATAGTGACACAGTCAACATCACGAAAGAAACTGGCCTCACCGAAACCGGCGCTGTCGTCAGCGGAGGTGGAGATGAACTCGATCAGCACGACATCCTCACCGGATCGAACGCGGACGGAACCATGGCCGCCGGGAAAAACTTGCGGCGATTGGACCATGAACGGAGAGGGGTCCGCCATGGTGGGCCAACACGACCGTTCCGGCCGTGACACCCTGGCTACTGACACTTCCTGGAACGCGGCGCACCCTTCACGAGGCTGCGGACAGGAAGCCTTGGTGGGAACCGGAGCGCTGGCCTGCTCTACTGCTTTGCGGCTTTGCCGGTCGGTAACGGTGGCCTCAATGCCCAAATTAGCCTACGGCGACTCGGTGGCATACTGGGGCCGCACTGGCTTGAACTGGTCGGACGAACATGTGGAGCCGCTGATTTCCCCCCAGTCGCGCGTTACTTAGCGGTCTGCATCGCCTTTCACCGGCCTAAAGAGGGTGTAATCCGGACTGCCTGCTGTTCTGCAACTTAAGAAATGAGCCGCACGCCCCGTGCCCTCGTTGCGTACCGCCACAGCCACTGCAGGCTGACAAGCAGCTTCTTTTCGAAGCTGACCAGCAAATAGACATGTACAAAGGCCCAGAGCAGCCAGGCAAGCCGCCCCCTCATCTGAAAGCGCCCAAAATCGAAGATGGCAGCGTGCCGGCCAATCACTGCTGTGTTGCCGCGGTCATGAAAGCGAAACCCTGCGGCTCGATCCGGTCCTTGCCGTAACGCACGCCCCAGATACTCTCCTTGCTGTTTGGCGACTTGCGCCAGACCCGGCAACATTCGTCCGTCCTGCTGCAAGGCGGCAATGTCCCCAATGGCGTAGACATTTTCCATATTCATCACCGCCAGGCGCTCATCGACCTCGATGCGTCCGCCTGCAGTGGGTTCAATACCGAGCCACTCGGCTACCGGAGTGGCACCTACGCCTGCTCCCCAGACAATGGTTCCGGCGGGAACGAACTCTGCATCAATCGTGACCCCCCTGGAGGTCACGTCACGAAGGCGGCGCTTGGTCAAAACCGTAACCCCCAGCTGCTGCAGCTGCTCAGTGGCATATTGTGCCAGGTGCTCGGGAAACTGGCCAAGAATTCTCTCCCCGCCTTCAACCAGCAACACCCGGGCCTCGGACGGGTCGATGCTGCGGAACTCGTCCTTAAGTGTCCACCTGCCCAACTCGGCAATTGCGCCAGCCATCTCGACGCCAGTTGGACCACCGCCAATCACCACAGTGGTGGTGAGACGCTGCTGCTCCTGCTTATCTTCGCTCAATTCCGCCAGCTCGAACGACCGCAGCAGCCCAAGGGAGACGATGCCAAGGCGATCCTGCTCGACAACCATCTCGACAACCAGCTTGAGTTCTTCCGGGTCGGCCGCGAGGTGAACAATAGCCGGCACGAGGGGGCGGATACCAAGAAGCCTCTTTTGAACGCGCTCTAGGAACCGAATTCGGGGTCGCTCTTTATCAGGCCAAACGGCGCGCGATACCCCTCCAGCGCGGTTTAAGAAAGCCGCAGGCGGTGCCCCCACCGCGGGCGGCTTTCTCTTTCACCCTCGCGTTCAGCTTTCGCGCTTCGCGGCCTTCTTGAGCTGCTCCGGCATGATGTCGTCCGGCATAATCTCCTGGAGATGGTCGTAGACGACATCTGCCGAGAAGGGCTTCCCGATGAAGACGGCGCCGTCCGGCATGTCCCCGGGCTGCGGTTTTAGATGACCTGACGAAACCACGATGGCGATATCCGGCCAATTCTTCGCGCAGGTGCGGGCGAGGTCGAAACCGTTAAGTTCACCCGGCGGCATCTCCACATCGGTGAACAGCAACTGGATGCTGGCGTGGGACTCCTCGAGGATCGCCAGGGCCTCCCCAACTTCCCCCGCCTCGTACACCCGGAAGCCGGCGTCTTCGAGAATTCGCGCCGCATCCATACGGATGAGCACGTTGTCATCCGAAACCAAGGCAAATGGCGTGTAGTCGTCTGACATAACGTGCTCCAGCAAGGCGTTTTAGGACAATGCATGGATTAAGGAAGCGATGCTTAACTACACTCCGCCATCTCGTTCCACCTGTCAGTGAACGGTGTCTTTCAGCCCTGGAAAGTCGATCCAGAACTTGGCACCGGCTCCGTCTTCCCGAGTTCCGAACTGAAGAGTCCCGCCTAGTTGACGGGCCAATGCCACGACGACCTTCATGCCCAGCCCACTCGTATTCGCCGGATTGAAGTCCGCGGACAGGCGGTCACCCGAGTTGGCAACCGAAAGCCTATGCCTTCCGGGTGACGGCTCTTTGAAGCTTACCTTGATCTGACCGCCCCCGTGTTTGGTCGCATTGATGACCAGCTCGTTCAGGACCAGGCCCAGAGGTACGAGCAGGTCCGCCGCCAATGAGGCAGGCTGTACATCGACCAGAATGGGCACATCCGCGTTCAACGTACCTTGCAGCTCTGCCATGAGATTTTCAATGTAACCCTTCGCATTCACCGAACCGGCACTCTGGTTCTTGAAGATATGCTGGTGTACCCGGGCCACCGACGCAACTCTCAGAGCCGCCACACGAAGCTGTTCGGCGGCATGCGAGCCCTCCACCTGCCTTGCCTGGAGCTGCAGCATGGATGAAACCAGCTGCAGGCTGTTCATCACGCGATGGTCGATTTCCTGCCCGAGCATGCGAGCTGTCTCGAGTGCGTCGGAAAGCTCTGCAACCGCTTTTCGTGCAGCCAGGCGCAGTTCCATCTGGTCCATGACAACCGAAGCAAGATGACGAAGCTGCTTGATCTGTTCTTCGGTGACCGGGCGTGGCTCGCGATCGATTACGCAGAGCGTGCCAAGTTTGAATCCATCTGCCGTGGTTAGCGGAACGCCTGCGTAGAACCTCAGACCGAACTCTCCGGCGACCAGTGGATTGGCCAGGGAACGAACGTCTGTCGCCGCGTTCTCGAGAACCCAGACCTGATCCTGTACGATCGCCGATGCGCATAGTCCCGGCTCTTTGCCGATCTGCTTGACACCATCAAGCCCGTGATGGGACTTGAACCAGACCCGATCCGTATCGACTAGGCTGATGATCGAGATCGGCACGTTAAACAGGCTAGCTGCAAGCGCGGTGATCCTGTCGAACGAGCCGTCCGGCGGCGTGTCGAGTATGTCGTAGCGCCTCACGGCGGCCAAGCGCGCTGCCTCGGCTTCGGCATCCGTCAAATTCGATTGTGTCGACGACATCGTTCTTCCCGGAGAGGCTAAGAGCATGGTGTAACTCTCAGTCATCCGCGCCCTTGTTCAGTGGCCATTGATATTCACAGCCTACAGCATTTCCGCTTCATCGATAGCATGCCGCTGCTGAGATATCGCTTACGTTATCCCCCCGTCAGCGATCTTGACGGTCAAATTGCCGAGCGGCAGTTTTTGGGATCTAGCTATGTCATATCGAAGGTCTGAATGGGGTCGTTAGCAGCGCCCTACCCCACTTCGTATTGGGGGTGGGTAGCGGACTGGCAGATTCCGGGGGCCACGTTTCAGAAGCTGCCGCTCTATGAGAAGGCCCGGCATACTCGGGCCTTGTGAGACGTGCGCTGGCACAGGCGGAAGTCTCTGCTCTGCACTCCATTTTTGTCCCTGCTTGGAAAAGCCCTGCTCGTCAGCTTGGTCTTGTCCTCGGTTTCTTGACAGGTGCCTTTTTCCGGGAGGCGGCGGCGTTGGCAGGCCTTTATGTTCTGTTCCTCGGCTTTGCATTCTACGGGCCCCCTCTTGGCAGGGGAACCCGATGCAGGTGGGGTTTTTCATCAACCATCTCACATTCATGGCCGGCTTGCTGTTCGCCGCCGTGCATGGACCGGGCGGACGCTGACCCTCGCTTCGCCGGCGTCATGGCGCGCATGGTCAGCTCACGACACGGATAGTCGTTCATCAGGCAAGAGGAGGGCATAATGCTCAGACGCACTTTCCTGTCACTGTCGGCGGCGCTGGTACAGCTCATTGCTGTGCCCACACGAGCCCAATAAGCCGACCAGCCGCACAACGGGCGGCCAGGTCCTGGCAAATGGATGCTACTCCTCCGGGGGTTGCAGTTGCCGACGATACAGGATCCCCCATTCATGCAGCCCGGCGAGGACGGGCTCCAGGGAATGGCCCAGCGGGCTTAGTTCGTATTCGACCCTGGAAGGAACTTCGGCGAAGACGGTCCTGACGACGACTCCGTCCTGCTCCAACTCTCGCAGCTGCAGCGTCAGCATCCTCGGTGTCGATCCGGGGACCAGATGGTGAAGTGCGCCAAAGCGACGTCGTCCGCTCAGCAGTGCATAGAAAATCAGTGGCTTCCACACCCCGCCCACAACGGAAAGGGTTGCCTCTATCGGGCATCCCGTTCTCTGCTCAGACCGCTTCCAGCGCATCGCATTACTTTCAAGAATGGTACTCGCAGCCAAACTTGTGCGTACTTGTTCGTGCCCGCCGCATCACTCAGTTTGCCGACACAGCGGCCAGAGATGGCGGAAATCGGGAGTGCTGCCATATGAGCTTAACCGACGAGAACAAGGCGTTCATCCAGGAAATGATCAGTTCAAAGAGGCGCCTCGAGGACTACCCCGATCGTTTCGACGATGACCTGATCATGCATGAACCAGCGTCCCTGCCCTTCGGGGGGACATATCGGGGATTAGGTGAGTTTCAGAAGTTCTATCCCTCGGTGCGGGCGTTCTATGACTTCGAGCGCTTTGAGCTGCTTGGAGTGTACGGTGATGGGGATATCGTGTTCGCCACCATTCGCGCAGGTCTGGTCGGTTCTGCCGGGACAATCCATTTGGCCGAGCAGTTTCTGTTTGCTGGAAGCAAGCTGGTGGAGGTTCGCTTGCACATTTGCGACGACGGTGCCGCAGCCAAGCGCCTGCGGCGATGAGAGCGGCATTCCGGCTCGGCTCCGGACCGCCCCTTTGGGGTGGGAAACAGTCCGTCCGGTTTGTGATCCGCAAGTTCAGATAGCGGCCATTCCTGATGCGGGCTCGTCGTTTGGATCACCGTGCCTTCGTAGTCTATAAAGACTTCGGGCCGACTCGCTCCTCGAGTTTGGCTGCCGCTTCCTTGCGCTCGCTGTAACGGGAGGTCAGGTAGCTGGAGACGCCGCGGTTGATCAACGTGAACTTCACCAGCTCTTCCATGACGTCCACCACCCTGTCGTAATAGGACGACGGTTTCATGCGGCCGGCTTCGTCAAACTCCTGGAAGGCCTTGGCGACCGAGGACTGGTTCGGGATGGTCACCATCCGCATCCAGCGGCCCAGGATACGCATCTGGTTCACGGCGTTGAATGACTGCGATCCGCCAGAGACCTGCATAACGGCTAGGGTACGACCCTGAGTCGGGCGGATGGCGCCGCCCGGCAGGGGTATCCAGTCGATCTGGGACTTCATTACCGCAGACATGGCTCCGTGCCGTTCCGGCGAAGTCCAAACCTGGCCTTCGGACCACAGCATGGCGTCGCGGAGTTCCTGCACCTTCGGGTGGTTTTCGGGCGCATCGTTGGGCAACGGCAGGCCGTTGGCATGAAAGATGCGGACCTCGGCGCCGAGGGCTTCAAGAAGACGCTGCGCCTCGAAGGTCAGAAGCCTGCTGTAAGACCGCTCCCGCAGTGAGCCATAGAGCATCAGGATGCGCGGCTTGTGGTCCATAACCGGGGCAGTGAGCTTGGAGAATTCCGGCACCTCGAAGGCGCCGCTGGTGATATTTGGCCGATCAGACAAGCCGTTTCCCTTCGGCGTCGATGATGACTTCGCCATCTTCCTTCGTGAACGGGCCGATGTCGGGGTTCTCCAAGATGTCGAGCACGACCTCTGATGGGCGGCAGAGGCGCGTGCCGATCGGCGTCTCCACGAAGGGGCGGTTTAGCAGGATCGGGTTTGCCCCGATGGCATCCAGAAGCTCGTCATCCGTCTTGGCGGGATCGGCCATCCCAAGCTCCTCAAAGGGCGTATCCTTCTTGCGCAAGGCATCTCGCAGCGAGAGACCTGCGGCGGAAACCAGCTCCACGATACGGTCGCGGCTCGGCGGCGTCTTGACGTACTCGACGACAATTGGCTCGACGCCGGACTGGCGGATCATCGCCAGTGTGTTGCGGGACGTTCCGCAATCAGGATTATGATAGATGGTGACGCTCATCCGGTGACCCTCGTTTCGGTGTTGTGACGTACGGCGGGGCCGCGTTCGTACCAGCCTTTGGAGCGGTTCACGATCCAGACGACAGACAGCATGACGGGCACCTCGACCAGGACGCCGACGACCGTCGCCAGGGCTGCACCGGAGTTGAATCCGAACAGGGCAATGGCCGCGGCCACGGCCAGTTCGAAGAAGTTCGATGCACCGATCAGCGCGGAGGGGCCAGCGACGCAGTGCTGTTCTCCGGAGACCCGGTTCAGGTAATAGGCCAGGCCGGAGTTGAAGTAGACCTGGATCAGAATTGGCACCGCCAGCAGCAGGATGACGGTCGGCTGTGCGATGATCTGCTCGCCCTGGAAGCCAAAGAGCATGACCAGGGTCAGCAGCAAGGAGGTGATCGATATAGGCTGCAGGACGGACAGCACCCGGTTCATGGCGTCGATGCCCCCATTGGCCAGCAGCCAGCGTCGATAAAGCTGCGCGGCGATAACCGGCACGACGATGTAGAGTCCGACCGAGAGCAACAAAGTGTCCCATGGCACGGTGATTGCCGACAGTCCCAACAGCAGGCCGACGATGGGAGCAAAGGCGACGACCATGATGGCATCGTTCAGCGCAACCTGAGACAAGGTGAAATGCGGCTCTCCCCGCACCAGGTTCGACCACACGAACACCATGGCTGTGCATGGGGCTGCCGCCAGGATGATCAGACCGGCGATATAGCTATCGATCTGCACCTCAGGCAGCATCGGCCGGAACAGCCAGCCGATGAAGAGCCAGCCGAGCAGAGCCATGGAGAACGGCTTGATGGCCCAGTTGATGAAAACAGTGACGCCCATGCCACGCCAATAAGAGCCGACCTGGCGCAGGCTCATGAAGTCGATGCGGACCAGCATGGGGATGACCATGAGCCAGATCAGCACCGCCATGGGGAGGTTGACCTGGGCGTACTCGAACGAGCCCAGCCCCTGGAACACGGCAGGGAAAAAGTGGCCAGCGGCGATGCCCACAACGATGCAGGTTGCGACCCAAAGCGTGAGGTAGCGTTCGAAGATGGACATGGTTCTACGCGGCCTTCGACGACTTGGTGGTGGTGCCGTCCATTGCTCCGATGCCTTCAAGCCTCGAGTTCAATGCCATGCGATCGATGCTGGCGATCGGCAGGTTGATGAAGGCGCCGATGCGGTTGCAAAGGTACCGCAGGGCATCCCCAAACGCGGCCCGCTGCTTGAACTCGGGGCCGTCAACCGCTGCGGGATCTTCGATGCCCCAGTGGGCGGTCATCGGCTGGCCGGGCCAGATCGGACAGGTCTCGCCGGCGGCGTTGTCGCAAACTGTGAAGATAAAATCCATCTTGGGCGCGCCCGGCACCCTTCGGCGTCGAACCGGCGGAGTATGCCTGGAAGCGGCCGCTGCCTACATGGTTGAGGATAGCCTCGCCCAGGATGGAGCGGGCCGAATTGCCAGTGCAGAGGAATAGGACGTTGTAGACGCGGTCAGACATGGCTCGTCTCCATGGGAGAGCAGCACGGGGTGAATTCGGCGACTAGGGGTTCGCACAGTTCCGGGCGACCCCCGCAACAGTCCTGCACCAGAAAGCTCGCGATCTCGCGCACGCGTTCCACTACGGCGCGGTAGACGATCGAGCGACTATGCCGTTCCGACTCAACAAGCCCAGCTCGCGCCAGAACCGCTAGATGCGACGACATCGTGTTCTGCGGAACTCCCAGGCGCCGCGCGATCTCCCCTGCCGGAAGACCATCCGGCTCGTACTCCATCAAAAGACGGAACGTTTCGAGGCGTGTTGCCTGCGATAAGGCAGAGAAGACGTCGATGGCTGCACGTTGTTCCATATATCTAGCATTATGGATTAACTGGTTCTCCGTCAAGTATACTTACGCCGCGACCCTGGTGCGGAAACATTTGGACTGATGTGTTGGCTATCTCGTCGCGGCCTTGACCGTGCTGGTGCATGGGCTCAGGCTGATCCGCGCCATTGGCGCCATTTCTGCTGATCGGAGCAATGCATGAACTGGACCGGAATGTTCTTCCAGGACTGGCAAGGGCTCATTCGCACCTTGGTCGTCGGTGTGCTGGCCTATGGTACGATTGTGCTGTTCCTGCGCATCTCGGGCAAGCGAACGCTGGCTAAGCTCAACGCCTTCGACCTTGTCGTTACCGTTGCACTCGGCTCAACGCTGTCTGCCATTCTGCTCCAAGAGTCCATTGCCCTGGCAGAGGGTGCCTTGGCTCTGGGGCTGTTGATCCTCATGCAGTTCCTGGTTACCTTTGCCTCCGTCCGGTGGCGACCTTTTGCCAAGGTGGTCCGCTCCGAGCCGACGCTGCTGGCCCGAGACGGAGCCTTTTGTTCTAGGGCAATGAAGCGCGAACGGGTGACCGAAGACGAAGCGCTCAGCGCCATCCGCTCATCGGGGGCCAGGGGCATCGCCGAGGTCGAGTATCTAGTGCTGGAGAGCGACGGCACGATAAGTGCCTCATTGCGCTCGGCCGCCGCCAAGGATCCTGCATGAGTCAGGTTTCGTTCTATCTCCGGCGCTTGCTGCGCAAAATGTGGTTCTTGCCAGCAGTATTTTCCGCGCTCGCCGTGCTCACGATCCTGGCAGCGTTTTATCTGGCGCGCTGGGCACCCGAGGAGCTGCCCTTCACCATCACCCAACAAGCTGTGCAATCCATACTGGAAATCCTTGCGACCAGTCTGTTGACGGTGTCGGTGTTTGCGCTTTCCACGCTGGTTGCTGCGTTGTCGTCGGCTTCTGCATCTACCACGCCGCGCGCTGCTCAGCTCATCGTGGGAGATCGATCTGCCCAAACCTCCATATCCCTTTTTATCGGTGCATTTCTGTTTTCCATCCTGGCGATCCTTGGGCTATCGGCAGGTATC